>JAJUFS010000007.1 GCA_029263725.1 Gammaproteobacteria bacterium | reverse complement strand
GACGATGCGCCCTGGCACCTGCATCGCCTCCTGCGGCGGGAACAGGTGTTCCTGGAAACTCGCGAACACGCCGACGCGCTTTTCATCCAGGAAGATCGCGTCCGTGCCGTTGCCCCAGTGCGCGTCGAAATCGACGATGGCGATACGCTTGAGCCGGTGCCGGGCGAGCGCATGCGCCGCGCCCACCGCGACATTGTTGAAGAGACAGAAACCCATGGCGCGCGCCCGCTCGGCATGATGCCCGGGCGGACGCACCGCGCAGAAGGCGCGGTTCACCTTGCCCGCCATCACCATGTCCACCGCGCCCACCACGGCGCCCGCGGCATGCCGCGCCGCCTCGCCGATGCCCGCCACCAGCCAGGTGTCCGGATCGAGCGAGACCACGCCTTCGCCGGGCTCGCATGCCGACAACATGTCGATGTATTCCTGCGAGTGCACGCGCAGCAGCTGCTCATCGCTCGCCGGCGGCGCCTCGCCTTCCACCAGCAACTCGCGCAGCCGCAGGGAAATGAGATGGTCATCGATGCTCGCCAGCCGCTCGGGCACCTCCGGGTGGCAACGGCCGGGATTGAATGCAGCACAGGCGGGCGGGGAAAAATAGGCGACGGACATTGCGGTCATCGATGCGGACTTGCCGCAATGACACCGTATTCGCTGGCCGGCTGCAAGTCGGGGCGTGCGGGGTGAGAGGATGGAGCCCGGGTTGAGCGAAGCGAAATCCGGGAAGGCGTGAGAGCTGAGAGAACTGCAGGGTAAAGGAAGGGAGAAGGAAGAAGATTTGCAGCTTTCGGCTCTCGGTCTCCTCCCTTCTCCCTTCTCAAAAAAAACCCCGGCACAAGGCCGGGGCTTTCATCAAGCGGATTCCCCTCACAGCAGATAGATGGTAGCGAGGAAACCGGCGATGGACATGGTGATGGTGTACGGCAGGGCCAGGATCACCATGCGGCCGTAGGACAGCCGCACCAGCGGCGCGATGGCCGAGGTCAGCAGGAACAGGAAGGCGGCCTGGCCGTTCGGCGTCGCCACCGACGGGATGTTGGTGCCGGTGTTCACCGAGACGGCGAGCAGGTTGTACTGCTCGGCGCTGATCGCGCCGGCCTCGAAGGCCGCCTTGATCTCGTTGATGTACACCGTGGCCACGAACACGTTGTCGGAAATCGCCGACAGCACGCCGTTGGCGATGTAGAACGCCGACAGCTGCGCATGTCCCTGGAAGTTGGTCAGCACGTAATCGATCACCGGGCTGAACAGGTGCTGCTCGTGGATCACGCCGACGATGGCGAAGAACACCACCAGCAGCGCGGTGAATGGCAGCGCTTCCTGGAAGGCATGGCCGAGCTGGTGCTCCTCGGTCACGCCGGTGAACGAGGTCGCCAGCACGATGACGGCAAGGCCGATCAGGCCGACAGCGGCGAGATGGAAGGCCAGCGCCACGATCAGGAACACCGCCACCAGGGCCTGGGCGATGAGCGCCGCGTAGTCACGCGGGCCGCGCTTGCGTTCCTGCTCGGCGGCGAAATCCTCCAGCACCTTGCGCACGTTCTGCGGCAGCTCGTAACCGTAGGAGAAGATCCTGAACTTCTCGACCAGGAAGCAGGTGGCCAGGCCGACCACGAACACCGGCAGAGACACCGGCGCGACATGCACGAAGAACTCGACGAAGTTCCAGTTCATCACGCTGGCGATCAGCAGGTTCTGCGGCTCGCCGACCATGGTCATGACGCCGCCCAGCGCGGTGCCGATGGCAGCGTGCATCAGCAGGTTGCGCAGGAAGCCGCGGAAGTTCTCCAGGTCGGCGCGGTGCTGTTCGGCGATCCACTGGTCGTCGGCCTGGTCGTGATCGTGGTCGATGGCGCGTCCCGAAGCGACGCGGTGATAGACGCCGTAGAAGCCGACGGCAACGGCAATCACCACGGCGATGACGGTCAGCGCGTCGAGGAAGGCCGACAGGAAAGCCGCCGTGAAGGTGAACATCAGCGACAGCGCGATCTTCGAGCGGATCTTCACCAGGATGTTGGTGAAGGTGTAGAGCAGCATGTTCTTCAGGAAGTAGATGCCGGCGACCATGAAGATCAGCAGCAGGATCACTTCGAAGTTCGCCTGCGCTTCATGGAACACCGTTTCCGGCGAGGCCATGCCGATGGCGATCGCTTCGATCGCCAGCAGGCCGCCGGGCTGCAGCGGGTAGCACTTCAGCGCCATGGCCAGCGTGAAGATGAACTCCAGCACCAGCACCCAGCCGGCGATGTACGGGTCCACCAGGAAGAACAGGATGGGGTTCAGGACCAGGAAACCGATGATGGTCTGCTTGTACCAGTCCGGCGAATTGCCAAGAAAATTCCGCACGAAGCCGCGGCTCAGAGAGTCGGTCATGGTAATCATCCGTTGGTTTGTTGCCAGGACTCACGCCCCGGGCTTCCATGCCGGAGCGCGAAAGGACGTCGGATTCTACAGTGATGCCCGGATGGTAGTCACGAGAAACCGGTCGGTGATGAGGGAGCCGGAATCACACTTCGGAGGGTTCGAGTTCCTGCCATAACGGCGTGGCACCCTGTTCCCGCATGGCATCAAGGAAGCGCGCGTGCAACAGTGCCTCGCTTTCCTTTGGCGCAATCACGGGCAGCACCAGCCCTTCGCGCGCGATGCGCTGCTCGGCTCTCGCCGCAGCCGCGCCGGGCTGTTTCGCCGCATCCAGCAGCAGCGCCGCCTGGCCGCCGGTCATGGCGAGATAGACCTCGGCGAGCAGCTGCGCGTCAAGAAGCGCGCCGTGATACTCGCGGCGCGAGTTGTCGATCTCGAAGCGCTTGCACAGCGCGTCCAGGCTGGCGCGCTGACCGGGGTACATGCGGCGCGCCATCTGCAGCGTATCGAGCACGCCGCAGATCACGTCGACCCGCTCGCTGCGGCCGAGATGCACTTCCAGCTCATGATTGAGGAAGCCGACGTCGAAGGGCGCGTTGTGGATGACCAGCTCCGCGCCGCGGATGTATTCGAGGAACTCGTCGACGATGTCCCTGAAGCGCGGCTTGTCGGCGAGGAAGTCGCTGGTGATGCCATGGACCTCGACCGCGCCTTCGTCGATGTCGCGATCGGGGTTGAGGTACCAGCGGCGGTCGTCGCCGGTGAGCCGGCGATTGACGATCTCCACGCAACCGATCTCGATGATGCGGTGGCCCTCGGCGGGCTCGAGACCCGTGGTCTCGGTATCAAGCACGATCTGACGCATTCTTCTTTCTTCCCTGCTTCAGGATTTGGCCAGCATGCGGTCGATGGCTTCGTTGGCGAGTCTATCGACGCGCTCGTTGCCGGCGTGACCGCTGTGCCCCTTCACCCAATGCCAGCGGATCTCATGTGGCGCGGCGGCCTCGTCCAGCGCCATCCACAGGTCGGCATTCTTCACCGGCTGCCGGGCGGCCGTCTTCCAGCCGTTGCGCTTCCAGTTCACCAGCCACTCGGTGATGCCGCGGCGAAGGTACTCGGAGTCGGTGTAGAAATCGATCGTGCATGGGCGCTTCAGCGCGCGCAGCGCCTCGATGGCCGCCGTCAGTTCCATGCGGTTGTTGGTGGTATGCGCCTCGTGGCCGGACAGCTCCTTCTCGGTGTCGCCCCAGGCCAGCACCGCGGCCCAGCCGCCCGGGCCGGGATTGCCGCGGCAGGCGCCGTCGGAATGAATGATCACCCGCTTCATGCGTTCCCTCGTCATCAGTGTTTCTGGTAGTGCACACGCCGCCGCCATTCGGTGGATTGCGCGGTCGGCGAGGCCAGGCCCGCGATCAGGCGGCGACGGCGCTCCCAGGCGGGCCGCAGCGGGGTGACGGAATAAACATGCTTGCGCGCCAGCACCGCGTAGGCCCCGGCGGGCAGCGGCAGCCAGCGCGGCTGCTCCAGGCCCTGCAGGCGCTCCAGCGCGCCGCGATGGTCCAGCGGGGGGCGGCGGAAAAAACCGGGCGCGGCCAGGATCTCGAAGCCCAGCAGTTCCAGCCAGTCGATCAGCCGGGCCCGCGCCAGCGGCTGGCCGGACTCCGGAAAATGCTCGCCCTTCAGCAGCTTGCGCACCGTCCAGGCGCTCCACGGATTGAAGCCGAGGATCAGCACATGACCCTCGCCCACCAGCACCCGCTCGACCTCGCGCAATAGCCGCTGCGGCGATTCCACGAACTCCAGGGTGTGCGGCAGCACGATGGCGTCCACCGAATCCGAGGCCAGGGCGAGGTTGTCCAGCGGCGACAGGAGGTCGCCGGAGCGGGCGTCCAGGTGCAGGCGGCGACGGATCGCACAATGCGTCATGAAGGGCTCCGTGGGCCACCAGCCGCCGATGGCCACGGCGACGAAACCGAACACCCGCTCGAGCAGGCGGCAGGCGACCTCGGACTCGGCGCACAGCAATGCATCGCCCAGCGGGGAGCGGAACCAGGGATCGAGGCGGCCGTCGATGCTCATGCGGCTACTTTAGCACGCGGTTTTTCGCGGGACTTCCCGGCGGTTATCATGCCCGCATGCCGAAAATCAGCCATGTCCCCGCGTTCCGCGACAACTACATCTGGTTCATCCACGCAAAAGACGAGCCCGAGGATGTCCTCATCGTCGACCCGGGCGACGCCGCCCCTGTGCTCGATCGGGTTGGCCAGGAAGGCCTCGTGCCGCGCGGCATCCTGCTGACGCATCACCATCGCGATCACATCGGCGGCGCGGCAACGCTGTGCGAGCGTTTCGACGTTCCCGTGTTCGGTCCTGCCGAAGCAGGCGACGTCGTGACCGAGCTCGTCCGGGAAGGCTCCACGTTCCGGCTCGCCGGGCTGGATTTCACGGTCATGGAAATCCCCGGGCACACGCTCGGCCACGTTGCCTTCGTGACCGGCGACGCCTTGTTCTGCGGCGACACGCTGTTCAGCGCCGGCTGCGGCCGGCTGTTCGAAGGCACGCCGGAAAAGTTGCTGCACTCGCTGGAACGCCTGGCTGCGCTGCCGGAAACGACGCGCGTCTTCTGCGGTCACGAGTACACGCTCGCGAATCTTACCTTTGCTGCAGCCGCGGAACCCGGGAACGACGAGATCGCCGCCTGGCGCCGGCAGGTGGAAGCACTTCGGCAGCAAGGTGAACCCTCCCTGCCGAGCAGCATCGCCCGTGAACGGCAAGTGAACCCATTTCTCAGAATCGAACAACCAGGCGTGATTGCCAGCGTCGAGCGGTGGTCGGGGAATACCCTGAGTGATAAGGTGCGCAGGTTCGCGGCGCTCCGGCGCTGGAAGGACGAATTTCAATAAATTCAACATCTTCAGGGGCGGGGAGCCAATGATGATTCGCAGGTTTGGCGTCCTGGCTGGCGTGCTCGCGCTGGGCGCATGTGCAACAAGCGACACCGGCGCGCCGCTGGTCGACGACAACGAGATCGTGGTCACCTCGGCTGTCGAAACCGAACCCATGGTGTGCGAGGTCGACGAACTCGTCGCCGCCGATGAACTGGACATCGGCAGCCGCGATGTCTGGTTCCGGGTGCGTGACGGCTTCGGCCTGCCAGTGGTCGACAACGATCGCGTCAACGCGCAGCTGCGCTGGTATGCTTCGCATCAATCCTATCTTGATCGCGTCGCCACCCGCGCCACGCCCTACTTCCATCTCATCGTCGAGGCGGTGGAAGAACGCGGCATGCCGATGGAAATCGCGCTGCTGCCCATCGTCGAAAGCGCCTTCGATCCCTTCGCCTATTCGCACGGCCGCGCCGCCGGGCTGTGGCAGTTCATCCCGGGAACCGGCAAGCGCTTCGGCCTGAAGCAGAACTGGTGGTATGACGGCCGCCGCGACGTGGTGGAAGCGACCCGCGCCGCGCTGGATTACCTCGAGTACCTGCATGGCGAGTTCGATGACTGGCTGCTGGCGCTCGCCGCCTACAACTCCGGCGAAGGCAACGTGGCGCGCGCGGTGCGCTACAACCGCTCGCGCGGACTGCCCACGGACTTCTGGCACCTGCGCCTTCCCGCCGAGACCAGCGCCTACGTGCCCAAGCTGCTCGCGCTGCAGCGCCTGGTCGCGGAACCCGAACGCCATGGCGTCGCGCTGCGTCCCATTCCGGATGAGCCCTATCTCGCGACCGTGGATGTCGGCCGGCAGATCGATCTCGCGCTCGCCGCGGAACTCGCCGGGCTGGATGTCGAACAGGTCTACATGCTCAACCCCGCCTTCAACCGCTGGGCCACCGATCCGGACGGTCCGCATCGCCTGCTGCTGCCGATCGAGAACATCCCGCAGTTCCGTCAGGCGCTGGCTGATCTCGGCCCGCAGGACACGGTGCGCTGGGCGCGGCACAAGATTTCGAGCGGCGAAAGCCTGCTGACCATCGCGCGCAAGTACGACACCACGGTCGAGCTGCTGCGCGAGGTGAACGGCATTCGCAACAACCTCATTCGTGCCGGCGACACGCTCACCGTGCCCGTGGCGATGAAATCCCTGCAGGGCTATGCGCTCGCGGCTGCCAACCGCCTGGAAGCGAAGCAGAACGTGCCGCGCTCGGGCGTGCGCGTCGACCACAGGGTCGCGGCAGGCGAATCTTTCTGGAGCATCTCCCGCCGTTACGGCGTGAACCTGCGCGAGCTCGCGGCCTGGAACGGCATGGCGCCCACCGATCCGCTGCGGGTCGGCCAGACGCTGGTGGTGTGGACCAAGGATGCCGCGGTCACCGCAAGCCTTGGCCCGGCGAACCGCCTGCGTACCGTTACCTACACCGTGCGGCGCGGCGATTCGCTCGCCCGCATTGCCGGTCGCTTCGGAGTGAAGGTGGGTGATATCGTGCGATGGAATAATATTTCCGCCGAGGATTACCTGCGGCCCGGCCAGAAACTCACGCTCCGGGTCGACGTGACCAAGCAATCAACCTGATCAGCAGAAGGAAAAAGAAGATGGGTTTTCTCCAAGGCAAGCGCGCGCTGATAACCGGACTCGCGTCCAACCGTTCGATCGCGTGGGGCATCGCCCAGGCGATGCGCCGTGAGGGCGCGGAACTCGCGCTCACCTACGTCGGCGACAAGCTCAAGCCGCGCGTCGAGGAGTTCGCCAGGGAACTCGGCACGGACATCGTGCTGTCGCTGGACGTCGCCAGCGATGAGGAAATCGAATCGCTGCCCGCGCGCCTCGGCAAGCACTGGGATTCGCTGGACATCGCCGTGCACTCCATCGGCTTTGCGCCCCGAGACCAGCTGGAAGGCCGCTACATCGACGTGGTCAGCCGGGAAGGCTTCCGCGTTGCTCACGACATCAGCTCGTACAGCTTCGCCGCGCTCGCCAAGGTGCTGTGGCCGATGATGAAGGGCCGCAACGGCGCCTTCCTCACGCTGACCTATCTCGGCGCCGTGCAGGCCGTGCCGAACTACAACGTCATGGGTCTCGCCAAGGCGAGCCTGGAAGCGAACGTGCGCTTCCTGGCGCAGGATCTTGGCCCGGAAGGCATTCGCGTGAACGCAATCTCCGCCGGCCCGATCAAGACGCTGGCCGCCTCCGGCATCAGCGGCTTCCGCAAGATGCTCGATCACGTCGCGAAGATCGCCCCCATGCGCCGCAACGTCACGGCGGAAGAGGTCGGCAATGCCGCCGCCTTCCTGTGCTCCGATCTCGCCTCCGGCATCACCGGCGAGGTGATCTACGTCGACAACGGCTACCACAACATCGGCATGTCGCTGAACGACTGAGCAGCTTTCCGACATGAAAAAAGCCGGGCACTGCCCGGCTTTTTTCATGATTCGTCCTTGCTGCCTACTTCAGCGCCAGTTCCTCGCCCTGCGAGCGCGCAACGATCACGCTGGCGGCAACATCGCCCAGCACGTTGACACTGGTACGCAGCATGTCCAGCACGCGGTCGAACACGAACAGCACGCCCATCGCTTCCAGCGGCATGCCTACGGCAGTGAGGATCATGCCGATCGCCACCATGGACGCCGACGGCACGCCGGCAACACCGATCGAAGTGACCAGCGCGGTGATCACGATGGTGAACTGCGTGACAAGCGACAGTTCCAGGCCATAGGCCTGCGCGAGGAACATGACCGCAGTGCATTCGTAGAGCGCCGTGCCGTTCATGTTGATGGTGGCGCCGAGCGGCAGCACGAAGCTGGAAACGCGGTTGGATACGCCGACATTCTTTTCCACGCAATCCATGGTCACCGGCAAGGTGCCCGAGGAGGACGCCGTCGAGAACGCCGTCAGCAGGGCTGGCGAAGCCGCGCGGTAGACCTTCCAGGGATTGACGCCCGAAAGGAAGCGGATGATCAGCGGCATGATCACCAGGGCATGCGTCATCAACGCGATGACCACGGTCACCGCGAATACGGCGAGCGGCCGCACGCCGCCGAAACCCGTCTCGGCCACCACCTTGGCGACGAGGCCGAACACGCCAATCGGCGCGAACTTCATGATGAACTCGGTGATCCGCATCATGATCTGGAACACGCCGTTCCAGAACGCATAGACGGGTTCCGCGTACTCGTTGCTCACCCGGGTGATGAAGAAGCCGAACAGCACGGCGAAGAAGATCAGCGCCAGCAGGTCGCTGTTGTTGGATGCGGTGGCGACGACGTTCTCGGGAATCATGCGAATGAACATGTCGACCATGCCGCCGAGGCCGTGGCCACCCAGTTCCTGACGCACTTCCTGGCGGCTGACCTCCAGCGCTAGCTGGTCGCGCACCGGCTCACCGTCCTCGATGCCCGGCCGGATGATGTTCACCGCAACCAGGCCGACCAGCACCGCGATCAGGCCGGTGGAAAGATAAAGCCCGACTGTCTTGCCACCCAGCCTGCCGAGGTCCTCGCCGCGCCCGATGCCGGCGATTCCGACGATGATGGACGAGAGGATCAGCGGCACGATGATCATCTTCAGGGCGCGCAGGAACAGCGCGCCCAGGAATGAATAGACACCGTGAAAGGTGACGCCGGCGATGCCGGCGTCAGTTCCGGAAAGCCATCCGGCAACCGCCGCAAGCGCAATGGCAATCGCGATCTGCCAATGCAGCGCAATCTTCTTCATCGTCGTCTTCCTCCCCCGGCTGCACCGGAATGCAGCCTTCGAGTTTTACTCGGACAGCGAGCGCTCATCCTTGACGACGACATCGGCGTTCGCGCGCATCTCGCCCAGGTACGCCGTGATCGACTCATTGCCGTGCTGGTCACTGAGCTGGCGACGGCGGTTCTGCCGCTCGCGCGGCGCGATCTCGTTCATGCGGCCCGGAATGACTTCATTGAGGCGGAACACGACGAAATCGTTGTTCTCGACCGCGGTCACGTCGAAGACCGGTCCTTCCAGCGGATATTCCGCGGCAAACAGCGCCTCGGCATAGGCAGGACCAATGTCCGGCGTCTGGCGATAGGTCACGCTCTCGTCGCGGTAGATCAGCTTCTCCGCCTGCGCGATATCCGCAAGCGACTCGCCATTGCGCGCCCGCTCGAGCACCGCGTTGGCCTTCTGCAGTGCAAGTTCACGTGCGCGTTCAGTCGTTAGGCGGTCCCGGATCTCGGCCTCGACCGTTTCAAACGGCTTCGGCTCGGCCGGCTGGTGACCGACGACGCGAATCACCACGACGCTGTCGCCGATGTAGATCGGATCGCTGTTGCGTCCTTCGCCGAGCACGGTCTCGCTGAACGCGGCGGAACGCACGTCCGGATTCTGCGCGAGGCCTTCGCCGCCGCGGCGGGTCACATTTTCGATCTCGTGGACCTCGATGCCGAGTTCATCGGCCGCAGGCTGCAGGCTGCCATCCTCGCGGAAGGTGGCATCGGCCAGCTGCGTCACCGCCTGGTCGAAGCGTTCGCGGGCGCGCTGCCGGCGCAGCTCGTCGGCAAGCTCCTCGCGCACGCTTTCGAAACTCTCGACGCCGAGGCTGCGGATCTCGTCGAGCTTGAGAACGTGGAAACCGAAGTCCGTCTGCACCGGGCCACGAACCTCGCCCTCGTTCATGGCGAACAGCGCATCCTCGAACGCGCCTGTCAGCATGCCACGCTGGATGGCGCCCAGGCTGCCGCCCTCCGCCGCACTGGCGGCGTCGTCCGACATCTCGCTGGCCACCGCGGCGAAGTCTTCGCCCGCCTGTACGCGCCGCAGGGCTTCCTCGGCACGGGCACGGGCGGCGTCATCCGATCCTTCGATGAGGATGTGGCGCACCACGCGCTCTTCCTGCGCCGCCGAGTCCGCGCTGCGCTGCTCATAGAGGGAACGCAACTCCGCTTCGTCGATCTCGATCTCGCTCGCGAAGCGCTCGAGATCAAGCTGGACGTATGCGAGGTCGACCGTCTCCTCGGTCACGTAGTTATCCTGGTTCTGCTCGTAGTAGGCCTGCAGCTCTTCCTGGGAAAGCTCCACCTGTGCACGGAACGGCTCATCTGCCACGACGACCGCGGCATGGCGGCGTCCCTGGTTTTCCAGCGCGACCGCCATGGCCGTCTGCAACGGCGTGGCAAAGGCGCTCGCGGCGATGCCTTCCTGCAACTGGCTGAGGGCGATGTCACGGCGCATCAGGTTCTCGAAGCTGGCCGGCGTGTGGCCGGCGCGCAGCAGCGCCTGCCGGTAAAGCTCGGCCGAGAACTGTCCATTCTGCTGGAACGCGGGGATGGCGCGAATGGCGTCGCGCAGCTGCTGGTCGCTGGCGCGCAGGTTGAGTTCGCGGGTCCGCTGGCGCAGCAGCTCCTGCATGATCAGGCGGTTCAGCTCTTCACGACGAAGCGCCTGTTCGTTGATCAACCCGGCGGGCAGATCATCACCGAACATCTGCAGGATCTGCTGGTAACGCTGCTGGAAAGCCTGGTCGAGCTGGAAGGACGAAATCTGCTCGCCGTTCACGGCCGCGACGGCATTGTCGGCGACGGGATCAAAATACTGGTTGATGCCCCAGAAGGCGAAGGGCACGCAGAGGAAGAGAACGATGACCCAAGCGCCCCACCCTTTAACGTTTTCTCTGATACGTTGCAGCATTGTTTTTTCCGTCCTGGCTTCGACGTCAGAAAGCTGACCGCCTTGATGCGGCCCAAAACAAAAGGGCGCCCTTTCCGGGGCGCCCTTTCGCTGTCGTATAAGTGGCGGAGTGGACGGGACTCGAACCCGCGACCCCCGGCGTGACAGGCCGGTATTCTAACCAGCTGAACTACCACTCCGCGTCGTTGGTGGGTGCTGCAGGGATCGAACCTGCGACCCTCGCCTTGTAAGGGCGATGCTCTCCCAGCTGAGCTAAGCACCCCCTCAAGGAGCGCGCTAGTTTACAGCGTCCTTGAGCGCTTTGCCAGCCTTAAATCCAGGAACCTTGCTGGCGGCGATCTGAATGGTCTGACCCGTCTGCGGGTTGCGACCGGTGCGCGCTGCACGCTCCTTGACGAGGAACGTTCCGAAACCGACCAGCGTCACCTGGTCGCCCTTCTTGAGCGCATCGGTGACGGTAGCGAGAACGGCTTCAACAGCCTTCGTCGCGTCCGCTCTGGAAAGATCGGCGCTGGCCGCTACCGCTTCAATGAGTTCTGCCTTGTTCATCTTGATGATCCCCCTGAGGTGGATTTCTGTTCCCGGAACATTCCGGAGCCTCGCCGGCCAATCCTGGCCGATCAACAAACACCTGTCGCAGCTAGAGTTGCAGTAGCGAGAGGAGTGAAACCGCTGGAGGCGTAAGACCGGTATCCGTTCGGGGCATTCTGTCGTTCGCGTTGCGCCGTTTTATACCAGTCGCCAAAAACATGTGTCAACAGAATCAATGCGGCCGCACGCGCGCCGGCTTGGTTTCTTCCGCGTTTTCCGCCTGGACATTCTCCGCAGGCGTCAGCTCCTCCGCGCCCGGCACAACAGGGGAATGCTGAAGCGCCACTTCAAGTACGGTGTCTATCCACTTGACCGGCCTGATCGTCAGCTGTTCACGCACATCCTGCGGAATTTCTTCCAGGTCCTTTTCGTTTTCTTCCGGAATGACCACCGTCTTGATGCCGCCACGATGGGCTGCAAGCAGCTTTTCCTTCAGGCCACCGATCGGCAACACTTCGCCGCGCAGCGTGATTTCGCCGGTCATGGCGACGTCCGCACGCACCGGAATGCCGGTCAGGGCGGAAACGAGCGCGGTGCACATGCCGATGCCGGCACTCGGGCCATCCTTGGGCGTGGCGCCCTCCGGCACGTGAATGTGCACGTCGATGTTCTGATGGAAGTCCTCCTTCAGGCCAAAGGCTTTCGAACGGCTGCGAACGACCGTCATCGCCGCCTGGATGGACTCCTGCATGACGTCGCCGAGCTTGCCGGTGTGAATCAGCTTGCCCTTGCCGGGCATCACCGCGGCCTCGATGGTCAGCAGTTCACCGCCGACCTCCGTCCAGGCAAGGCCAGTCACCTGGCCGATCTGATCCTTCTCCTCGGCGCGGCCGAAACGGAAACGGCGCACGCCGAGATACCTTTCGAGGTTTTCCGGCGTCACCTTCACGGGCGCGTCCTTGGGCTCAAGCAGCAGCTGCTTGACGACCTTGCGGCAGATCTTCGCGATCTCGCGCTCAAGGCTGCGCACGCCCGCCTCGCGGGTGTAGTGCCTGATGATCGCCCGCACCGCGTCCTCGCCGATCTCGATCTCGTTCCTTTGCAGACCGTTTGCCTCGATCTGCTTGGGGATGAGATAGCGAAGCGCGATATTGGTCTTTTCATCCTCGGTGTAGCCGGACAGGCGGATTACTTCCATTCGATCCAGCAACGGACCGGGAATGTTCATCGTGTTCGCCGTCGCGACGAACATCACGTCGGACAGGTCGTAATCGACCTCGAGGTAATGGTCGACGAAGGTGGCATTCTGTTCCGGGTCAAGCACTTCCAGCATGGCGGAGGAAGGATCGCCGCGGAAATCCATCGACATCTTGTCGATCTCGTCGAGCAGGAACAGCGGGTTCTGCACGCCCACCTTGGTCATGTTCTGGATGATCTTGCCGGGCATCGAACCGATGTAGGTGCGGCGATGCCCGCGGATCTCGGCTTCGTCACGAACGCCGCCGAGCGACATGCGCACGAACTTGCGATTGGTCGCGCGAGCGATGCTCTGGCCCAGCGAGGTCTTGCCCACGCCCGGCGGGCCGACCAGGCAAAGGATCGGTCCGCGGAGCTTCCTCACGCGCTGCTGCACGGCGAGGTATTCGACGATGCGCTCCTTGACCTTCTCCAGGCCATAGTGATCCGCCTCCAGCGTTTCCTCGGCCTTCTTGAGGTCATTGCGAATGCGCGTCTTCTTCTTCCAGGGAACCGCGGTGAGCGTTTCGATGTAGTTGCGCACCACGGTCGCTTCCGCCGACATCGGCGACATCAGGCGCAGCTTGTTCAGCTCCGAGGTGGCCTTGTCGTGGGCTTCCTTCGGCATGCCGGCCTCGCGAATCTTGCGCTCCAGTTCCTCGATCTCGTTGGGCGCATCCTCGAGCTCGCCGAGTTCCTTCTGAATGGCCTTCATCTGCTCATTCAGGTAGTACTCGCGCTGGCTCTTCTCCATCTGCTGCTTGACGCGTCCGCGAATGCGCTTTTCGATCTGCATGAGATCGATCTCGCCTTCGATCAGCGCCATGACGTGTTCGAGCCGCTCGCGCACCGATTCGAGTTCAAGCAGCTTCTGCTTCTCCTCGATCTTCAGCGTCATGTGCGCCGCGATGGTGTCGGCAAGGCGGCTGGGCGAATCGATGCCGGCCAGCGAGGTGAGAATCTCGGGCGGCACCTTCTTGTTCAGCTTGACGTACTGGTCGAACAGCGACATCACCGAACGCATGAGCACGTCGACTTCGCGTTCGTCATCACCGGCGCTCTCGGAAATGAGCGTGACCTCGGCAGTGAAGTGATCCGCCGGCACGAAGCGCTCGACGCGCGCACGCTGGCCGCCCTCGACCAGTACCTTCACCGTGCCATCGGGGAGCTTGAGCAGCTGCAGCACCGTGGCGAGCACGCCGATGCGGTGCAGGTCTTCTTCCTTCGGCTCGTCGATCTCCGCCCGCTTCTGTGCGACGAGCAGGATCTGCTTGCCCCCCTTCATCGCCTGGTCGAGGGCGAGAATGGACTTCTCGCGGCCGACGAACAGCGGAATCACCATGTGCGGGTAGACCACCACGTCGCGCAAGGGCAGCAGGGCAACGGTCAGCCTGTCGGGATTCTGATCGGATTGCATTTCTTCGCTGGCCACAGGAAACCTCGGGTTCGGCGTTCATCCGGTTTGACCCGGATTCGAGAAAGAAACGGCGGCACGCTGGGCGTAATGGGGGACGACCCCTCGCCTTTCAAGCGCGCCGCCCGGTCAGTCAGTCGTCGGACGATGCCGCGCGAACGTGATCGCCGTTGGCGTAGATGACGAATGGCGGCGCTTCGCCGTTGATGACGCTCTCGTCCACCACGACCTTCTCAGCGCTTTCCATCGACGGCAGGTCGTACATGGTGTCGAGCAGCACATGTTCCATGATGGTCCGCAGGCCGCGCGCACCGGTCTTGCGCTCCATGGCCTTGCGGGCGATCGCTCTCAGTCCATCCTCGCGGATGTCGAGGTCGACGCCTTCCATTTCAAACAGCTTCTTGTATTGCTTGATGACGGCGTTCTTCGGCTCGGTGAGGATGCGGATCAGCGCATCCTCGTCCAGCTCCTCGAGCGTGGCGACCACTGGGAGGCGGCCGACGAACTCGGGGATGAGGCCGAACTTGATCAGATCTTCCGGCTCGACATCGGCAAGGGTTTCACCGACGTTGCGGCCGGTCTCGCGCGACTTCACGTCGGCGACGAAACCGATGCCGCTCTTCACCGAGCGGTCGCGAATGATCTTTTCGAGGCCGGCGAAGGCGCCGCCGCAGATGAACAGGATGTTGCGCGTGTCCACCTGCAGGAATTCCTGCTGAGGATGCTTGCGGCCGCCCTGTGGCGGAACCGAGGCGATGGTTCCCTCGATCAGCTTCAGAAGAGCCTGCTGCACGCCTTCGCCCGAAACATCGCGTGTGATCGACGGGTTGTCGGACTTGCGCGAGATCTTGTCGATCTCGTCAATGTAGACGATACCGGTCTGCGCCTTCTCGACATCGTAGTCGCACTTCTGCAGCAGCTTCTGGATGATGTTCTCGACATCCTCGCCCACGTAACCGGCTTCGGTCAGCGTGGTGGCATCGGCGATGGTGAACGGCACGTTGAGCAGGCGCGCCAGCGTCTCTGCCAGCAGCGTCTTGCCCGAGCCCGTCGGTCCGATCAGCAGGATGTTGGACTTGGAAAGCTCGACGTCATCGCGCTCGCGCGCGTTGCGCGCCTCGAGCCGCTTGTAATGGTTGTACACGGCAACGGAAAGCACCTTCTTGGCGCGTTCCTGCCCGATGACGTACTGGTCCAGGACGGACTTGATTTCCTGCGGCCTGGGAAGCTTGCTGTGCGCGTGCTCGGCCTGTTCAGCCATCTCCTCGCGGATGATGTCGTTGCACAGTTCCACGCACTCGTCGCAGACGAACACCGACGGGCCTGCAATGAGCTTGCGAACTTCGTGCTGGCTTTTGCCGCAGAACGAGCAGTACAGCAGCTTGCCGCCGTCTTCGTTACCGCCGCGGGTCTCGTCAGTCATGGTTCACCTTCAGCTGGACCTGAGCACCGCGCTCAAGCCATGTATATCATGAGGTTCGGGTGCTGCAAAATCCGAAACCGGGCAAAAATCAGCCCGCCCCGCCACCCGCCGCTGCCTTGCGGTGGGTGAGCACGGCATCAATGAGCCCGTAGGCCACGGATTCTTCGCCCCCCATGAACTTGTCCCTGTCCGTATCCTTTTCAATCTGCTCGATGGACTGGCCCGTATGGCGGGACAGGATCTCGTTGAGCCTCGCCTTGGTGGCCAGCACCTCGCGGGCGTGAATGTCGATGTCCGAGGCCTGGCCCTGGAAGCCGGCCAGCGGCTGGTGGATCATCACGCGCGAATGCGGCAGCGCATAACGCTTGCCCTTGGCGCCCGCGGCAAGAAGCACCGCACCCATGCTCGCCGCCTGGCCGACGCAGATGGTGCTCACGTCCGGGCGGATGAACTGCATGGTGTCGTAGATGGCCAGCCCGGCCGTGACCGAGCCGCCGGGCGAGTTGATATAAAGATGTATGTCCTTGTCCGGATTTTCACTTTCGAGGAACAAGAGCTGCGCCACGATAAGGTTGGCCATGTGATCCTCGACCGGACCGACCAGGAAGATCACGCGCTCCTTGAGCAGGCGGGAGAAGATGTCATAGGAGCGCTCGCCGCGCGCCGTCTGCTCGACGACGATCGGCACGAGGTTGAGCGCCCGGGTATCGAGTGCGCCTGAATTCTGACTCATTTCGTTCTCCCTCATGCTTGTTCCAAGGAATCACCCTGCCGGGTTCATCACCTCGTCGAAAGTGGCAGGCTTTTCGGTGATCTCCGCCTTTTCCAGCAGCCGATCCACCGCCGTCTCTTCCAGGGCCAGCGCCTGCACCTGCTGCATCACCCGGGCGCTGGCGCGCAGGTTACGCAGGGCTTCTTCCGGATCCGGGTAATTGTCCGCGTTTTCCTGCAGGATGGCATCGATCTTCTCCTGCGCGGGCGTGAGCTTCTCGGCACGGATGTATTCGCCCAGCAGCAGCCCCAGCGCCACCCGCTTGCGGGCGTTCTCCTCGAACAGCTCGCGCGGCAGCTGGTGCGGATCCGCATCCTTGCCCATACCCATTCGGTTGGCCATCTCGTGCTGCATAGTGTGAATTTCTTCGTCGATCAGCGCCTTAGGTAATTCCACCTGATTTGCCTCGACGAGGGCATCCAGCACTCTCTCCTTGCTCTGACGCCGCAGCAGCGCAGCAAGTTCACGCTCCATGTGCTCGCGCACATCCTTGCGCAGCTGCTCGATGCCGCCTTCCTCGACGCCCAGACCCTTGCAGAACTCGTCGTCCAGCTCGGGCAGCCTGAGTTCCTGCACCTCGCGGACCTTGACGCTGAAGCTCACTTTCTGGCCCTTCAGCTCCTCGGCGTGGTAGTCCTTGGGGAACTTGACATCGAAGGTCTTCTCCTCGCCGGCCTTGACGCCCTTCAGGTTCTTCTCGAAATCCTCGACCATGCGGCCCGCGCCCAGCTCCACCGGCACGTTCTCGTCCTTGTTGCCCGGGAAGTCCTCGCCCTTGAGCTTGCCCTCGAAATCGATCAGCACGCGGTCGCCGTCGGATGCGGCGCGTTCGACCGCTTCCCAGGTGCCGCGCTGGCGGCGCATCTTGTCGATCATGCGCTCCACGTCGGCATCGCCGATTTCCACCTTGGCGCGCTCGATCTTCAGGCCCTCGGTCTTCTTGAGCTCGATTTCCGGGTAGACCTCGAAGGTCGCGGTGTAACGCAGGCCCTCGCCCGGCTTCATCTCCACCGGATCGAGCACCGGCGCGCCGGCGGGGCGCAGGTTTTCCTGCTGCAGCGCTTCGCCGTAGGTCTGGCGCAGCACGTCCTGCACCACTTCCTCGCGAACCTGCGGGCCAAACTGCTGGCGGATGACGCCCATGGGCACCTTGCCAGGCCGGAAGCCCTTGACCTTGGCGGTCCGGCTCAGGCGGCTGAGCCGGCTATCGATCTCGCTTTCGACGCGCTCGGCCGGCACCTCAACCGTCATCTTGCGCTCCAGCCCTTTCGTGGCCTCCACGGAAACCTGCATCTTGAGAACTCCTCGAACGACTCGAATGAACACCGCAGCAGCGGCAAGTTGTTGAATATGGTGCGAAAGGAGAGACTCGAACTCTCACGGGTTGCCCCACTGGAACCTAAATCCAGCGCGTCTACCAGTTCCGCCACTTTCGCGACTGACGAATCACGCGATTCTAGCAGACAGCCAACCCGCCTCCGGTCCGAAACGCAAAACGCCCGGCGCAGGCCGGGCGTTCGAATTGGTGGGCCGTGTAGGACTCGAACCTACAACCAATTGATTAAGAGTCAACTGCTCTACCAATTGAGCTAACGGCCCGCTGAACCGCTGGAACCGGCGGCGCCGGTCCCCGCCAAACATGGCGAATATGGGGTGGACGATGGGACTCGAACCCACGACAACCGGAATCACAATCCGGGGCTCTACCATCTGAGCTACGCCCACCATGGGCAGACTCCAGCGCACCCGAGGGTGGCGCCCGGCGGGATTCGATCTGACCCCTCGCGAGGCGCGGTATTAGACCACGCGACCCCCTTAGCGTCAACACGAACGGCGAGGAAACATGACTGGCGCGCCCGGCAGGGATCGAACCTGCAACCCCCGGCTTAGAAGGCCGGTGCTCTATCCAATTGAGCTACGGGCGCCAACCCGGACCCCTGTGCCTTGACGCGGCAGGAAACTGGTCGGGGCAGAGGGATTCGAACCCCCGACCCTCTGCTCCCAAAGCAGATGCGCTACCAGACTGCGCTATGCCCCGCTCAGAGCGGGGGATGATACGAGCGCCGCATGGGACGGTCAACGCAACATCCTTGAGAGTGATCGATTTCACATGCGAAAATCCCGCGCTTCCCTTCGCGCAGCAGCAAGGATAGACCGATGACTGCGAAACTGATCGATGGCAAGGCGCTGGCAAGCTCCATCCGCAAGGGCGTCCGCGAGGCGATCGAGGACCGGAGCCGGCACGGCTTCCGCGCGCCGGGACTGGCGGTGGTGCTGGTCGGCGACGACCCGGCCTCGGAAATCTACGTCAGCCACAAGCGCCGCGACTGCAAGGAAGTGGGCATCACCTCCTTTGCCCATGACCTGCCCGCCTCGATCACCCAGGCCGAGCTGCACGCACTGATCGACCGGCTGAACGCCGACCCGGAAGTCGACGGCATCCTGGTGCAGCTGCCGCTGCCGCAGCATATCGACAGCGTCCCGGTACTGGAGCGCATCCGCCCGGACAAGGACGTGGACGGTTTCCATCCCTACAACGTCGGCCGGCTGGCGCAGCGCATTCCGAAGCTGCGCCCCTGCACGCCGTTCGGCGTGATCCGGCTGCTGGAATCCATCGGTGAAACCTTCAAGGGGCGGCACGCGGTCGTGGTCGGCGCCTCGAACATCGTCGGCCGGCCGATGGCGCTGGAGCTGCTGCTCGCCGGCGCCACCGTGACGATCTGCCACCGCTTCACCCATGACCTCGAGGAACATGTCTCGCGCGCCGACATCCTGGTCGTGGGCGTGGGCAAGCCGGGGCTGGTGAAGGGCGAGTGGATCAAGCCGGGCTCCACGGTCGTCGATGTCGGCATCAACCGCCAGGCGGACGGCACGCTGGTGGGTGACATCGAGTTCGAGAAGGCCTGCGAACGGGCCGCGTGGATCACGCCGGTGCCGGGCGGGGTCGGACCGATGACCCGCGCCATGCTGCTGCTGAATACGCTCAACGCCGCCCGCGAGCACGCCGAGCGCGAGTGATCACTCGCGCCGCCAGGTCGTGCCCTGCGGTCCATCCTCTAGAATGATCCCTTCGGCCAGGAGCTCATCGCGGATGCGATCGGCTTCCGCGAAGTTGCGCGCCTTGCGCGCGGCATTGCGCGCCGCGATGCGCTGCTCGATGGCCGCGGCGTCACCCGACTCGCCCTGCAGGTAAGCCTGCGGATCCTGCTGCAACAGTCCAAGAATCTCGCCCAGCCGCCTGAGCTCGCCGCGCAACGCCTGCCTGCGCTGCTCGTCGCCCGCGGTATTGATGGCATGCACGAGATCGAACAGCACCGCGAAGGCCTGTGGTGTATTGAGATCGTCATCCAGTGCTTCCAGGAAGCGCGCGCTGAACTCGCTTTCAGCACCCTCGACGACAGGGCCTCGCAAGGCGAGGTACATGCGCTCCAGCGCGCCTGCCGCCTTGTCGAGATTGTCGTCGGAATAATTGAGCGGGCTGCGGTAGTGACTGGCGAGCAGGAAATAGCGCAGCACCTCGGGCCGGTAGTGCTTCAGCACCTCGCGGATGGTGAAGAAGTTGCCCAGCGACTTGGACATCTTCTCTTCATCCACGGTGACGAAGCCGTTGTGCAGCCAGTACTTCACGAAGGCATCGCCCGTGGCGCCGCAGCTCTGCGCGATCTCGTTCTCGTGGTGCGGGAACTTGAGATCCATGCCGCCGCCGTGGATGTCGAAATGCGTGCCCAGCCACTTGGTGGACATCGCCGAGCATTCGATGTGCCAGCCGGGCCGACCCGGGCCCCAGGGCGAATCCCAGCTCGGCTCGCCGGGCTTGGACGCCTTCCACAGCACGAAATCCAGCGGATCCTGCTTCGCTTCGCCGATCTCGACGCGCGCGCCGGCGCGCAGGTCCTCGAGACGCTTGCCCGACAGCCTGCCGTAGCCCTCGAATCCCGCCACGCGGTAATAGACGTCGCCGTTGGCGGCGGGATACGCGAGGCCCCTGGCGATCAGCGTCTCGATCATCGCGATCATTTCCGGCATGTGACCGGTCGCACGCGGCTCGTGATCCGGGCGCAGGATGCCGAGCGCATCGAAGTCCTCGTGCATGGCGGCGATGAAACGCTCGCTCAATGCCTCTATGCTTTCGCCGTTCTCGGCGGCGCGGCGGATGATCTTGTCGTCGATGTCGGTGATGTTGCGGATGTATTCGACCTCGAAGCCGCGATGACGCAGGTAACGCACCAGCAGGTCGAACACCGTGTAGCAGCGCGCGTGACCGATGTGGCAGTAGTCGTAGACGGTCACGCCGCAGACATACATGCGCACCTTCGGCGGCTCGAGAGGCTGGAAGGTTTCCTTTTCACGCGTGATCGAGTTGTAGATTCTGAGGGTCATTGCCGTTCCGCCAGTTGCGCCGCCCTTGCCAGGCGCCGTTCGATTCTTTCCTTGCCAAGCAGCTGCCACAAACGCGCCATCTCCGGGCCATGCGGCATGCCGCTGAAGGCCAGCCGCAGCGGCAGGTACAGCGCCTTGCCCTTCGCGCCGGTGGCAGCGGCAACGGCGCGCGCAAATGCGGAGAAATCCTCCGCTGTCGCGACCGCCTCGCGTGCGGCATCAAAGAACGACGCGCCGGCCGCACGCAACTCGTCGCGGTACGCCTCGAGATCGAGCGCGTCTTCCAGCAGCGCGTTCATCCACGCTGCCGCATCTTGCGGCAGCACGACATTGTCCCGGATGGCGGCGACGAACTCGCATCGGCGTTCGGGTGCGATGCCTGCATAAGCCTGCAGGTGTTCCGCCAGCCATTCATCGAAGGCTTCATCCGAAAGCCGGCCAACGGCTTCCTTCTGCCAATGCAGCAGCTGCGCGGCATCGTATTTCGCCGGTGCGCGGCCGAAGCGCGCAGCGTCGAAATCCTCGGCAAGCTCGCGCATGTCGCGGAAGCGCTCCTCGGCGAAGCTGTGGCCAAGACGGGCAAGGTAATTGGCGATCGCGAGCGGCAGGTAACCCTGCGCGCGCAGGTCGGCAAGGCCAAGGCTGCCAAGGCGCTTGGACAGCGGCCCGCCATCGCTGTCCTTGACCAGCGGGAAGTGGCCATAGCGCGGCACGCGCAGCCCCAGTGCCTCGAGCAGCATGATCTGCCGCGGCGTGTTCGCGAGATGGTCCTCGCCGCGGAAGGCATGGGTCACGCCCATCAGCGCGTCATCGACCGCGTTGGAAAAGAAGAATGACGGCGTGCCATCGGCGCGACGAATGATGAAATCGCCGATCTCGGCGCCACGGAAAACCTGCCGGCCGAAGACCATGTCCTCGAACTCGATGACCGCGTCCTCCGGCACGCGGAAGCGCAGCGTCGGCATCTCGCCCGCGGCAATGCGGCGCGCCGCGTCCTCGCGTGACAGGCGCGCGCAGCTGCCGTCATAACGCGGCGGCTTGCCGGCGGCGAGCTGTGCCTTGCGCGACAGCGCCAATGCCTGCGGCGAACAGAAGCACGGATAGGCGAGCCCGCGCTCCGTCAGTTCCTGGAAATGGCGCGCGTAGACTTCCGCGCGCTCGGACTGCCGGTACGGCGCATGCGCTCCGCCACGATCCGGCCCTTCATCCCAGTCCAGCCCGAACCAGCGCAGATCCTGGAGCATTGCCTGCTCGTGCTCGGGACGCGAGCGTTCGCGATCCGTGTCCTCGATGCGGATGATCATGCGGCCCTGCGCGTGCCGCGCCAGCAGCCAGTTGAACAGCGCAGTACGCGCGTTGCCGACGTGCAGGCGGCCGGTGGGCGAAGGGGCAAAACGGGTGACGGGAGGCAGTTCACTCATGGCGCGGAATCTTACCAGAGCGCGCCCTGACAGCGGCGGTTTGCGCGGCGAAGGCCAGCCGCTATGATGCGCGGACACTCGACAGGGAGACAAATAAAGATGCGACTGCTGCCGTTGATGCTGACTGCCCTGCTTGCCCTTGGCGGATTCGCGAACGCCTCGGAACCGGAAGCGACCGCCGCGCCGGTCTACGTCAAGCTCGAGACCAGCGATGGCGACATCTTTCTCGAACTCGATCCCGTGAAGGCGCCGATAACCGTGGCGAACTTCGTCGAGTACGTGAAGGAAGGCCATTACGACGGCACGATCTTTCACCGCGTGATTCCCGGCTTCATGGCCCAGGGCGGCGGTTACCGGCGCGATCTCTCCGAGAAGACGCCGTCGCGCGAACCCATCCAGAACGAATCCCGCAATGGCCTGGCGAATCTTCGCGGCACCATTGCCATGGCGCGCACCAACGACCCGCATTCGGCGCGCGCGCAGTTCTTCATCAACCTGGTCGACAACTCCCGTCTCAACGGCACCGATTACCGCTGGGGCTACGCAGTCTTTGGCAAGGTGGTGAAGGGCATGGAAGTGGTCGACGCCATCGCCCAGATCCCCACCGGTCCGGCGGGCCCCTTCACGAGCGACGTTCCCTTCCGCCCGGTGGAAATCCGCAAGGCGAGCGTGCTCGAGGCCCTGCCTGCCGAAGCCCCGGTCGCGGGTAAGGCAAAGTGAGCTCGCTGCTGTTCATTTCCGATCTGCATCTCGATCCGGCGCGGCCCGAGGTCACGCGCCTTTTCCTCGAGTTCCTGCAGGCGCACGCAGGAAAGGCGCGCGCGCTCTACATTCTTGGCGACCTGTTCGAAGCCTGGATAGGCGATGACGATCCCGATCCGCATCACGGCAAAGTGCAGGATGCCCTGCGCGCCTTTGCTGCGGCAGGCACCCGCTGCTACTTCATGCATGGCAACCGTGACTTTCTTTGCGGCAGCGAATTCGCCGCACGATCAGGACTCACCCTTCTGGATGACCCCACGGTGGTCGATATCTTCGGGCGGCGCGCCCTGCTGATGCATGGCGACACGCTGTGCACGGACGACATCGGCTACCAGCAGTTCCGCGCCATGGTGCGCAATCCCGACTGGCAGCGGCAGTTCCTCTCTCAACCGCTGGCCGCTCGCCAGGCGTTCGCGGAAAAGGCGCGGCAAGGCAGCAAGGCCGCGCAGGCGGATCTCGCCGAGGACATCATGGACGTGAACGCTGCCGCCGTCGCGAAGGCGTTCCGTGATCACAACGTCGACCTGCTCGTCCACGGCCACACGCACCGGCCGGGCGTGCACCTGTTCGAGCTCGACGGCAAGGTGCGCGAACGCGTGGTGCTGGGCGACTGGTATGAACAGGGCAGCCTGCTGGAAGCAACACCGGCAGGCCTGAGCCTGATGCAGTTGCCGCTGCCGGGCTGATCAGGCGGCGGGCGGGCCGCTGTGGAAACGCAGTTCCACGTCAGCGCTTGAATTCAGCGTCGCTTCCACCTCGCGGAAGAACGCTACCCGTTCGCCGATGTCGCCGTCGGCCGCCTGTTCGGCAAGCTCGAGATAGCCGCGGAAATGCCGCGACTCGGATTCGCACAGCCCGAGGTAAAACGACGCTATTTCGCGATCCTCCAGCGCCGGCGCGAGCGCCTCGAAGCGTTCGCAGGAACGCGCCTCGATGAAGGCGCCGACGACAAGGATATCCACCAGCCGTTCCGGTTCGCGGCTTCGCATGTGACGGCGCAGACCCTCGGCATAACGTGCCGGGGACAGGTGCCCGAAGGCGATGCCGCGCCTTTCCATCAGCTTCAGCACCTGCTCGAAGTGCCGCAGCTCCTCGCGCGCCAGGCGCGACATGCGCTGCACCAGGGTGGTTCGCTCTGGATAACGGAACATGAGATTGAGCGCCGTTGACGCGGCCTTTTTCTCACAATGCGCGTGGTCCACGAGAATGAGCGGCAGGTTGGCGGCGGCGGCCTCGACCCAAGCGGCAGGCGTGGCGCCGGAAAGAAACTCGCGAATGTCGTTGTTCATGGCGCGCGGAGTATACGTGGCCGCCGCCGTCAATGAAATTTCCAGCCGATGACGACATCCATCACGTTGGTGCCGGTTGCACCCGTGTGAACGAGCGCGCCAGCCGCCTGCAGCGCAGTATTGCTGTCCGCCCGCTCCAGGCAATGCAGCGCGTCCAGTCCTTCGTCCCGGATTGCATCCAGCGTGCGGCCGTCAATGACCGCGCCGGCATCCTCGGTACTGCCGTCGATGCCATCGGTGCCGAAGGCAAGCAGCGCGACATCCTCGCGACCTTCCAGGGCAATGGCTGCCGCCAGTGCCAGGTGCTGGCAGCGCCCTCCCCGCCCGGGATTCTCGGGCAGCGTCACCGTCGTCTCGCCGCCCCAGAGATGAACCCCCGCCGGACCGGCGTCGATATCGGCAACGATGCGCTTCGCCGCCGCCACCGCATCGCCTTCCAGCCGCGCGCAGCCGGCAAGCGCGACGCCGTCTTCCTCGACCGCATCCACCACTGCCTCCAGGGCATCCGAGTTGCGCGCGATGATGGCATGCGAGATTTCCGCCGGCGGCGTCATTGCCTCAGGCAGCGGCAAGGTTTCATGCCAGTCGTTCAGCCAGGCCGGCAAGCCCTGCGGCCAGCGTGGCGCCTCAGGCCAGCACGGCCCGGAACCGATGTCCTCGACGCGATCGCCGGGAACATCGGAGGTGGCAAGCACATGAATGCGCCGCCGGCCGGCAAGGCGCGCAAGACCGCCACGCTTGAGCTGCGAAAAGCGCGCGCGCACCGCATTCATCGCGGCGATATCCAGTCCGCTGCCGAGCAGCCAGCGATTGAGTTCGCGCAACTTCTCCAGCGTCATGCCGTCGACCGGCAACTCGAGGCTGGCGGAGGCCCCTCCGGAAAGCAGCACGATCAGCGGCAGTCCCGCCGGCAACGCCTGCAGCCAATCGCGAACCGCCTCTCCTGCGTGCAGGCTGCGTTCATCAGGCAAGGGATGCGCGCCTTCGATCAGCCGCCAGCGCGCGCCCGGCGAATCACTGCGGTAAGGCGAAACGGCGAGCGCGCTTCGGATCCTGTCACCAAGCGCCACCTCCGCGCCCGCCGCCATCGAACCTGCTGCCTTGCCGAGCGCGAGCACCGCGCATTCCCCTTCCAGCCTGCGCAAGGCAGCTGCGGCGCGCGCGCGGGCATCCACCGCCGCCAACGCCCGGTCCAGCCAGCGCAGCAGCTGTTCTTTGGTTTTGGCTTGGTGCAACATCCGTTCCACGCAATCAGCCCTTGGGGGAACACCACATGAAATCGAGAATCCTGCGCGGCGCGGGCATCACCATCCTGGTGCTGCTTGCCGCCGGCGTCTTCTGGCTGGCCAACCTGATCTGGTTCCGGCCCTTCAACATCGATCATTTCTACGACCGCGTCTTTCTCCAGTATGCGCTGAAGAACCCGGAGATGCTGAGCTCCCTGCGCATCCTGCCGTCCTGGGCCGACTGGTACAACGACGATCTCACCGATCTGTCGCCGGCGCAGGACAAGGCGATGCTGCAACTGTCGAAGGATGCGCTGGAAACGCTGCGCAGCTACGACCTCGACTCGCAGACACCGCAGCAGCAGCTCTCCACCCGCATCCTGGACTGGTTCCTGGAAACCACGGTCAACGGCGAGCGCTGGCTCTATCACAACTATCCGGTCAACCAGCTGTTCGGGGTGCAGAGTTCGCTGCCGGATTTCATGGCGGAGCAGCACCAGGTCAATGACGAGGGCGAGGCCGAGGACTACATCGCGCGCCTGTCGAAGTTCGACGAGGCCTTTCGCCAGCTGGACGAAAGCCTGCGCCTGCGCGAGGAGATGGGCATCACGCCGCCGACCTTCGTGATCGAGCACGTGCTGAACGAAACCCGCAACTTCATCGGCATGGCGCCGCAGGAAAACCTGCTTTACACCAGCTTCGCGGACAAGCTCGGCAAGCTCGAGGGTCTCGATGAAGCGGACCGTGCGCGCCTGCTCGAGCGCGCCGAACGGGAGATCGCCGAATCGGTCTACCCCGCGTACCGCAACCTGATCGCCTACCTCGAGGAACTGCAGCCGAAGACCACCAGCGATGACGGCGTATGGAAGCTGCCGGACGGCGACGAGTTCTACCGCCACATGCTGCGTTACTGGACCACCACGGAACTCGATCCGTCCGAGGTGCATGACATCGGCCTGCGCGAGGTCGAGAAACTGCAGGCGGAAATGGACGCGATCCTGCGAGCCGAAGGCTACACGGAGGGCAGCGTGGGCGAGCGCGTGCTGGCGCTGTCGCAGGAAGAGCGCTTCCTTTACCCCGACACCGACGAAGGACGCGAGCGGATTCTCGCCGACTACCAGCGCCTGATCGACGAGGTCAGCGCGGGCCTGGATGATGCCTTCGACCTGCGCCCGAAGGCGCCCGTCGAAGTGCGCCGCGTGCCGGAGTTCAAGGAGAAGACCGCGCCCGGCGCCTACTACACCATGCCGGCGCGCGACGGCTCCATGCCCGGCATCTTCTACGCCAACCTGCGCAGCGTGCAGGAGATTCCGCGCTTCGGCATGCGCACGCTCACCTACCACGAGGCGGTGCCGGGCCATCACTTCCAGATCGCCATCCAGGGCGAACTCGAAGGCCTGCCAGTGTTCCGCACCATGCCGCTGTTCAGCGCCTACACCGAGGGCTGGGGACTGTATGCGGAACAGCTCGCCGCGGAACTCGGCTTCCAGGAGGATCCCTACGACCGGCTGGGCTACCTGCAGGCACAGCTGTTCCGCGCCGTGCGCCTGGTCGTGGATACCGGCATACACGCCAAGCGCTGGACTCGCGAGCAGGCCATCGACTACATGACGGCGAACACCGGCATGCCGCAGACGGACGTCGTGGCGGAGATCGAACGCTATATCGTGATGCCAGGGCAGGCCTGCGCGTACATGATCGGCAAGCTGAAGATCGTCGAACTGCGCGAGCGCGCGAAACAGGCGCTGGGAGACCGCTTCTCGCTGCCCGAGTTCCACCGCGTGGTATTGCAGAACGGCGCGATGCCGCTCGCGGTGCTGGAGGACATCGTCAACCAGTACATCGCGGACGCGCAGGCACGGACGTAAGACAGGCAGGAACCCTCCGCCCGCACGGCGGAGGGCCTTCATCAGGAAGCCTTGCGGTTGCGCTCTTCCTTCACGGAATCGGCGCGCTCGCGGCGCAGGCGCTCGAGGTATTCGGGACTCAGCGGACCGGTGACGTACTCGCCGGAAAAGCAGGACGTGTCGAACTTGAGCGGCTCGCGATCCTTCCAGCGCACCGCCTCTTCCAGGTCGTGCAGATCCTGGTAAATCAGCCAGTCCGCGCCGATCAGCTTCTGCACCTCTTCGATGCTCCTGCCCGCGGCGACCAGCTCGTCCGTCACCGGCATGTCGATGCCGTAGACGTTCGGGTAACGCACCGGCGGCGCGGCGGAAGCGAAATACACCTTCTTCGCGCCGGCGTCGCGCGCCATCTGGATGATCTGCTGCGAGGTCGTGCCGCGAACGATGGAATCGTCCACAAGCAGCACCACCTTGTTGCGGAACTCGAGCTCGATGGCATTCAGCTTGCGCTTCACCGATTTCCGGCGCTGGCTCTGCCCCGGCATGATGAAGGTGCGGCCGATGTAACGGTTCTTGATGAAGCCTTCGCGGTACTTCACGCCGAGCATGTTGGCCATCTGCAGCGCGCTGGTGCGGCTGGTGTCGGGAATCGGGATGACCACGTCGATGTCGTGATCGGGACGCTCGCGCAGGATCTTCTCGGCGAGCTTCTCGCCCATGCGCAGCCGCGCCTTGTACACGGAAATGCCGTCGATGATCGAATCGGGGCGCGCGAAGTACACATACTCGAAGATGCACGGCGAGTACTTCGGCGCCTCGTGGCACTGCTGCGCGTGAAGATTGCCGTCGAGGTCGATGACCACTGCTTCGCCCGGCGCGACGTCGCGCACCAGCTCGAAGTCCAGCGCGTCCAGCGCGACGCTTTCCGAGGCCAGCATGTACTCCGGCCCCCTTTCCGTCTCGCGCTTGCCGAGCACCAGCGGGCGGATGCCCCAGGGATCACGGAAACCGACGATGCCGTAGCCGTTGATGAAGGAGACGATGGCATAGCCTCCGACGCAGCGGTGATGCACGTCGCTCACCGCCTTGAACACGACCTCGGGCGTGACGCGATGGTCGGCATGCTGCTGCAGGCCGTGCGCGAACACGTTGAGGATGATCTCGGAATCGGATTCGGTGTTGAGATGCCGCCGGTCGGTATGGAACAGCATCTCCTTCAGCTCGCTGGCGTTGACGAGATTGCCGTTGTGGACGATGGAAATGCCGAACGGCGAGTTGGTGTAGAAAGGCTGCGCCTCGTCCGGGCCGGAGGCGCCGGCGGTGGGATAGCGCACGTGGCCGATGCCGACGTTGCCCTTCAGCTGTTCCATGCATTCCTGGTCGAACACGTCCGCGACCAGGCCATTGTCCTTGTGGATGTGAACCCGGCCATCCGACCACGTGAGAATTCCGGCGGCGTCCTGTCCGCGATGCTGCAGGACCGTCAGGGCGTCATAGATCGCCTGGTTGACGGGAGAGTGACCGACGATGCCGACAATTCCACACATGAGAGTCTGTTACCGGATCAGGAAATGGATTCAGGCAGGAGATCGAGCGCCCACAGCGCCAGCGGCTCGAAGTACTCGATGACCACCGATTCCTGCCACCAGGGGTCGCGCGGCAGCTTGAGGAGCAGCCCGACGGTGACCAGCGCCACCACCAGCACCAGCCCGCGCAACAACCCGAACACCGTACCCAGCGCGCGGTCCGGACCGGTCAGCCCGGTCCTTTCCAGCGCCAGCGCGGCGAAGTGATTGACCATCGCGCCAACGATCAGCACGACCACGAACAGCAACACGAAACCGGCGAGCAGTTGCAGGGAAGGCGTCTCGACCCAGCGAGCGAACCAGTTGCCGGCGGTGTCCGCGAAGGTCCAGCTCAGCCAGATCGCGACGATCCAGCTGCCGAGCGACAACGCCTCGCGCACGAAGCCGCGCCATGTACCGATGATGGTGGACAGGAGCACGATTCCAAGAAAAACCCAATCTGCCCAGATCATCGAGCCACTCCTGCCCATCCAAGGGCGCGCATTTTAGCAGATGAAGCGGGAATGTCGCCGAGGGTGAACCGCTCAGTCGGCGGCCATGGCGCGCGCCGCCTGCCCGGTGCGCTTGCGGATGTCAGCGGCGGCGCGTTCCGCCGCTTCGCGGCTGTCATAACCGCCGACCCGCACCCTGTAGTGCACCCTGCCGGCCTCGCGATGCTCCTGGATGAAGGCGGGAAACCCGTTGTCCTGCAGGGTCTTGAGCATGCCTTCGGCATTGCTGCGGCTGCCGAAGGCGCCGGCCTGCACCAGCCAGGGCGATGCCGCGGCGGGCTGGCGGGTCGCGGGAGCGGGTTCGGGACGCCTTTCCGGCGTCTTTTCCGCGACCTTGGCAACCTCGCCTTCCGGGCGGCTTTCCTGTTGTTCGGGAACGAGATCGATGCTCGCGGGCTCGCCGGCGTCTCGCGCGACGGCGGTGGAACGCTGCCCGGCCTGAGGCGCGCCGAGTTCGATGCGCACCGTGCGCCGCGCATCGCCGGCGGCATCGGGCAAGGGAATGGCCTGGGTGACCGGCTGCGCGCCGCTCGGCCCGTCCAGCAGCATTGGAATGAAGATCACGGCGAGCAGCATCAGTACCGTCGCGCCCACCAGTCGTTCTTTCAGACGGTTTTCCATCGCCCTCACCCGCGTGTCGCGTCCGCGTTCCAGTATAGGAGGAATGCCTCAACGGTGTGAAAGGAACCGGTCACGAGAACCCTGCCTCCCTGGCCGGCCGCTGCACGCGCGGCCTGCAGCGCAGCAGCAAGGCCGTCGTGCGCTGCCGCCTCGATGCCGGCGGCGCGCAGCCGTTCGCGCAGCGCTTCCGCCCCCTGGCCGCGCGGCCCCTCGAGCGTGATCGCATGCCAGCCGGCGGCCACGCCGGCAAGCTCGCCGGCAAACGCCGCGGCGTCCTTGTCCGCCAGCATGCCGAGCACGACCTGCACGGGGCGCGACTCGCGGCCCAGAGCCGCGGCGATGGCCCTTGCAGCATCACGATTGTGACCGACGTCGACGATGATCTCCGGCGCACCGCCCAGCGATTGCAGGCGGCCAGGCAATCGCGCCGCGAGCCCTGCGGCAATCGCGGTATCAGGAACGCCGGGCTCCAGCGCCAGCACGGCGGCAATGGCCGTCGCGGCATTGCCGAGCTGGTGCGCACCCTTCATGGGCCGCGGCAATTCATCGATGGCTCGCGAGGAACTCCACCAGCGCCAGCCCCCTCCGGCCTCGTCCCAGCGGAAATCCTCGCCCGCCTGCTGCGGGAGGGCGCCGATGCGGCCCGCCTCGTCGAGGAGCGACTGCGGACAGTTCACGCCGCAGATGGCAGGGCGGCCCACCCGGAAGATGCCGGCCTTCTCGGCAGCGATGGCCTCGACGGTGTCGCCCAGCCAGTCGGTGTGATCCAGGCCCACCGACACCACCACGGCGACGTCGGCATCCAGCACGTTGACTGCATCGAGACGCCCGCCAAGGCCGACTTCCAGCACCGCGGCCTCGACGCCGCGGCGGCGGAAGATCTCGAAAGCCGCCAGCGTGCCGAATTCGAAATAGGTCAGCAGCTCCTCGCCACGGGCGGCATCGACGGCCGCAAACGCATCGCAGAGCGCGGCGTCGTCAATTTCGACGCCATCAATGGCGATACGCTCGTTGTAGCGGACCAGGTGGGGAGAAAGGTAGCGGCCAGTACGCAGGCCTGCGGCCTGCAGCATGGCGGCGGCGTAGCTCGTCACCGAGCCCTTGCCGTTGGTGCCCCCGACGGTGATGACGCGGAACGGCGCCCTATCCTGGCCAAGCCGGGCCGCCACGCGGCGCACCCGGTCCAGTCCAAGATCAATGTTTCGCGGATTGAGCGTTTCCTGCCAGCGCAGCCAGCCCTGCAGGGTGTCGAAGCGCATGCATTCAGTGCGCCGCCGGCCGGCGCATCAGCATGGCAAGCAGGTTGGCGATTCGGTCGCGCATCTCGCGGCGGTCGACGATCATGTCGACGGCGCCGTGCTCGAGCAGGAACTCGGAGCGCTGGAAGCCTTCCGGCAGGGTCTCGCGCACCGTCTGCTGGATGACGCGCGGGCCGGCAAAGCCGATCAGCGCCCTGGGTTCGGCGACGTTCACGTCTCCGAGCATGGCAAGCGACGCCGACACGCCGCCGGTGGTGGGATCGGTGAGCACGGAGATGAACGGCAGGCCTTCCTCGGACAGGCGGCTCAGCACCGCGCTGGTCTTGGCCATCTGCATCAGCGACAGCAGGGCTTCCTGCATGCGCGCGCCGCCGGAGGCCGAGAAGCACACCAGCGGACAGCGCATTTCCAGCGCCGCGTTGGCGGCGCGTACGAAGCGCTCGCCGACCACGGAACCCATCGAGCCGCCCATGAAGCGGAACTCGAACGCACAGGCGACCACCGGCATTTCCTTCAACCGGCCCTTCATCGCAATCAGCGCGTCCTTCTCGCCGGTCGCCTTCTGCGAGGCAACGATGCGATCCCGGTATTTCTTGCTGTCACGGAACTTGAGCGCGTCCACCGGACCGACCGAGGCGCCGATTTCCTCGCCGCTCTGCGGATCAAGGAACATCTCCAGCCGCTCGCGCGCGCCTATGCGCATGTGGTGACCGCATTTCGGGCAGACATGCAGGTTCCGCTCCACTTCAGTGCGATAGAGCACGGCATTGCAGGCGTCGCATTTGGTCCACACGCCTTCCGGCACGCTGCGGCGCTGCTCGGCCGTGGTATTGATGCGGGAGGGTACAAGCTTTCTGAACCAGTTCATTGATGTTCCGTCTTCGCGCCCTGTCGGCGGTGGCTGGTTGGACAGGCGCTACATGGTACACGAACGCCCGGGATGACGGGACCTTGCTCAACCGGGCCACAGCTGCCGTTCCGGCACCGCGAAACGCTCCGGGTAGCGCGGCCCGAGGAAGTACAGCCCCGCGGCTGGCGCGGTGACGCCGCCGCGGGTGCGGTCACGGTGTTCCAGCACCTCGCGGGTCCAGGAAACCTCCCGCTCACCCGCGCCGATCTCGATCAGCACCCCTGCAATGTTGCGCACCATGTGGTGCAGGAAGGCATTGGCCCGCACCTCCAGGATCACGCGGTCATCCTCGCGCCACACCTGGATGTGCTCGATCCGGCGCACCGGCGATTTCGCCTGGCACTCCACGGCGCGGAAGGAACTGAAATCGTGCTCGCCGAGCAGCGCCTGCGCCGCCAGCTGCATGCGCTCCGCGTCCAGCGGCTTGCGTATCCAGGTGGCGCGGCGCGCGTACACGCCCGAGCGCACCCAGCGGTTGAGGATGATGTAGCGGTAACTGCGCGCCACGGCGCTGAAGCGGGCGTGGAAATCCTCCGGCATGGGGCGCGCCCAGTTGAGGTTGATATCCGCCGGCAGGTGGCTGTTCGCGCCCAGCACCCAGCTGCGCTCGGTGCGGATCGCCTCGGTATCGAAATGCGCGACCTGGTTGAAGGCATGCACGCCGGCATCGGTGCGGCCGGCGCAGACCAGTTCCACCGGATGATCGGCAACGCGGGAAAGCGCCTGCTCGACCCGCTCCTGCACGCTGTCGGCATGGCTCTGCTTCTGCCAGCCGCTGTAGGCGCTGCCGTCGTATTCGATGCCTATCGCCACTCGCACCGTCAGTGCTCTCCAAGCAGGATCAGAAGAATGCCGCAGGCAAGCAGCGCGGCGGGCAACAGCCACTGCCCGGGCGGGACCGGCGGCAGCTCGGCTTCTGCGGCCGCGGCGGGTTCCGCCCGCGACTCTATCGCCATGATCAGCCCGGCGGCTCGCTCCGTGAACGTCCCGGGCTCCCGCAACGCCTGCCGCGCCCGCTGCTCCATCTCCGGCAGGGCCGCGAACATCAGGCTCATGCGGCGACCGAAGCGCCGCCCGAGGGGGCCGGTCACGCCGAACAGCCTGATCAGCGCCGCTCCGACCAGGGGCCGCGGCAGGCCGTGGATGACGATCACCACCAGCGAAACCATGAGGATCAGCACCAGCGCGCGCTGCACGGCCAGCAGGCCGCCGGCCAGCGTCGGTGACAGCACGCCCAGCGCCGGCAGCAGCGCCTGCCCCGGCGTGAACCAGCCGTAGAGCACCATGATCGAGAGCAGCAGCCAGCGCATGCGGCGTATCGCCTGCAGCGCCTGTCGTACCGTGCCAGGGCGTACGATGGCCACCAGCGTCAGCGTCGCCGCAAACAGGTATAGCGCCTGCGGCGGCCACCAGGGCAGCAGCACCGCGATGGCGGCAAGACAGGACAGGCGTATCACCGGGTGCATGCGGATTCCAAAGCAAACGGCCCCGCTTGGCGGGGCCGTGTCGTTTCATCTGGCGACCAGCGGATCAACCCAGCTGCTGCAACAGCTCCTGGGCCTCGCGCTTCTGGGCCTCATCCCCTTCCGCGAGCACCTCGTCGAGGATGCCGCGGGCGCCGTCGGGATCGCCCATGTCGATGTACGCCCGCGCCAGGTCCAGCTTGGTGCCGATCTCGCCGATGTCGCCTTCGTCTTCCTCCGCCAGGCCCTCGGCGAAATCGTCCTCGCCGCCGGCGGCATCGTCGAAATTGAACTCGTCGAGGTTGAGCTCGGCGCTTTCTTCCGAAACCGCGCTCTCGCCGGTCGGCAGGTTGGTGTCCACGTAGGCGGACAATTCTTCCAGCGCCTTGTCGAACTCGGTCTGGGTGTCGACCTCATCGAAGCCGGCGCTCTCGCCCTGCTCTTCCGTACCGGCGTCGAATTCGCCCAGGTCGAAATCGAAGTCGCTGCCGGTTTGCTCCGGCTGTTCATCCAGCGAGAAATCGAGATCCGTGCCGGTGGTGGCGGTCGACTCGTCTTCGATGGACGGACTTGCCTCCGCCGAAGCCGGCGCTTCCGGCAGTTCGAAATCGAAATCGAGATCATCGGCCTGCGGCGCGGCCTGCGGCTGCTCCTCGGCGGCCGGGATTTCGAAATCCAGCCCCGCATCGGTCGTGGCGGGCTGTTCCGCGGCAGCGGTGTCGAAGTCGAGATCGACCGGACCGCCGGCCCCGCCTTCCTCGAACATCGGCTCGCCCGGCGCGATCTGGCGGCCCATGATGACGACGTTCTCCCAGTGCGCGTCGCCCGGGCCCGCGACCTCGCGCAGCCGCTTCGCGGCCGCGACGAAACCTTCGGTGTTGTTGCCCGCGAAATGCACCTCGGCGAGCTTGGCCAGCCACTCCTTGCGCGAGGGGTCGCGCTCCAGCGCATTCTCCAGCACGTCGGCGGCCTGGTCGAACAGCCCGTAGGCAACGTGGAAATCCGCCTCGGACATGGGATCGTTCTCATCCAGGGCGACGACGTGCGCGCCGACCACGGTGTCGGTGTAGTCGTTCGTCTCCGCCGCTGGCTCCGCCTGCGGCTCTTCGCCCACGTCGAAGCTGATCTCGTCTTCCTCGGGCTGCTCCTCGTCCAGCGGCGCCGCGGTGGTATCGAATTCCTCGGCGATCACCGTCGCCGGCTGGTCTTCTTCATCCTGCTCGATCCATACCTGGGTCTCCTCATCGCCTTCCGCGGCGAGGGCAGCGGCGGCCGGCGCGGCCTGGCGGCGGCGGACCAGCAGCAGCACCGCGAGCGCCAGCACGATGAGCGCAGCGACCAGGCCCAGGCCCAGCGGGCTCAGCACGAAGTCGCGCAGCTTCTCGACGAGGCTGGGCTCGGGCTGGCGCGGCACCACCGGCGTCACCACGCGGCTTTCCGGTTCCGGCTGCGGCTCGGCGTCCGCTGCCGGCTGTTCTTCGTCGGCGAATTCGCCGGCATCATCGGCCAGCGGCTCGGTCGCGAAATCTTCCGCAACCTCGCCCTCCAGCGGCATGTCAGCGACCGGCTCCTCGTCCAGCTCATCCGCCTCGGGCGCGGCCGCATCATCCGCCGCCTCGTCGCCCAGCAGATCGTCCTGCTGCTGCAGCGCCTGCAAGGATTCATCCTCGATGTCCAGCAGGCGCGAGGATTCTTCGTCTTCCAGGCCAAGGTCCAGCTCGCCCGTGCCTTCCTCGGCCATGGCGGTAGCGTCGTCCTCGCCCGCGGCGAAGCCGCCCTCGCCTTCCATGTCGCCGGCATCCATCGAGCCATCGTCGGCGAACACGTCTTCCTCGGGCACGACCAGGCTCAGCTCGGGCTCGGCGGTGCGCTCGGCGCGGTCCACCAGGCCCTGGCTGCTGCGCCCGCGGCGCAGCTCTTCCCATTCCTGGTTGTGACGCTGCGCCTCGCGGAAGGCCTCGGTGCGGCTCAGGCGGGTGATTTCCGCGTACTCGGGCACGCGCAGGATGTAACCTGCCTTGAGGCGGTTGATGTTGCCTTCGAAGGCCTCCGGGTTGGCCCGGTATAGCGCCAGCATCATCTGGTTGACGGTGACGGAGTCGTCCGGGCGCAGCCGGAGCGCGATGCTCCAGAGATTTTCGTTGCGCTGGATCGGCCCGTAGGTGCCCGGCCGTTCTTCCTCGAACCGGCGGATCGGCCGGCTCTCGGTGCGCGCATCGGCTTCCAGCGGCGGGATGGAGATGACGTCGCCGCGGGTCTCCTCGACGACGCGGGTGGACGGTTCCGGCGCCCGGGTTTCGGCGACCACCGGCTGTTCGCGTTGCTCGCGGACCTGCGGCTGTTCGGCAGGCGTCGCCGGCGTGACCGCGGCGGGCGCGGTTTCCCCGGCGGTCTCGCGATCGGCGAAGGTCGGCGGATCAAGCAGCACGGTGTATTCGCGCAGCAGGCGGCCGCGCGACCAGCTGGCCTCGATCAGGAAAGTCAGGAAAGGCTCGCGGATGGCTTCCGTGGAGGTGACATGCAGGTAGGCGGTGCCATTGGGACGCCGCACGACGCGGAACTGCAGGCTGTTCAGCTCGGCGCTGCGCTCCAGCCCGTGGCGGTCGTAGGCGGCCTGGTCGGCGAGCCGGACCTGCAGGGACTCGAGTTCGTCGGCGGTGGCGGAAACGAGCTCGATTTCCGCGTCGAGGCGCTGGTTCAACCAGGAATTGAGGCGGATCTCCCCCAGACCAAGTGCCAGCGCGTTGACCGAAATCGCCGCCAGCACAAGCGCCAGCGCCAGGGTCAGATAACGTCGCATTTCTTGTCCCTCAGCCTTCCGTGCCCCCGCACCGAGAGATCCGTGTCCCCCTTGATGAAGCGCGAAGCTCAGAATTGCCTTTATAAGAATGAGCTAACTATAGCAAGTTAAAGGTTATATATACTCTTTGAGCAATATTTCCGCAATCTGCACGGAGTTCAGCGCGGCGCCCTTGCGGACGTTGTCGGCGACGATCCAGAGGTCCAGTCCGCGCTCGTGCGAAATGTCCTCGCGGATGCGTCCTACCCAGACGGCGTCCCTGGCGGCGCCCTCGGTCACCGCGGTCGGATACCCGCCCGGCTTGCGCTCGTCCAGCAGCTTCACGCCAGGCGCCTTTTCCAGCAGGCGGCGCGCCTCCTCGGCGCTGAGCTTGTCGCGCGTCTCGATGTGCACCGCCTCGGAATGGCCATAGAAGACCGGCACGCGCACCGCGGTCGGGTTCACGCGGATCTCCTGGCATTCCAGGATCTTGCGCGTCTCCCACACCATCTTCATTTCCTCGCGGGTGTAGCCGTTGTCCTGGAATTCGTCGATGTGCGGGATGGCGTTGAAGGCGATCTGCTTCGGCATGACCTCCGGCCTGATCGGCTGGCCATTCAGAAGCCGCGCGCTCTGCCCGGCCAGCTCCTCGATCGCCGAGCGGCCGGCGCCCGAGACCGCCTGGTAGGTGGCGACGTTGATGCGCTCGATGAAGGCGGCGTCATGCAGCGGCTTCAGCGCCACCAGCATCTGGATGGTGGAACAGTTGGGATTGGCGATGATGTTCCGCTTGCGGTAACCGGCGATGGCGTGCGGATTCACTTCCGGGACCACCAGCGGGATGTCGTCTTCGAGGCGGAACTTCGAGGTGTTGTCGATCACCACGCAGCCGGCCGCGGCGGCCTTCGGCGCGTATTCTTCCGAGACGCTGCCGCCGGCGGAGAACAGCGCGATCTGCACCTGGGAGAAATCGAAGTCCGCGAGGTCCTGGACGACGAGGCTGCGACCCTTGAACTCG
>JAJUFS010000063.1 GCA_029263725.1 Gammaproteobacteria bacterium | reverse complement strand
GCATCGCCGAAGCGACGGCGGATTTCCTCATCGAACTCCGCTGATGCCTGGAACCATCGTGGCATCGGCGAAACGCCTTCCTCGGTGCCGAACCAGAAATCGAGTACGTCTTCCGCCGTGCCGTTCATGCTCATTTCCGTTTCTTGAGGTGTTTCATGAGCCGCTTTCGCTTCTGCAGCTGGCGCGGCGTGAGCGGGTTGCGCTTGCCCTTGTAGGGATTCTCGCCGGTGCGGAACTCGATGCGGATCGGCGTGCCGAACAGGCCGCAGCGTTCGCGGTAGAGATTCTCGAGATAGCGCCGGTACGCGTCGGGCACGCGCTCGGTCTGGTTGCCGTGGATCACGATCACCGGCGGGCGGCGTCCGCCCTGGTGCGCGTAACGCAGCTTGATGCGACGGCCGCGCACCAGCGGCGGCTGGTGCATGCGGATCGCTTCTTCCAGGACGCGGGTCAATTCGGAAGTGGAAAGATCGGCGTTGGCGGCACGGTCCGCCTCCTGCACCGAACCGAACAGGTCGCCCACGCCGGTGCCGTGCAGGGCGGAGATGTAGTGCAGGCGCGCGAAGGAAAGAAACGGCAGGCGGAGACTGACTTCCACCTTGACGCGATCACGCTGCTCGGGCGCCAGTCCATCCCACTTGTTCACGGCCAGCACCATCGCGCGGCCGCGTTCGACCGCAAGCCCCGCGAGCGAAGCATCCTGGTCGGTAATGCCTTCGCGCGCATCGAAGACCATGATCACCGCGTGTGCGGTCTCGATGGCCTGCAGGGTCTTCACTATGCTGAATTTCTCGATGGCGGCATTGACACGGCTCTTGCGTCTCACGCCGGCGGTGTCCACCAGCGTGTACTTCACGCCGTCGCGCTCGAACGGCACCGCGACGGCATCGCGCGTCGTGCCCGGCTGGTCGAAGGCGACCAGGCGTTCCTCGCCGATCAGGCGATTGATGAGCGTGGACTTGCCGACGTTGGGACGGCCGATGACGGCAACGCGAATACGGCCGTCGTCTTCTTCCGGCGCGCCTTCGACCTCGTAGGGCGCGAGCACTTCGTCCATCAGCGCGGCCACGCCCTGGCCGTGGGCGGCGGAAACCGCGTGCGGTTCGCCAAAGCCAAGGGCAAAGAACTCCGCCGCGACCACGTCGGACATCATGCCTTCGGTCTTGTTCACGGCCAGCCACACGGGCTTGCCGGCGCGGCGCAGCTCGCCGGCGATGCGTTCGTCGTCGGGAGTGAGCCCGGCGCGACCATCGAGCACGAAGATGGCGGCATCCGCCTCCTCGAAGGCCTTCATGCTCTGGCGCAGCATCAGCGCGTCGATGCCGGCAGCCTCGCCGGTGATGCCGCCGGTGTCGATCACGATGTAGGGCTTGGGACCGACCTTGCCGTAACCATACTGGCGGTCGCGGGTCAGCCCCGGCTCGTCCGCGACCAGCGCGTCACGGCTGCGGGTGAGGAAATTGAAGAGCGTGGACTTGCCTACGTTCGGCCGGCCAAGCAGTGCGATTACGGGAAGCATCAGGCTGTCCAACGGTTACCGACGTGGAAAGGCCGCGCACAGGACGGCCGGGAACTCAGTTTTCTTCGGCGAGGCGCCAGGCGGCGAGCTTGCCGTCGTCGCTCAGCACCAGCAGAAGATCGCCGGCAACGACGGGCGCCACGCGCAGCGGCTCGCCGCCGTGCGAGACGCGCGCCAGCATCTCGCCGCTCGCGGTGTCGAGGAAATGCAGGTAGCCCTCGAAATCGCCCACCACGATCATTCCCTCGAACGGTACCGGCGCAGTCAGCTTGCGCGCCCGCAGGGCGTCCTGCGACCACACGGTGGTGCCGGAGAGCCGGTCGAAGGCGTGCACGACGCTGTCGACATCGGTGACGAACACGTCGCCCGCGAAGATGGCCGGCGACAGCACCGACGGCACCTCGCGCCGCCAGAGGATTTCGCCGGATTCGGCCGCCAGCGCGGCGACGTTGCCGTTGTAGCTGGTGGCATAGACCTCATTGCCGTAGATGCGCAGGTCGCCATCGACATCGACGATGGCGCCGAGCTCGGAAGCACCGACGGGATTCGCGATGACGGATTCCCAGATCATGCTGCCGTTCTCCAGCGACAGCGCGGCGACGCGGCCGTTGTCGAATCCGACAAACAGGTTGCGGCCCACGCCGGGCGTGCCGTTGCCGCGGATGGTGAGCGCCGGCACTTCACGCACCGTCTCCCAGAGACGCTTGCCGGTAGCGGTGTCCAGCGAGATCAGCCGGCCGTCGGTGGTGCGCATGATCACCTGCCGGCGCAGCACGCGCGGCGGTGCGAGCAGCTCGCCCTTGAGCGATTCCGTCCACTTCACTTCGCCGCTGGCCGCATCCAGCGCGACCACTTCGCCGTTCACGCCGCCGACCACGACCAGGCCCGCGTCCACGGAGGGACCGGCCGAGAACGGAATGCCGCCCTCGCGGCCCAGCAGGCCGCGCTCGTAGGAGCGATAACGCCACAGGCGCTCGCCGTCCTCGAGACGGTAGGCCTCGACGACGCCGTCATGGGTCGCGACGTAAACGTTAGTGCCATCGGTTGCCGGAACCAGACCCAGGCGCAGGCTGCTGCCCTTGTCGCCACCGAAGAACCACAGGGAACGTCCTCCGGGAGTGACCGACCAGGCGCGTTCAATGTCCACCCGCTGCTCGAACTCGACCAGTTCGGCAGGCGGCTCCAGGGTTTCGTCGATGGCGCAGGCGCCAAGCAGGCTGACCGCGGCCAGCAACCAGAACTTCTTCATTCGTCGGCAGTTCCCTGGTCGGACGGGGTTTCGGTTTCGGCGGCGTCGCCCGCGACCAGCACGTCCAGCGGCAGCTGCACGTTCTGGCGCTTGCGTTCCAGGCGCTGCACATCGGCGGGACCGACGCTCGCCGCTGCCAGGGCCGCCTCATAGGCGGCGCGCGCGCCCTCGCGATCGTTCTTCAGCAGCAGCGCGTCGCCGCGCACTTCTTCGAACAGGGCCTTGAAGGCGACGGTCTGCTGGCCGGAAACCAGCGCGATCGCCTCGTCGTACTTGCCGAGCTCGAGCTGTACGCGGGCAAGCCGCAGCCGGGCAACGAGACCAAGCTCCTTGTCGCGGCTGTTCTCCATCGCCCAGCGCAGCGTTTCCGCCGCGGCTTCGAAGTCACCGGATTCGACTTCCAGTGCGGCGAGGCGCAGGTTGCCGAGCGTGGCATACGGCGTGCGCGCATAGTCCTCGCGCAGCTGGGCGGCCTTCTCGCGCACCGAATTGATGTCGCGCGCGCGGGCATCGACCAGCATGTCGGCGTAGTGCGCCGACGCGGCCTGGGCCTGCTCGATCTGCCAGGCCTGCCAGTAGCGCCAGCCGCCGACCAGCGCCAGCGCGATGACCACGCCGCTCACCAGGTACCAGCGATTCTCGCGCCACCAGGCCTTGATGCTTTCGATCTGTTCCTTTTCGTGCGTGTAAACGTCCACTTCTTCGTCTCCACCGGATGGCCCGGTTGCAATAGCTTCAGTCCTGCCGCGCGAGCTGCTCGAGCAGGGGTTCGATCTCTGTCAGGGACACGCGGCGCTGCTCGCCCTCGCCGCGCAAGGGCTTGACGGTCACCTCGCCGGCGGCGAGTTCGTCCTCGCCCAGCACCAGGGCGATCTCGGCGCCGCTCCTGTCGGCGCGGCGGAACTGCGCCTTGATGCTGCCACCGCCCAGGTTGGCCTGCAGGCGCAACCGCGGCACCTTATCCCGCCATTGTTCCGCAAGCAACAAGCCGCGCCGCTCGGCGGCCTCTCCCGCAAGCACGAGATAGGCATGCGGGGCGGGCGCCGCACCAAGCAGGCCGTTGAGCTCGAGCAATGCCAGCAGGCGCTCGATGCCGAGGCCCCAGCCGACCGCGGGCGTCGGCTTGCCGCCCAGGGTTTCCACCAGCCCGTCGTAGCGGCCGCCGGAGCAGACCGCCGACTGCGCGCCGAGCTGGTCCGTGGTCCATTCGAAGACGGTGCGGTTGTAGTAATCGAGGCCGCGCACCAGGTAGGGATTTAGGACGAACTCGATGCCCGCGCCGGAAAGCAGCTCGCACAGCGCATCGAAGTGACGGCGTGACTCGTCATCCAGTGAATCGGCAAGCTTCGGCGCGTCGGGAAGCAGCCGTCGCGTGCCTTCATGCTTGCTGTCCAGCAGCCGCAGCGGGTTGGTCTTCAGGCGGCGGCGGCCGTCATCGTCCAGTTCCTGCTCATGGCGCGAGAAATACTCCACCAGCGCGGCGCGATAACGCTGCCGCGCTTCCAGCGAACCCAGCGAATTGAGTTCCAGCTTGAGGCCCTGCAGGCCCAGCACCCGCCACAGCGCGCGGCTGACGAAGATCACTTCCGCATCGGCATCCGGACCCGGCAGGCCGAAGACTTCCACGCCGAACTGGTGGAACTGCCGGTAACGCCCCTTCTGCGGACGCTCGTAGCGGAACATCGGTCCGGCGTACCACAGCTTCTGCACCTGGTTGTGCAGCAGGCCATGCTGGATGGCGGCGCGCACGCAGCCCGCCGTGCCTTCGGGACGCAGCGTCAGGCTCTCGCCGTTGCGATCATCGAAGCTGTACATCTCCTTCTCGACGATGTCGGTGACCTCGCCGATGGAGCGCGCGAACAGGGAAGTCGCCTCCACGATCGGCAGGCGGATCTCGGAATAGCCATAGGCGGCGAACACGTCGCGCGCCGCCGCTTCCACCTGCTGCCAGGAAGGCGTGACGGCGGGCAGCAGGTCGTTGAAGCCCCTGATGGACTGGATGCTCAAGGCCCCTCCGGCTTGCTTAACGTGCGGGTACGGTGATGTTGAAGCGCGCCGTGCTGTCGGCACGCCGGTAACGTTCGTGCGCGAAGCGCTCGCCGCGCACGTGGATGACGACGGCGTCGGCATTGCCGAGGAAGACGCGCAGGCGACCGGTGGCGTTGATCTCGCGGCGGGTGCCGGCGCTCACCAGGTCATAGAGAATCGGTCTTCCTTCCTGGTCGTAGACCTCGACCCAGGATTCGGCGCTGAATTCCAGCACCAGCGGCGGCGCGGTCACGACCGGCTGGCGAGTCTGCCGCTCGGCGCGCTCCGCGACCTGCGGCGCCGGCGTTGCCGGTGCCGTGGTCGTGGCCTCGGGCTGCTGCGACGACGTGGCGGGCTCCTGCCGTTCCGTTTCCGGGAGCGCTTCCGTTTCGGTCGCCGTTTCCTCCGGCATGGGCTCATCCATGGAGGGCTGGTCCGTCTCCGCCGCGGGCTGCCGTTCCTGCGGCAGCGTCTGCGCAGCATCCTGTTCCGGCACCTCGAAGGGCCGCACGCTTTCCACGCGCTGCGGGCTCAGCAGGTCGGCGCCGCCTTCCTGCTGGTACCACCACCATCCGGCCAGCACCAGCACGCCGACGATGAGCAGCACCCAGCCGAGGCCGCGCCAGAAGGCATGCAACTGGCGGTCCTGCATCTGCTCGCCGGCAAAGCGCTCGCGCACCAGCTGCGGATCGTGGGCCGGCTGCGCCGCCTCGTACTCGGCGATCAGCGGCGCAGGATCCATGCCAAGCAGCTTCGCGTAGTTGCGCAGATGACCCTTGACGAAAATCGGCGCGCCCAGCTGCTCGTAGTCGTCGTTCTCCAGCGCCATCAGCACGCGCTGGTCCACGTGCAGCTCGTTGGCCGCGTGCGGCAGCGGCAGCCCGCGTGCCTCGCGCTGCGCGCGCAGCTTGTTGCCGGGCAGTTCACGTGGCGCGACCTGCTGTTCGTCTCTCTCTTCGTTCATGCGCCGTTATCCGCGATGTGTTCGTTTTCGAGCGCGCGCGCCTCGCCGGACTCCGGGAAGTCGCGCAGCAGAATGTCGGCGTAGCGTTGCGCTGCCGCCCTGTCCTTCAGGCCCCGCTCGATCTTCACGCCCAGCAGCAAGGCGCCGGGGCCGAGACGCTCCACGCCCTCCAGGCGCTGCAGGAAGGCGCGGGCGTCGAGCAGGTCGCCCTTGCGGAAACTGATGTCCGCCAGTTCGCGCAAGGCCGCGGGATAGGTCGGCTCCTGGGCAAGCGCGCGGCGCAGCAGCTGTTCCGCCTCGTCGAGCTTGCCGCCATCCTTCTGGCAGATGCCGGCATTGGCGAGCGCGATGGCCGGACGGTTGTTGGTGGCAAGCTCGGCGGCCTGCACGAACATTTTCGTGCCTTCGCGATGGCGGCCGCGCTGGCAGTGATAGGCCGCGACGTTGCTGAGGATGACCACGTCGCGCGGCGCGAGCCGTGCGGCACGGCGGTAGTAATCATCGGCGTCGCCGTATTCCTCGGCGCGCGCCAGGATCATGCCCTTGACGACGTGCGCCTCGGCGTTGTTCCGGTCCTGCTGCAGCGCCCGGTCCACCTTTTCCATGGCGAGATCCACGTCGCCGCGGCGCAGGTAGCCGGCGGCAAGCTGGGTGTTGATGCGCGATGCCTCGGCCGACTCCGAGCGGGCGCCGCCCGCTGAGACACAACCGGCCAGCATCGTGGCAGCAAGCAGCAATGCAATGATCAGGCCCTTGTTGTTCATCTTGTCGGCACCTTCGTCATGTGGGCGGCCATGCGGGCGGCACGCCTGCTCTTGTCGAGCACCTGTCCCGCCAGCTGGCCGCAGGCAGCGTCGATGTCGTCGCCGCGCGTGCGGCGCGTGACCGTGACCAGTCCCTTGCGCACGAGAATGTCGCGAAAGGCGTTGATGCGTTCAAGCGGCGAGCGCCTGTACGGCGTGCCCGGGAACGGGTTGAACGGAATCAGGTTCACCTTGCACGGCAGGCCGCCGAGCAGCTTCGCGAGCTGGCGCGCGTGCTCGTCCTTGTCGTTGACGCCGTCGAGCATGACGTACTCGACGTAAATGTGCCGGTGCGGCTTCTTCTTCACGTAAGCCCAGCAGGCATCCATCAGTTCGCTGATCGGATACTTGCGATTGATGGGCACGAGGATGTCGCGCAGTTCGTCGTTGGGCGCATGCAGCGACACCGCCAGCGCGAAATCGATTTCCTCGTTGAGGCGGTGCATGGCGGGTACGATGCCGGAGGTGCTCACGGTGACGCGGCGCTTGGAAAGCCCGTAGCCGAAATCGTCCATCAGCACCTTCAGCGCCTTGACGACGTTCGCGTAGTTCGCGAGCGGTTCGCCCATGCCCATGAAGACGATATTGGTGATGATGCGCTTGCCCTTCTGGTAACCGAGCTGGTTGTTGGCCAGCCACACCTGGCCGATGATCTCGGCGGCGCTCAGGTTGCGGTTGAAGCCCTGGCGGGCGGTGGAGCAGAAGGTGCAGTCGAGCGCGCAGCCGACCTGCGAGGAAATGCACAGCGTGCCGCGCTCGCCATCGGGAATGAAGACGGTCTCGATGCCGTTCTTCTCGTCCATCCGCAGCAGCCACTTGTGGGTGCCGTCGGCGGAACCCTTGTCGAGCATCACCTCGGGCGCGCGCACCTCGGCCTGCTCGATGAGCTTCTCGCGCAGGCTTTTCGCGATGTCGGTCATCTGCGCGAAGTCGGCGACGCCGGCCTCGTAAATCCACTTCATCACCTGGCGCGCACGGAACGGCTTCTCGCCGAGGGAAACGAAATACGCTTCCATCTCGTCGCGCGGCATGCCAAGCAGATTTACCTTCGGCGTCTCGTTCACTTCGTTTTCCGGCTGGTGGCCGCCCGGCCGATGCCGGGCGGCGATTTTCCGCTTCAGCGGGTACGCGGGCAGATCTCGCTGTCCTTGAAGAAGAACGCGATCTCGTTCTTCGCCGTTTCCGGCGCATCGGAACCATGTACCACGTTTTCGTCGACCGTTTCCGCGAAGTCTGCACGGATCGTGCCCGGCGCGGCATCCTTCGGGTTGGTGGCGCCCATCACTTCACGGTTCTTCGCGATCGCGTTCTCGCCTTCCAGCACCTGGACCATGACCGGACCCGAGATCATGAACTTGACGAGATCGTTGTAGAACGGGCGCTCCTTGTGCACGGCATAGAATTCCTTCGCCTGCTCTTCGGAAAGGTGCAGCATCTTCGCCGCGACGATCTTCAGGCCGGCCTTCTCGAAGCGGCTGTAGACCTCGCCGATGATGTTCTTGGCCACGCCGTCCGGCTTGATGATGGAAAGGGTCCGTTCAAGTGCCATGCTCGGGATACTCCGTAGTGTGGAAGGATCAAACGACTGAACCCGCGAAACGCGGGTTCAGACTGTCAAGCGCCAAAGTGTACTTTGTGACGAAAAATCAAGCAATTGCGCGTTCGGCAGCACTGCTCAGACCGTGAACGATTCGCCGCAGCCGCACTCGTCCTTGATATTCGGGTTCACGAACCGGAACATCTGGTTCAGCCCCTCGTTGACGTAATCCACGGTGGTGCCGTCGACGAAGGCGAGCGCCTCGCGCGGGACCACCACCTTCACGCCCTCGCTCTCGAAGACCTCGTCCTCCGGCGAGACCGCATCGGCGTAATCCAGCGCATAGGCGAAGCCCGAGCAGCCGCTCTTGCGGATGCCGAGCTTCAGGCCCAGGCCGCCGCCACGGCGCTGCAGCTGCCGGCGAATGTGTTCCGCAGCGGAAGGGGTCAGGGAAACAGCCATCTTCTACCTCCTGCCATGCGCTGCTGCGCGCACGGCGTCCTCGATCAAGAGTCGAACATCCAGTTTTTCCGGCGGCAGCGGCAAGGCTGCCTCCAGGAATTCCGCCCGGTATTCCGCCAGTTCCGAGGCGTCGCTGCCGGTCAGCGCCTCGCAGGCGAGCTCCGCGGCGGCGATGGTGTGCGGGCAGCCCCTTGCATGGAAGCCGGCCGCCACCACGCGCTCCGCCTCGACCTGCAGGTACATCCGCAGCCAGCTGCCGCGCGCGCGGTTCTCCGCCTGCCCTTCCCGGTTGGCGCCGGGCGGTGGCCCGAGGCGCGCGGGCCGGTCGAACAGCTCGAGCACTCGCGGGCTGTACCGGGCGGGATCGTGCAGTTCATCCATAAGTGCTTATTTTACCGGCTTTTTTCAGGCAGCGCCCGCGATCCTGCGCAGGCGCGTGAGTTCGCTTCCGAAACGCTCGAGCAGGTAGTCCACTTCCTCCACCCGCGTCCAGCGGCCCATGCTGAAGCGCAGGCTGGCACCGGCCAGCGCGTCATCGCGGCCCAGCGCCCGCAGCACGTAGGAAGGCTCGCCGCTGGCGGAATTGCAGGCCGCGCCGCTGGAACAGGCGATGTCGCGCAGCGCCAGCTGCAACGCCTCGCCGTCCACGCCCTCGACGCTGACATTGACGATGTTCGGCAGTCTGGCCTCGCGGTGGCCGTTCAGCAGCACGCCCGGCAAGGCGCACAGGCCTTCGATCAGCCGCGAAGAAAAGCCCGCAAGCCGCGAACTCTCTTCCGCCATGGACTCGACGGCGAGCCGGAAGGCCAGCGCCATGCCGCGGATCTGGTGCGTGGCCAGCGTCCCGGCGCGGCGGCCGCGCTCGTGGCCGCCGCCGTGCAGCAGCGGTTCCAGCCGCACCCCGGGGCGGACATACAGCAGCCCCGCGCCCTTGGGGCCGCAGAACTTGTGTGCCGACAGCGCCAGCAGGTCCACCTGCTCCAGCGGCAGTTCGACCTTGCCGGCGGACTGCGCGGCATCCAGATGAAACAACGCACCATGCCGCCTGACGGCGGCGGCCAGTGCCGGGATGTCCTGCAGCACGCCGGTCTCGTTGTTGGCATGCAGCAGGCTGACCAGGATCGTGTCGGGACGAAGACTGGCTTCGAGCTGCGCCGCCGAAATGCGCCCTCCCCGGTCGGGCACGAGGTAACTGACCTCGAAGCCTTCCCGCTCCAGCGCCCGGCAGGCATCCAGCACCGCCTTGTGTGCGGTCTTCTCGGTGATCACGTGCCGGCCGCGCCGGGCGGCGGCGCGCGCCGCGCCCTTGATGGCGAGATTGTCGGATTCGGTCGCGCCACTGGTGAACACGATGCCGCTCGCCGCAACGCCGAGCAGTGCCGCGATTTCCTCGCGCGCCTCTTCCACGAGCGCCGCGGCCTTGCGTCCGTAGGCGTGCACAGCCGAAGGATTGCCGAAATCGCCATCCGGGCCGAGCAGGCCGAGCATGGCTTCCACCACCCGCGGATCGACCGGAGCCGTGGCGGCGTAATCGAAATACACCGGCGTCTTCACCACGCGGCGGCTCCCACCGGCAGCACGCTCGCGACCTTGTCCAGCGCGGCGAGCAGGGCGTCGACGTCGCTTTCGGTGTTGCCGAGCCCAAGGCTGACCCGCACCGCGCCGCGCGCCGCTTCCGGCGCGACGCCCATGGCCAGCAGCACGTGCGAGGGTTCGGTGGACTGCGAATGGCAGGCCGAACCGGTGGACACCGCAATTCCGAGACGGTCCAGGCCCATCTGCAGGGTCTCGCCGGTCATGCCGGCGAGCGCGAACTGCACGGTGTTCGGCAGCCGCTCGGCGCCACGGGAGAAGATCGTGATTCCAGGGCGCGCCGCCAG
>JAJUFS010000184.1 GCA_029263725.1 Gammaproteobacteria bacterium | reverse complement strand
CAGTCTATCCGTGAAGAATCGGGATCGCGCCGCAGCTCAGCGGCCAAGCGCCCAAACTCCTTCAAAAATTCCAAATTTCGTGCCGGCGACGATGAGCATCGGCGCGGCCGCAAGCAGCGAGTCGAGCCGGTCGAGCACGCCGCCATGTCCCGGCAGCAGCGTACCGCTGTCCTTCACGCCGGCCTGCCGCTTCAGCAGGCTCTCGAACAGGTCGCCGACCACGGAAACCGCGAACACCACCGCGATCAGCAGGAACCACGCCGAGCTCATCTCCGCCGGCAATACGATGACCGCGAGTGTGCCGGCGACGAGCGTCAGCAGCAGGCCACCCGCCACGCCCTCCCAGGTCTTGCCCGGACTGATGGAAGGCGCCAGCTTGTGGCGTCCGAACCGCCGCCCGGCAAAGTACGCCCCGGTATCCGCGGCCCATACCAGCAGGAAGGCGAACAGCAGCCAGCGCCCGTCGAGCGACAGCGCCTTGAGATCGTGCAGGGCGATGCCGGTGGCCGCCAGCAGAGTCACGCCGATGAACGCCTTGATGACGCCGGGCAGCACGGGCCGGCGCACGAACCAGAGCGGCATCAGCAGCCACAGGATGACGGCGGCGAGCAGCAGCCACCCGCCGATGGCGAAAAATCCGGCAAACACCGCGCCCGGCAGGACGACAGTGGCGGCGGTGAACAGCCACTGCAAGGGACGCGGGATCGCGCAGAGCGCGAAGTACTCCAGCCCCAGCAGCAGCACGACCGCGAGTACCGCGACGTCGAACAGCGGCAGCGGCGCGAACAGGATGATGCCCAGCGCCAGCGGTAGCAGGATCAAGGCCGTAAGAACACGCTGCTTAAGCACTCGCACTGCTCCCGTCGACCGGCACGGGCACCGTGCCGAAGCGGCGCTGTCGCTTGGCGTACCAGGCGAGCGCCGCGTCGAACTGCTGGGCATCGAAGTCCGGCCACAGGCAGTCGCTGAAATAAAGCTCGCTGTAGGCGAGGTTCCAGAGCAGGAAGTTGCTCACCCGCGACTCGCCGCCGGTGCGGATGAAGAGGTCCGGGTCCGGCGTATCGCCAAGCGCGAGATAGCGGCGGAAGGTCTCCGGGGTGATGGCATGTGCGGGCAGTTCGCCGCGCTCCACTTCCAGCGCCAGCCGGCGTGCGGCCTCGGCGATATCCCAGCGGCCGCCGTAGGACACGGCGATGTTGAGATACATGCCCTCGCAGTGCGCGGTCTGCGCTTCCGCATCCGCCATCGCCTTGCGCAAGGCGGGCGACAGCCGGGAAAGGTCGCCGATGAAGCGCAGGCGGATGTCGTTCTCCAGCAGCTGTCCCACCTGCCGCTCCAGGGCCAGCGCCAGCAGGCGGAAAAGCTGCTGCACTTCCTCGGGCGGGCGCTGCCAGTTCTCGCTGGAAAAGGCGAACAGGGTGAGATGCCGCACGCCGCGCTCGCGGGCAGTGCGGATCAAGGCTTCCGCCGCCTCCTGGCCGGCCTTGTGGCCGAACGCGCGCGGCCGCCGGCGCTGCTGCGCCCAGCGGCCATTGCCATCCATGATGACGGCGACGTGACGCGGCAGTGCGGCGGAATCGGTCATGTGCAGGCTCAGATCTCGAGCAGCTCCTGCTCCTTCGCAGCGAGCAGGCGGTCGATTTCGGCGACGTACTTGTCGGTGAGCTTCTGCACTTCATCCTGCGCGCGGCGCTCGTCGTCCTCGGAAATCTCCTTTTCCTTCAGCAGTGCCTTGAGATCGCCGAGCACGTCGCGGCGGATGTTGCGCACGGCCACGCGGGCGTTCTCGGCTTCCTGGCGCACCACCTTGATGAGGTCGCGGCGGCGCTCCTCGGTGAGCGGCGGCAGCGGCACGCGGATGGTCTGGCCGGCAGTCGCCGGGTTGAGGCCGAGATCGGAGGTCATGATCGCCTTCTCGATCACGCCCACCATCTGCCGCTCCCAGGGCTGCACGGCCAGCGTGCGCGAATCCTCGACAGAGATGTTGGCCACCTGGCTGAGGGGCACCTCGGAGCCGTAATACTCGACGGTGATGTGATCGAGCAGGCTGACGTGCGCCCGGCCGGTGCGAATGCGGCTGAGTTCCGCCTTGAAGGACTCGATGGACTTCTCCATCCGCTTGGCGGCGTCCTGCTTGATGTCCTGGATCATTCGGCTTCTCCGTTGTCGACCTGTGTGCCGACCGTCGGAACGCCGTCACAGATGATGCGTTCCAGCTCGCCGGCCTGGTTCAAGTTGAAAACCCGCAGCGGGATGTTGTTGTCACGGCACATGACGATGGCCGCGGCATCCATGACGCCCAGCCTGTCGCGAAGCACCTGGTCGAAGGT
>JAJUFS010000008.1 GCA_029263725.1 Gammaproteobacteria bacterium | reverse complement strand
TTCTGCATGTAGGCGGCCTGTCCCGCGGCGATCGCGGGATCGGCGTGCTCGTCGAGCGCGCGGCGCAGGGCGGCGACAAGCGTCATGCTTCGAATTGCGCGAAGGTGACCAGGTTGCCGGCCGGATCGCGAACGCCGATCTTGGTTGCACCGTAGAAGGTCTTGCGGCGCGGGATGACCTTGTCCAGCGATTGCAAGCGCCGCTCGATGTCATCGATGTCGGAGACCTCGATGAACAGCGAGCTCTGCGCGCTGCGCTCGCGCCAGCCGGTGTCTTCCTCGATGCTCTTCCAGGTCTGCAGCATGACCTCGACCTGGTCGCGCTTGAGGATCATGAAGCCGGTCTTTTCCGAGCCTTCGGTTTCGGGCACTTCGACGACGGTCTCGAAGCCCAGGGTTTCCTTCCAGAAAGGCAATTGCAATGCGATGTCATCCACGAACAGCACCGGGGTCAGCTTGTTCATGCTCATGGCTATCGTTCCTGTAGGTGGTTGATGGCAAGGAGGGTGAGCAGGCCGATGGCAAGTTGCGCGGCCAGCAGGCGATGGTGCGCGCGCTGCGATGAACGCCAGGGGCCAAAGCGCATCACCAGGAACAGCGCCAGCATCAGCGACGCTGCCGCCGCCATCCAGTGCACGCGCGCGGCGGCGAAGCGGAAGCTGCCGAAGATCGCGTAGACCTGGGCAAGGCCGGTGATGAACAGCAGCGCCATGCCTGCCCACAGCCATGGCAGCAGGCGCGCCATCGTCGCCTGCCAGGCCTGCTCGCGCGTCGCCGCCGGCAGGCTCGAGAGCGCCGGGCGCAGGACCAGGCACGCGAAGAACAGTCCGCCGATCCAGGCGACGATGGCCAGCCAGTGCAGGGCGGTGACGATGTCCAGCAGGGCAGTGGGCAGTGAGGGCATGGGCTATCCGTTATAATCGCGCCTTCATCGAATCTGCCCCCTTCCGCGCAGCCGCGCAACCGGAGACGCCATGACCGACCTGATCGCTCCTTCCATCCTCAGCGCCGATTTCGCCCGCCTGGGCGAGGAAGTGAACGCCGTGCTGGCGGCGGGCGCGGACATCGTGCATTTCGACGTGATGGACAATCACTACGTGCCGAATCTCACCATCGGCCCGCTGGTCTGCGAGGCGTTGCGCAACCATGGCGTGACCGCGCCCATCGACGTGCACCTCATGGTCAAGCCGGTGGACCGCATCATCCCGGACTTCGCCAAGGCCGGTGCCACGTACATCACCTTCCATCCCGAGGCTTCCGAGCACATTGATCGCACGCTCGGGCTCATCCATGAATCGGGCTGCAAGGCGGGCCTGGTGTTCAATCCCGCCACGCCGCTCAGCTGGCTGCATCATGTGCTCGACAAGGTGGACATGGTGCTGATCATGTCGGTGAACCCGGGCTTCGGCGGGCAGAAGTTCATTCCCGAGGCGCTCAACAAGCTGCGCACCGCGCGCCGCCTCATCGACCAGTCCGGCCGCGACATCCGCCTGGAAATCGACGGCGGCGTGAAGGTGGACAACATCGGCGAGATTGCCGCGGCCGGCGCGGATACCTTCGTGGCCGGTTCCGCGATCTTCGGCGCGAAGGATTACGCCAAGGTCATCGCCGAGATGCGCGCGGAGATCGCCAGGGCGCGCGCCGCCTGACATGCAACCTGAGCTTCTTCCGCTGCGCCTGCCGCGGCTCGCGCTGTTCGATCTGGACGGCACGCTGGTCGACAGCGTGCCGGACATCGCCGTGGCGCTGAATCGCGCGCTGGTCGAGCTCGGCCGCCCCGAGGCCGGCCTCGACGAGGTGCGTGCCTGGGTCGGCACCGGTGCGCGCGATCTCGCCGCCCGCGCCATCTCCCGTGACATGCGCGGCAGCGATGACGACGCGGCGGTGGAAACGCTCTATTCCCGTTATCTCGCCCATTACGCGCGACGCGTTTGCGTCGAGACCACCATCTATCCCGGCGTGCAGGAATGCCTGGAGTTCCTGCGCACGCGGGGAGTCACGCTCGCGGTGGTCACCAACAAGCCGGAAGGCATCGCCACGGAGCTGCTGGCGACACTGGGGCTGGCATCCGCGTTCGCGATGGTGCTCGGCGGCGACACGCTGCCCTGGAAGAAGCCCGACCCGCGGCCGCTGCTGCACGCCATGGAACAGTTCGACATGGCGGCGGCGCAGACGCTGATGATCGGTGACTCGGCCACGGACATTTACGCGGCGAGAAGGGCGGGAATCGACTGCGCCTGCGTCACTTACGGCTATCATCGCGGCGAGGACCTGCCCTCGCTCGCGCCCCGGCTGCTGCTCGACTCGCTGGCGGAGCTGCCGGGGCATTTCGCGGAGCGCGCGTCATGATCCTGATGATCGACAACTACGATTCCTTCACCTTCAACCTGGTGCAGTACCTGCTGGAGCTGGGTGCGGAAGTGAAGGTGAAGCGCAACGACGAGATCACGCCCGCGGAGATCCGTGCGCTCGCGCCCAGCCACATCGTGATCTCGCCGGGGCCGTGCACGCCGAACGAGGCGGGGATCTCCATGGAAGTGGTCAGGCAGCTGGGCAGCGTGATTCCCACCCTCGGCGTCTGCCTTGGCCACCAGGCGATCGGCCAGGTGTTCGGCGGCCGCGTGGTGCGCGCGGGGCAGGTGATGCACGGCAAGACCTCGATGATCCATCACCGCGGCAAGGGCGTGTTTCGCGGGCTGCCGTCACCCTATGAAGCCACGCGCTACCACTCGCTGGTGATCGAGAAATCCTCGCTGCCGGACTGCCTGGAAATGACGGCCTGGACCGAGACCGAAGACGGCGCGCTGGAGGAGATCATGGGCGTGCGGCACCGGGAGCTGCCGATAGAAGGCGTGCAGTTCCATCCCGAGGCCATCCTCACCCGGCACGGTCACGCGCTGCTGAAGAACTTTCTTGAATCGACGCGGCAGGCTCAGCCGGTGCTGGCCACCGGCTGAGGGTCGTCGTTCTCGTCGCCGAGCAGGAACACCACGATCTCTTCGTAGACTTCCGAGCCGGTGTTCACCGCCCGGTGTACCCGCGGCTCGGGCACGTCCCAGTCGCACAGCCCGGCGTGGACCGGGACGGCGATCTTCTCGCCGCCGTCGCGGAATTCGATGGTGATTTCCGTGCCGCTGAGGACCGTGGTGAAGCGGTGCAGCGGGTCGGTGTGCCAGGGCGAACTCTGCCCCGGCATGAGTCGCTGCCGTCGTACAAGAACGTTCTGCTTCCTGCCCAGTGTTTCGCATTCCATGCGACGTACCTCTTGTCGTCTTGCCTACTTGAAATTCAGTCCCGCGGTCAGCTCGGTTTCCTGGCCGCGCGGGGTGGCGCCGAGCACCACGATGGTCTTGCCGGAGACCTCGATGTGGCCGTTTTCCTCCAGCGCCTTCAGCACGCGCCCGGCCATTTCCCGGGAGCAGCCGACGATGCGGCCGATTTCCTGGCGGCTGATGCGGATCTGCATGCCATCCGGGTGCGTCATCGCGTCCGGTTCCTTGCACAGGTCCAGCAGCACGCGCGAGATGCGGCCGGTCACGTCCAGGAAGGCGAGGTCGCCGACCTTGCGGGTGGTGCGGCCGAGGCGCGCGGCCATCTGGCTGGCCAGCTCGAACAGCAGCTCGGGGTCATCGTTGGCGAGGCGCTTGAAGCGGTCGTAGTGGATCTCCGCGAGCTTGCACTCGGTGCGGGTGCGGACCCAGGCGGAGCGCTTGGACTGTTCCATGAACAGGCCCATCTCGCCGAAGAATTCGCCGCGGTTCAGGTAGGTGACGACCATCTCGTTGCCGTCCTCATCCTCCAGGGCGACGGCCACCGAGCCTTCGATGATGAAATAGAGGGTGTCGGGCACGTCCCCGGCGTGGATCACCACGGTCTTGCTGGGCACCTGCTTGATGTGGCAGATGGACAGGAACCGGTCGATGGCCGGATTGTTGAAAGGCCTGAAGGTTTTTTCTTTCTCAGTCACGTACTTACCGTTCGGACGCAGTGTGTCCGCCTCTTGTAATACAAGGTCATGGCGAAGGCAAGCCGATGCCCCCAAAGGCTGTTCATGGCCGCCGCAAATCGCGATAATTCGCCGCTTCCACTTCCCGGAGCCACCCCTGTCGCGGCGCGGCACAGAATGGCAGGAGCAATGATGGCGGACAACAAGCTGAAGCTGCAGGGCTTCAACAACCTCACCAAGACCCTGAGTTTCAACATCTACGACATCTGTTACGCGAAGACGGAGAAACACCAGAAGGAATACATCGAATATATCGACGAGGTGTACAACGCCGAGCGATTGACGCAGATCCTGACGGATGTTTCCAACATCATCGGTGCCAACATTCTCAACATCGCTCACCAGGACTATGACCCGCAGGGCGCGTCCGTGACGATGCTGATCTCCGAGGAGCCGGTGCTGCAGCCCGATCTGGTGCGATCCGCGACGACGGAATCGCCGGGCCCGCTGCCCGACGCCGTGGTGGCGCACCTGGACAAGTCGCACATCACCGTGCACACCTATCCCGAGATGCATCCGGACAACGGGATTTCAACCTTCCGTGCGGACATCGACGTGTCGACCTGCGGCAAGATCTCGCCGCTGAAGGCACTGAACTACCTGATTCACGCGCTGGAGTCGGACATCGTCACCATCGACTACCGGGTGCGCGGCTTCACGCGGGACATCAACGGCGACAAGCTGTTCATCGATCACAACATCGATTCGATCCAGAACTTCCTCTCCGAGGATACGCGCGAGCGTTATCGCATGGTGGACGTGAACGTCTACCAGGAGAACATCTTCCACACGAAGATGCTGCTGAAGGAGTTCGATCTCGACAACTACCTGTTCGGCACCGGCGTCGACGAGCTGGATCCCGAAGAGCAGGAAATCATCTGGGAGCGGGTCGAGCGCGAGATGCACGAGATCTTCTACGGCCGCAACATCAAGCGCGGCAATCGCTCGGAGATCGAGGACTGAAACGACGGGGCCGCAAGGCCCCGTTCCTTTTGCGCCGTTACAGCCGGTAGGCGGTGGTGGTCATCACCTTGGAGGTGAGCCGCATCAGCCGCCGGATCGGCCAGGGCAGCCTCGCGGCGCCAAGCTGCATCGCCTTTTCGCCGTGGTGGATTTCGTCGATCTTCATCTGTTCGACGATGGCGCGGCTGCGCGCATCGTGCTCCGGAAGGCGCTCCAGGTGGCTGTCGAGATGCGCTTCCACCTGCCGTTCCGTCTCCGCCACGAATCCCAGGCTCCAGCGATCGCCGGCCGCGCCTGCCAGCGCGCCGATCGCGAAGGAACCGGCATACCAGAACGGCGCGAGTTTCGACGGCGCGCTGCCCAGCTCCGCCAGCCGCTCCTCGCACCAGGCGAGATGATCGACTTCCTCTTCCGCCGACTGGCGCATCGATTCGCGCACCGTGGCGTCGCGCGCGAACACCGATTGCCCCTGGTACAGCGCCTGCGCGGCAATCTCCCCGGCATGGTTGACGCGCATCAGGCCCGCCGAATGCTGCCGTTCGCGTTCGTCCGTCACGGTTTCCGGCAGGTCCCTGGCGGGATTCGGACGGCCGGCGTGATTGATGTGCGAGCCGAGCACCGTGCGCAGGGCGTTGTCGGCGCTGGCAAGGAGATGGTCGATGAAATTGAGTTGGCGTTGCATGGCCTGATTATACGCCGAGTGATTCCGCAAGCAGCTCGACTGGATGCCGTACCTTCACGGCCATGCCTTGCTCGCGCAGCAGCCTTGCAAGGTGGATGGAACAGCCGGTGTTGGAGGTGACGAGGTAATCCGGCGCGGCGGTGATGCTCGCGAGCAGGCGGGTGCCGAGCGCGTCGGCCTCGCCAGGATGCTCGAACAGGTAACTGCCGGCAGCGCCGCAGCAGTCGCGCCAGGCGAGTTCCGCAATCTCCAGATCGGGAATTCGGCGCAGCAGTTCCGTTGGCCTGCCTTCGCGCAATGCGTTGCGTTGCGTGCAGGGTTGATGGACGAGCACGCGGCCATGCAAGGGTCGAAGCGCCGGCAGGGCGTCGGCGTGGCGGCTGATGAAATCCATCACATCGTGCACGCGGGCGCCGGACGCATCGCCGGACTCGCGCATGACGATGGCGCAACCGCTGGCGGCCGAAAGAATCTCCGAATCGCCGCCGAATGCCGCGACGTTGGCCGTGACGAGACGCTGCGCCGTCTCCCTGTCGCCGGCGTGCGCATCCATGGCGCCGCAGCATCCCTGCGCTGCCGGGATGTTCACGTCGTAACCCATCGCCGTCAGCACGTTGACGCAGGCGTGCAGTACGCGGCCATCGAGCGGGCGGGCCACGCAGCCGAGAAACAGCATCACCTCGCCGCGGCGTTCGCCTTTCGCGGGGTGGCGGCCAGGCTTCGGAGCAGCATGAGGGCGGGTGACGTGGGCCGCCAGCCGGCGCAGCCGTGGAACGGGCAGGTGACGGAACAGGCCGATGACGCCTGAGCGGTGCGCGAACAGCAGCAGCCGCTCAAGCACCGCAATCCGCCGCGGCGTGCGGCGGAAGGCCGCCAGCAGCCGCCACAGCGCGGAAGGGCGGCGTCCCGCGCGCCACAGCCCCGTTCTGCCCGCGTCTATCAGGCGGCCATAGGGAACCTCGGCAGGACAGACCGGTTCGCATGCCCGGCAGACCAGGCAGCCGTCGAGGTGCTGCACTGCGCTTCCGCGGGGATCGAGCTCGCCTTGTGCGAGTCCCTGCATCAGCGCGATGCGTCCGCGCGGCGAATCGCCTTCATGCTGGTGCAATGCGTAGGTCGGGCAATGAGGCAGGCACAGGCCGCATTTCACGCAGGCGTCGGCGTCGAGCAAGGGGAAATCATGAAAGGAATCACGACTTTCCGGGGAAGAGCGTGGGAATTTTCGCTTAAGTATTCGCATTCGGGCCCTATAATAACCCGCTCGCTGCGGCGGCATTCGTTCCGCCGTCCCCGCGCGACTCAGACGAGGACGAAATGACATTCCCAATGCGATGGCCGGTGATGGCGGGATTGTGTCTCATGGTTGCTCCTGCCCAGGCCGATTCGATCTGGGGCGAGTTCGACACGGTGGGAAGTACCACGGTGCCGCTCGCCGATGAGTCCGACCAGTTCGCCGGCCGCGCCCAGCTCGGTTACATCGCCTCGCGTGGCAATACCGACACCACCAACCTGAACGGCAAGCTCGTCCTGGGCTGGGACCGGCCCGACTGGCGCCACGGCGCCGTCGTGAACGCGATCTATTCCAAGGACGCCGAGACCACCACCGCGCGGAACTACCGGGCCGGTTACAAGGCCGACCGCAAGCTGGGTGAGCAGAACTACCTGTTTCTCGCGCTCAACTGGGAGACCAACGAATTCGCGGGCTTCGATCGGCGCACCAGCGAGGCCATAGGTTATGGCCGCCGGCTCTTCCAGAGCGACCGGCAGCGCCTTGACTTGGAAATCGGTGTCGGTGGCCGGCAGACGGACCGGACCGACGGCACGGAACAGGATGAAAACATCGGCCGGCTGGCGCTGAGCTACTTTCTCGACTTCGGCGAAAGCTCGGACTTCTCCCACCAGATGGCGGTTGAAGCCGGTGACTTCAACACCTATGTCGAATCGGTGACCTCGATCTCGTCGCAGCTCGTCGGCGAGCTCGACCTGGTGGCGAGCTTCACGGCGAAGCGCAACAGTAACGTCCCGGTTGGCCGCGAAAAGCTCGATTCGTACACCACCATCAGCCTCCAGTACAGCTTCTGATGACCTACTATCGCCGCCATATCTTCTTCTGCACCAACATCCGCGACGAGGGCGCCACCCGCCCGAGCTGCGGGCGCTGCGGCAGCGCGGCCATCCGCGACTACGCCAAGAGGCGCGTCAAGGAGCTGGGCCTGGCCGGGAAGGGCGGGGTGCGGGTCAACACCGCGGGGTGCCTGGATCGCTGCGAGGAAGGCCCGGTGGCGGTCGTCTACCCCGAGGCCGTCTGGTATACCTATGTGGACGAAGAGGACGTCGAGGAGATCGTCACCTCCCACCTGCGGGACGGCGTGCCTGTCGAGCGCCTGAAAATCTGAGGTTTGCGCCTCCGGTGTGTTGAAAAATCCCGGTTCGTCCATTAATATTGCGCGCCTTTCGCCCCGGGGTGTTTTCCCAGGGGCACGGAATCCTTGATTTGGAGCGGATCCAAATGACTACGTTTTCTGCAAAGCCGGAAACTGTGAAGCGCGACTGGTATGTCGTCGACGCTGACGGCAAGACCCTGGGTCGCCTGGCCTCCGAAGTGGCCAAGCGCCTGCGCGGCAAGCACAAGCCGGAATACACCCCGCACGTCGACACCGGCGACTACATCGTCGTTGTCAATGCGGAGAAGATCGCCGTGACCGGCAACAAGATGCGCGACAAGATCTACTATCGCCATACCGGTTATGTCGGCAACCTGAAGTCCGCCTCCCTGCGCGAGATGCTTGAGAAGCGTCCCGAGCAGGTCATCGAACTGGCGGTCAAGGGCATGCTGCCGAAGAACCCGCTGGGTCGCGCAATGTTCCGCAAGCTGAAGGTCTACGCGGGTCCGGAACACAAGCACACCGCCCAGCAGCCGCAGGCGCTGGAAATCTGATTCACGACGTCATCGTCGAACGGGAAACACGCAAGATGGCAATCACGCAGAACTACGGAACCGGCCGCCGCAAGTCCTCCACCGCACGCGTGTTCGTGCGCCCGGGCTCCGGCAAGATCACCGTCAACGGCCGGCCCCTGGACGAATTCTTCGGCCGCGAGACCGCGCGCATGATCGTCCGTCAGCCGCTGGAGCTGGCCAACCTGGCTGATTCGGTCGACGTGTACGTCACCGTCCAGGGTGGCGGCAACACCGGACAGGCCGGCGCCATCCGTCACGGCCTGACCCGCGCCCTGATGGAGTACGACGAGACCCTGCGTTCGCCGCTCCGCAAGGCCGGCTTCGTCACCCGTGATGCCCGCGAGGTCGAGCGCAAGAAGGTCGGTCTGCACAAGGCCCGCCGTCGTCCGCAGTACTCGAAGCGCTGATCCTTGTTGCCCGGCGGCCCTGCCGCCGGGGCAGTTCCTGGGGGATCGTCTAATGGTAGGACAACGGACTCTGACTCCGTGAATCTAGGTTCGAATCCTAGTCCCCCAGCCAAACAAAAAAGCCCCGCCTTGATGGCGGGGTTTTTTTGTTTGTTCTCTGGGCCTCAGGCTGAGGACCTTGTTCGACACCCTCGCAAGGAGCTTCAGCTCCGCCCGAGCGCGGACCGGACCGCCCCTCGACGGGACGGGCAATCCTGTCTCCTGCTTGGTTCGATGATCTGCTCGGTTCGACAGCCGTGTCCATGCGCTCCGAGATTTCTTCACGGGGTCACGCGGCGCGACACTCGCGGAGCGTGTGATCCCGAGCGCAGTGAGGGATCGCCGCCGGAAGCAGCGACAATCCTGGCCTGCAATAAAACAAAAACCCCGGCCTTGTGCCGGGGTTCTGGTTTGTGGCCAGGGTCGTGTCTGCGCGACTCTCAGGCGCGAATGACCTCGACGCCGTTGTCGGTGCCCAACAGCAGCAGGTCCGCAGGCCGGTGCGCGAAGATGCCACAGGTGATCACGCCTGGGATGTTGTTGATGCGGGTTTCCAGGCCGGCCGCGTCGGTGAAGTCGAGGTTGCGCACATCGAGGATCACGTTGCCGTTGTCGGTGACGAAGCCCTCGCGCAGTGCGGGCTGGCCGCCCAGGGCAACGAGCTTCCGTGCCACCAGGCTGCGCGCCATGGGAATGACTTCGACCGGCAATGGAAATGCGCCGAGCAGCCCCACCAGCTTGCTGTCATCCGCGATGCAGACGAAACGCCGGCTCGCTTCCGCCACGATCTTTTCCCGTGTCAGCGCCCCGCCGCCACCCTTGATGAGCTGGAGCTGCCGGTTCGCCTCGTCGGCACCGTCGACGTAGACGTCCAGGGTGCCGGTCTGGTTGAGATCAAGTACGGGTATTCCCGCCGTGCGCAGGCGAGCGGTGGACGCCTCGGAGCTGGACACCGCGCCTTCAATGCGGTCGCGGATGCTGCCAAGTGCATCGATGAAGTGGTTTACGGTCGAGCCGGTGCCGACGCCGATGATTCTTGCGTCGTCGAGATGATCCAGCGCGGCACGGGCGGCCGCGCGCTTCTTGTCGTCAGCGGTCATGATCGTTTCCCGGTTGAAATCAGGCATTGTCTCCGCCGATCGGGCAAAAGAAAAGGTCTTCGCGAACCGGTGTGGGAGGGGAGGTTGCGCAAAAGAAAAGGCCCGGGATTTACCCGGGCCTTCATGAAACTGCCAGAGGCAGGAATTACATCGAAGCCTTGGAGGCCGTCGTCCTGCGAGCCGTCGTCTTGCGCGCGGTGGTCTTCTTGCGCTTGGCGGCGGTCTTCTTCGCAGTCTTCTTGGCCGGAGCCTTCTTCTTGGCGCCGACCTTCTTCTTGGCAGCTACCTTCTTCTTTGCGCCGGCCTTCTTCTTGGCGCCGACCTTCTTCTTCTTGGCGCCGACCTTCTTCTTCTTGGCGCCGACCTTCTTCTTCTTGGCAGCTACCTTCTTCTTTGCGCCGGCCTTCTTCTTGGCACCGACTTTCTTCTTCTTGGCAGCAACCTTCTTCTTGGCGCCTACCTTCTTCTTGGCGGTAGCCTTCTTCTTCTTCGCTACCGGCTTCTTGCTTGCGACCCGCTTTTTGGCGGCGGTCTTCTTCTTTGCAGTGGCTTTCTTTTTGGCAGCCATGTTGATCCTCCCAAAATAAAGTGACCGATCACTCGGCTTTGAGTATATATCAGAAAAGTCAATTTTCCAGCAATGTCAATTTTTTATCGCGAGTGATCAGTTGATGAGGCGACCATCTTCATCACCGCCTTCCATTCACTTGCCGTCACCGGTGTCACCGAGAGTCGATTGCCGCGGCGAAGAATGAGCATCTCGGCAAGCGAATGATTGAGGCGGAGTGCATCGAGGGTGATGGTGCGCGGAAACTTCTCGACGTAGGCGACATCAACCATGTACCAGCGCGGCCTGGCGGGATCGCTCTTCGGATCGAAATGCGGATCCTTCGGGTCGAAGGCAGTGTGATCCGGGTAGGCTTCACGCACCACCTCCATCACGCCGACGATGCCCGGCTCCTTGCAGTTGGAGTGATAGAAGAATGCCTGGTCGCCGGGCTTCATCTCCCGCATGAAGTTCCGCGCCTGGTAGTTGCGGACGCCATCCCAGTGGGTGCCGCGCGGACCCTTCCGCCGCAGATCATCGATGCTGAACACGTCGGGCTCGGACTTCATCAGCCAGTAGCTCATGCTGAATCTCCTTCAGTTTCTGAACCATCTCACCTGCTCGTCAGTGACGGCGGCATGCAGCGGTACATCCCATGGCGCCGGGTCCAGCGCCGGCAGGTGCTGGAACTCGTGGGCGATGCCGATGAGCAGCGGACGCCGCCAGCAGCGCCGATCATGGAGAAAGGCGAAGCTGCGGTCATAGAATCCGCCGCCCATGCCCAGCCGGTTGCCCTGGTCATCGAAGGCGACCAGCGGCACCAGCACGACATCGATGAACCTGGGATTGATGCGCGAATGCGCCGTCACTGCAGGTTCCGCGATGCCGAAGCGATTGCGGCGGAGCCGGGTGTCGGCGGTGTAGCGGTGGAAATCGAGGTGCGCATCGCGCAGGCGGGGCAGGTACACGTGCTTGCCATGCGTCCAGGCATCGAGGATGAGCGGCTGCAACGGCATTTCCCCGCCGACCGCGAGATAGGCGCCGATCGTGCGGGCGCGGCGATATGCAGGAAGGCTTTGAAGATTGCGGGCGAGACGCGCCCCGGCGATGTCGAGGTCCTGCCGTGAGAGTGCGCGCCGTGCGGCGCGCATCTGCCGGCGAATTTCCTGCTGCTCACGGGGATTCATGAAGAAAGGACATCTCCCGCCTGTGCCGTAACGGACCATCGCCCTAGAACCATCGGTTCAGGTGGAGCTCACCAGGACGCTTTAGGCTTTCCACTCGAGGGTGGACTTGCGCACCGTCGCCCCGGGAATGAGCTCCGGGGGGTTTGATTAGGCTCTAAGGGTACCCCAGCCCGTTTCGAACACCGCAGGAGATGTTCGTGCACATCATACCACCTGCCTGCGGTGTGAAAAAAAGCGGACTGGATAATGTTCAGAACTCGAACTGACGAACGGCGCCCAGCAGCTCGTCCATGCGCTGCCGCATGCTGCGGGCGCGCTCCCCGACTTCGCCATCGATCTCTTCGAAGGCGCGGCGCAGCTGCAGGAGTTCGTGCGAGAGATTGAGCGCGACCATCACGGCCATGCGGTCGAGGCCGACCACCTTGCCGCTGTCGCGGATTTCCTTCATGCGCCGGTTGAGCATTTCCGCGGAGGCGAGCAGCGCCGCGCGCTCCTCCTCGGGGCAGGCGACATGGTATTCCTTGTCGAGGATGCGCACGGCGACGGAGGTCATGCCGCTCATGAGCTCTGCTCCAGCGATTTCAGGCGCGTGATGATGGCTTCGACGCGCGACTTCACCTGTTCATTGCGCTGCATGAGGTTCGCCTTCTCGGCGGCGAGCTGGTCGCGCATCTCCTGCAGGCTGCGATTCTCCTCCTGCAACCGGGAGCAGAGCGCGAGCACTTCCTCGAGGCGTTCCTCGAGGCGCTTCAGTTCCAGGCGGAATGTAGGTTCGTTGGACATGCGCGGAACTATAGATGCCGGTATTTGGCGGGTCAACGAGCGCCCGCCGTTGTTGGGGCTCCTGCGCCGCGGGTGGTAGCATTGCGCGGTCTTCCATTGCGGATCTTCCTGTGGCCACACCTGATTTCGAACAGACCGAAATCGCGCTTCGCCGCGCGAACGTGATGATGGATGCCGCCGAATGCCATGGATCGCTTTGCGGACTCCTGGCGGCCGGCAAGCGGACCATGAAGGATCAGTGGGTGAGCGAGGTGCTGGAAGGCACCGACCCCGCCAACGCGAACGTCCGTGAATGCCGCCAGCTGCTCGCCGAAATGTGGGACGAAGTGGCCGGTGCGCTCCGCGGCGACGGGTTCTCGTTCGAACCCTTGCTGCCGGCGGACGACACCAGCCTTGCCGATCGCGTCGAGTCGCTGACGCAGTGGTGTGACGGCTTCATGTACGGCCTCGCGCGCGCCGAGATCAAGGCATTCGATGAGCTGCCGGCGGATGTCGCCGAGATCCTGCGCGACTTCGCGGACATCGGGCGCGGCAATCTCGAGCTCGGTGATGACGCGGAAGAGGACGAAGCCGCGTACATGGAGCTCACCGAGTACCTGCGGATCGGCACCCAGCTGGTGCACGACGAACTGAATCCCCGTCCCGCCCAGTTCCAGGCGCCACCCGGCGTGCACTGACGCATGAACGATTTCGCGAGGCGACGGCGGCAGCTGCTGCGGATGATGGGCGAGAACGCCATCGCCATCATTCCCTCCGCACCCGAGAAGATACGCAGCCGCGATACCCACTTTCCGTTTCGCCAGGATTCCGATTTCTGGTACCTGACCGGTTTCCCGGAGCCGGAAGCGGTGGCCGTGCTCGTGCCTGGACGCAAGGCGGCGGAATACATCCTGTTCTGCCGCGAGAAGGACGCCGAGAAGGAGACCTGGCACGGCCGCCGTGCGGGCCAGGAAGGCGCCATCGAGATTCATGGCGCGGACGATGCCTTTCCCATCGATGACATCGACGACATCCTCCCTGGGCTGATGGAGAACCGCACGCGCGTCTATTACACGATGGGCGCGCACCCGGAGTTCGACAGCCGCGTCATCGGCTGGGTGAAGCGGCTGCGCGAGCAGCTGCGTTCCGACGCCGGCACGCCGCACGAGTTCGTCTCGCTGGATCCTTTCCTGCACGACCTGCGCCTGTACAAGTCCGCCGGCGAGCTGAAGCTGATGCGCCGCGCGGCACAGATCTCGGCAGCGGCGCACGAGCGCGCCATGCGCGCGACCCGGCCGGGAATGATGGAGTGGGAAATCGAGGCGGAGCTTCTGCACGAGTTTCGCCGCCACGGCGGGCATCCCGCCTATTCCAGCATCGTCGGCGGTGGTGCGAATGCCTGTATCCTGCATTACGTCGACAATGACGCGGAGCTCGCCGCAGGCGACCTGCTGCTGGTCGACGCCGGTTGCGAGTACCGCAACTATGCCTCCGACATCAGTCGCACCTGGCCGGTAAATGGAAAGTTCACGCCCGAGCAGCGCGCACTGTACGAGATCGTGCTGGAAGCGCAGCTCGAGGCCATCGACAAGGTGCGCGCCGGCGAACACTGGAACGCGCCGCACGAAGCGGCAGTGAAGGTGATCACGCGCGGCCTGGTGAAGCTTGGCATCCTCGAGGGACGCCTCCCGCAGCTGATCCGCGATGGCGCCTACCGGCGTTTCTACATGCACAAGACCGGGCACTGGCTCGGGCTGGACGTGCATGACGTCGGTGATTACAAGGTGGGCGAGGAATGGCGGGTGCTCGAGCCCGGCATGGTGATGACGGTGGAACCCGGCATTTACATTGCCGCGGGCATGAAGGGCGTCGATGCGAAGTGGTGGAATACCGGCATTCGCATCGAGGATGATGTGGCCGTGACCAGGGGTGCGCCGGAAGTGCTGACCGCCGAGTGCGTGAAGGATCCCGGCGAAATCGAGAAGCTGATGGCGGGTTGACCATGCAACAGGCGGAAACCGACATCCTCATCGCGGGCGGCGGCATGGTAGGTGCCGCGCTGGCGGTAGCCCTGAAGAATACCGGTTTGCGCATCGAGGTGATCGAGGCCGTGCCGCCGCGCAGCGCCGGTCAGCCAAGCTACGACGACCGTTCCACCGCGCTTGCCTGGACCAGCCGGCGCATTCTCGAAACCATGGGCGTCTGGCAGCAGCTTGCGTCGCAGGCGGGACCCATTGAGCAGGTGCATGTCTCGCAGAAAGGCCGGCTTGGTATCACGCGCCTGACCGCTGCCGAGGAGAACCTGCCCGCGCTCGGCTACGTCGTCCCCAACCGGGCCCTGGGGCAGGCGCTGATGGAAGCGCTGGCCGGGATTCCTTCAATCACGCTGACCACGCCGGCAAAGGTAATGAGCGTGGAGCACGACGCCAATGAGGTGTTTGCCGAGATCGAGCGCGATGGCGCCCGTCAGCGGCTGAGGGCGAGGCTGCTCGTGGTCGCCGATGGCGCGCGCTCCAGCCTGCGCGAGTCGCTGGGCATCGGCGTCCGTCACTGGGACTACGCGCAGACGGCGATCGTCTGCAACGTCTCCACCGAGCTGAGTCACGGCAACACGGCTTACGAGCGCTTCACCCGCGAGGGACCGATGGCCTTGCTGCCGCTGGACGCCGAGCGCATGACGCTGGTGCTGGTCGAGGCGAATGCGCGTGCCGCCGAGGTGCTGGCGCTGGACGACGAAGACTTCATTTCGCATGTGCAGGCGCGCTTTGGCGACCGGCTCGGGCGCATAACGCGCACCGGGCGGCGCGCCTCCTACCCGCTGGCCCTGATCACCGCCGAGCAGCAGCGCGCGGGACGTGCGCTGATCCTCGGCAATGCCGCGCACAGCCTGCACCCCATCGCGGGGCAGGGCTTCAACCTGTCGTTGCGCGATGTCGCGGTTCTTGCCGAGGTGATTGCCGCCAACGCGGACGATCCGGGCCGTGGCGGCGCGCTCGATGAGTACATCGCGTGGCGCCGTCGCGATCAGCGCAACGTCGCCGCGTTCACCGACATTCTCAACCGGCTGTTCGGCATTCCGTTCGAAACCGTGGCGCACGCCCGCGGCCTCGGGCTGTTGGCGATGGACCTGTTGCCGGGACTGCGCCGGGAATTCTCGCGGCACGCGATGGGACGTGCCGGTCGGCTGCCGAAGCTCGCGCGAGGCTTGCAGCCATGAGCATGCAACGCTTTGACATCGTGGTTGCCGGTGGCGGCATGGTGGGTGCGGCCGGCGCGCTTGCGCTGGCGCGCGAGGGCTTCTCCGTGGCGCTCGTCGAACGGCATGCGCCCAGGCCATTGCAGCCCGGCGATCCACCGGAGCTGCGCGTGGTGGCGCTGTCGCTAGCTTCCGAGCGGCTGCTGCGCAGGCTGGGTGCGTGGGAGTACATGGAGAGCGTTCGTACCAGCCCTTACACCGACATGCATGTCTGGGATGCGGACTTCGAGGGCGTGCATTTCGATGCGGCCGAGATCGGCGAGTCCTTCCTCGGTCATATCGTCGAAAACCGGCTGGTGCAGCACGCGTTGTGGCAACGCTTCCAGGAAGCCGACAACGCCACCTGTCTTTGCCCAGCGGCTATCGCCCAGGCAACGCCTCAGGACGATGGCATCGACATTGAGCTGGAAGACGGGCGGCGCCTGCGTGCCGCGCTGCTGGTGGCGGCGGACGGCGCGGCCTCGCCGTTGCGCGAGGCGTTCGGCATCCCGGTCGAGCGCGGCGATTACGGACAGCGCGGCATTGTCGGAGTGATCCGCACGCAAAAGCCGCACCAGGCGACAGCCTGGCAGCATTTCCTGCCCACGGGCCCGCTCGCCTTCCTGCCGCTTGCCGATGGCAGCATTTCCATCGTCTGGTCCGCGGAATCTTCCGAGGCCGCGCGCCTGCTGGCGCTCCCCGACGATGAGTTCCGTGCGGAACTCGGCAAGGCCAGCGACCATGTCCTCGGCGAGGTCACCGAGTGCGGGCCGCGCGCGTCCTTCCCGTTGCGCCGCCAGCATGCGAAGACCTACGTGCATGAGCGCGCGGTGCTGATCGGCGATGCCGCGCACGTCATTCATCCATTGGCGGGGCAGGGCGCGAACCTGGGTTTCATGGACGTGGCAACGCTTGTCGAAGTGCTCGTGGATGCGCGCCAGTCGGGACGCGACTTCGCGCAGGCGAGAGTGCTACGCCGCTATGAGCGGCGCCGGCGCGGCGACAACGCCACGGTGATGTGGGCGATGGAAGGCTTCCATCGCCTCTTCTCGAACGAGGACAGGACGCTGGGCTGGCTGCGGAACGCGGGCTTTCGAGTCTTCGACCGCAGTGGCGGCCTGAAGCGGTACATCGTCAGGCAGGCGATGGGCCTGCGTGATGATCTGCCGGCCCTCGTCAGGTAACGCCTTCTCAGTTGAGCGTGTACTTCCCTTGAGGGTCCTTGACCCCGTCGGGAAGGAAGTCTTCGGGCCGCAATCCCGCTGCCGTCATGGCATCGAACCAGCCCTGCAGCTGGATGGCCAGGTTGCGTGCGGACCAGGTGAGGCCCAGCAGGCTGGCGTGCGCCTCGCGTGACATCGGCCGCTCGGAGCCGGGGCCTTCCGAGACGAACCAGTAGATGGCTTCGCCGATGCCTTTCAAGGCATGCGTGGCGAGGACAGGATCGAAGGAGGTTTCGGGAAGTTTCATGCGGGGCTCCTTGCTGCAAACCGCCGCTACCTTAGCTGCCCATCACCGGCTTCCGAATCAGGAAAACCCCGATTCGCAGTACGGGGCGACTACGCGGATGCCTCTCCCCCCAAATGCAGAAAACCCGGCATTTGCCGGGCTTCTGTCGATCACTTGCCGTTGTGGATCCTGTCGGTCTTTGCTGCGCAGATGAAGTCGTTTTCCGACAGGCCGCCGATGGCGTGCGTGGACCACCTGATCAGCGCGCGTCCCCAGCCGATCTCCATGTCGGGGTGGTGGCCTTCCTGGTTCGCCATCCAGGCGATGGCATTGACGAAGCCGATGGTCTTCTGGAACCCCTTGAACGTGAACTCGCGGCGAATCTCGGTGGCGTCGTCGTTCAGCGTCCATTCCGGCGCGATCTTCTTCAGGTAGCGCTCGGCTTCCTCTCGGGTCAGCGGGCTGATGCCGCCTTCGCAGGGCACGCAGCTTTTTTCTGCCAGGTCATTCATGGGCGTCTCCCTTGTTCAGGCCCACTTGGGCGTGTTTTCGTCCGGGGGCGGGAAGGTCGGCGGCAGCATGCCTTTCTCGCGCGCTTCCCGGATCAGTGCGAACAGGTCCATGTTGGACACGTTGAAAAGGTCGTCCAGGCTGTCGATGACGTAATAGACGGTCTGGAAGATGTCGATGCGATACGGGGTGCGCAGCGCGGTCACCGGATCGAAGGGACGGCGCTCGGGGATGTCCGACTCAATGGAGTACGGCGTCTCGCCCATGGAGGAGACGATGCCGGCGCCATAGGTCTTCAGGCCCTTCGGAGTGTTCATCAGCCCGAACTCGACGGTGAACCAGTAAAGGCGCGCCAGCATGGCGCGGTCTTCCTTGCTGGCATTCAGTCCCGCGAGGCCATAGGCGTGAGTGAAATCCGCGAAACGCTGATCGGTGAGCAGCGGCGTGTGGCCGAAGATCTCGTGGAAGATGTCCGGCTCCTGCAGGTAATCCATTTCCTCGCGCGAGCGGATGAAGGTCGCGGCCGGGAACTTCTTGTCCGCCAGCAGGCGGAAGAACTCGCCGAAGGGAATCAGCGCAGGCACGGGCGCGACTTCCCAGCCGGTCGCCTTGCGCAGCACCGCGGAGACTTCCTCGCACTGCGGGATGCGGTCGCGCGGGAAGTTCATGCGCTCCAGCGCTTCCAGGTACTCGTCGCAGGCGTATTTCTGGACAACCGGCAGCTGGCGCGTGATCAGCTCATTCCATACGGCGTGCTCTTCTTCCGTGTAGTGGATGAAGCCGTTCTCGTCCGGCTGCTTGGCGACGTACTTGGTAGTTTTGCCCATGATCGCAACACCTCCGTGGGCCGGTATTGTACAGCGGCCTCAGCGCCAGTGGCAGCGGGCGAAAGCTGCGGGTTTCTGCGCAGAACTCCGGAAAACCTGCGTTAATCTGCCGCAAAAAAGACAAGGCGGGCCGAAGCCCGCCCTGCAGTTCGGTCCCGAGAGACCGGTTCAGGACTGCGCCTTGATCTCGGCGATCCAGGCGTCGACGTTGCGCTCGAGGATGTCCAGCGGCAGCGCGCCCGAACCCAGCACGGTGTCGTGGAAGGCGCGGATGTCGAACTTGTCGCCAAGCTCTGTCTCGGCGCGCTTGCGCAGTTCCTTGATCTTCAGTTCGCCGATCTTGTAGGCCAGCGCCTGGCCCGGCCAGGCGATGTAGCGATCGATCTCGTTGATGATGTCGAGCTCGGTCTTGGCGGCGTTCTCCATGAAGAAGTCGATGGCCTGCTGGCGCGTCCAGCCCCTGTAGTGCATGCCGGTGTCGACGACGAGGCGCACCGCGCGCCACATCTCGTAGGTCAGCTGGCCGAACTTGGAGTACGGATCCTTGTAAAGCCCGAGGTCCTCGCCCAGCGACTCGGAGTACAGGCCCCAGCCTTCGACGAAGGCGGTGTAGCGGCCGAAGCGGCGGAACATCGGCAGTTCGCCCAGTTCCTGCTGCAGGGCGATCTGCAGGTGGTGGCCCGGTACGGCTTCGTGGATGGACAGCGCTTCCATCTCGTACTTCGGCCGCGTTTCCGGCTTGTAGAGGTTCACGTAGTAGTAGCCCGCGCGGCTGCCGTCACCGGCCGGCGGCATGTAGTAGGCCGTGGTGGTGTCGGGTGCAATGGAGTCCGGGATGGGAATCACGCCATACGGCGTACGCGGCAGCTTGCCGAACAGCTTCACGAGTTCCGGATCGATGCGCTTCGACAGCGCGCGGTAGGCCTCCAGCAGTTCCTCGGGCGTCTTGTAATAGAACTGCGGATCGGTGCGCAGGAAGGTGAGGAACTCGCCGAAGCTGCCCTTGAAGCCCACCTGCCTGATGATTTTGTCCATTTCCTTGCGGATGCGCGCGACCTCACCCAGGCCGATCTGGTGAATCTCTTCCGGCGTGAGATCGGTGGTGGTGTAGTGCCGCGCCAGCATCGCGTAGTACTCCTTGCCGTTCGGCGTGGAGCCGATGCCGACGGCAGGGCGGGAGGCGGGCAAGTACTCCTCGCGGAAGAACTTCGCGAAGCGCTGGAAGGCCGGGATCACGCTGTCCTGGATGGCCTGGCGCGCTTCGCGGCGCAGGCGCTCCTGCTCGGCGGCAGGAACGTCGGCAACGATTTCCTTGAACGGCCGGTAGAAGCCGCTTTCTTCCGGCGAGTCGACCAGCTGCGCCTCGATCTGCGGCAGGATGCGCTCGTTGATGATGCGCGGCTGGGTGCGGCCGGCCTCGATGCCGAGACGCAGGATGCCGATGGTCTGGTCCATGTAGGTGTCGAAGGTCTCGAGGCGCTTGATCCAGTCCTCGTAGTCCTTCAGCTCGGTGAAGCGCAGCGTCTCCAGCATCTCGTCGGTGGTCTGGATGCCGCCGCGCTGGTTGATCGGGATCAGGTAGGAGCGATGCTCGAAGCTCTCCAGCCGCTGCTCGTACTCTTCCTTGAACAGGTCGTAGTTCAGCCGCTCTTCCGCCGGCAGCGCGTCACGATCGATCTCGCCGAGGCGGGCGAGAATGGCGCGGTTTGCCTCGTTCTCGGCCTGCAGGCTCTCCGGGGTGAACTCGCCCCACTGGTCGTTGAAGCGCTTGTCGCCCAGCCAGCTGGCGAAGGTCGGCGAACGCGCCAGGTCCTGCTGCCAGGCGTCCTCGAACAGGGCGTGCAGTTTTTCGACTTCGGCCGCGCCTTGCTGGCCGGTCGTGGCGCAGCCGCCAAGAAACAGCGCTGCTGCCAGTGCAAGAAGCCAATTGCGATGGGAATGAAGCATGGGTTCCTCTCCGCAGGGATGGATTTGTTGTTGTGCGCCGGATGGTCCACCCGGCGCCGGAGTGTGTCAAACGGGAGCTTGGACCGCGCTGGCGGCCGCGGGTTCACGGCACGCCTGGCGACGTGTTTGTCGCCCTGCAGCAGGGAGAGTGGTGGGGCACGGGAAAACCCCGCGGGTAAAGGCCCGGGGAAGTGGCGTCGATTGGCGCGAATAGGGGGTTTCCGGTATCATTCGCGCCCGTCAGCACCGCGCGCCAGGCGCGCGCGATATCCATTAAATAAGTGTGATTGACGGACCGGGTTCGAGCGGGGCGGCAAGCGAGGCTTTGTCGCCCTTCTGTATTCTGGCCGCGAGGAGATCAGGATGGGAAACCGCACCCCGCTGTATGACGAACACCTTGCCCTGGGGGCGCGGATGGTGGATTTCGGTGGCTGGGACATGCCGGTCAATTACGGCTCCCAGATCGAGGAGCATCACGCCGTCCGCAAGGACGCCGGCATGTTCGATGTCTCGCACATGACCGTGCTGGATCTTTCCGGCGAACGCGTCCGCGATTTCCTGCGCTACCTGCTCGCCAATGACGTCAGCAAGCTGCGCGTCCCTGGCAAGGCGCTGTACTCCTGCATGCTGCGCGAGGACGGCGGCATCATCGACGACCTGATCGTCTACTTCCTTCGCGACGACTTCTTCCGCATGGTCACCAACGCGGCCACGCGCGACAAGGACCTTCCCTGGATCACCAAGCATGCCGAGCCCTTCGGTGTCGAGGTGCGCGAGCGCGACGATCTCGCGCTGGTTGCCGTGCAGGGCCCGCAGGCCCGCGACAAGGCCGTTTCCTGCCTGGACGCGCAGTACCGCGAGCCGGCGCTGGCGCTGAAGCCCTTCTCCGCCGTCGACTGCGGTTCCATGTTCATCGCGCGCACCGGTTACACGGGCGAGGACGGCTTCGAGATCATGCTGCCTGCCACGGAGGCCGTCGGCTTCTGGCGGGCGCTGAACGCGGCAGGCGTCAAGCCGGCCGGTCTGGGCGCGCGCGACACCCTGCGGCTCGAGGCGGCGATGAACCTGTACGGTTCCGACATGGACGAGTCCACCCATCCGCTGGAGTCCGCGCTGGGCTGGACGGTCGCCTGGGAGCCCGCCGATCGCGACTTCATCGGCCGCAAGGCGCTGGAAGCCCACCAGGCGGAGGGCGTGAGGAACAAGCTGGTCGGGCTGCTGCTCGAGGACCGCGGCGTGCTGCGCGGCCACCAGAAGGTGTTCACGAATGCCGGCGAAGGCGAGATCACCAGCGGCACCTTCTCGCCGACCCTGGAACGTTCCATTGCGCTTGCCCGCGTCCCGGTGGGAGCCGAAGGCGAGTGCGAGGTTGAAATCCGCGGCAAGCGCCTCAAGGCGCGGATCATTACCCCGCCGTTCGTGAGGAACGGCGAGATCAAGGTCCAGCTCTGATCCGCAGGCCAGTTTCTGATCCAGGAGCGGCGTACGCCGCGACTCCGACAAACGGGAGAAAAAACGATGAGCAACATTCCCGCTGAACTGCGTTACGCGAAGACGCACGAATGGGTCCGCAAGGAAGCCGATGGCACCGTGACGGTCGGCATCACCGACCATGCCCAGGAAGCGCTCGGCGACCTCGTTTTCGTCGAGGCGCCGGAAGCGGGCCGCCAGGTCGCCGCGGGCGAAGCCTGCGCGGTGGTGGAGTCCGTCAAGGCCGCCTCCGACATCTACGCCCCGGTCGCGGGTGAAGTCATCGCCGGCAACGAAGCGCTCGCCGATGCGCCCGAAGTGCTGAACAGCGACCCGTACGGCGAAGGCTGGATCATGAAGATCCGTCCGGCAAATGCCGCCGACGTCGACGCGCTGCTGGATGCGGCGGGTTACCAGAAGGTCATCGACGAAGCGTGACATGTGAGAGGCGAGGCGTGAGACGAGGTCTCACGCCTCGCGCTCGTCTCACGTCTCGCGTCTTGCCTCTCACGACAGAACCAACCTTACCGGTACACGCACAATGTCCTTCATCCCCCATACCGAGAATGAAATCCGCGAAATGCTCGACGCCATCGGCGTCGACAGCATCGAGCGGCTGTTCGACGAGATTCCCGCCGAGCTGCGCATCGACGACCTGCATGGCGTGCCCGAAGCGCTCAGCGAGATGGAAATCTCGCGCATCATGCATGCGCGCGCGCAGCGTGACGGCCAGTACCTGAACTTCATCGGCGCGGGTGCCTACGAGCACCACATTCCCGCCGCCGTCTGGGAAATCACCACGCGCGGCGAGTTCTACACCGCCTACACGCCGTACCAGGCGGAGGCGAGCCAGGGCACGCTGCAGCTGCTGTACGAATACCAGTCCATGATGGCGTCGCTGACCGGCATGGACGTTTCCAACGCTTCGCTCTATGACGGCGCGAGCGCGCTGGCGGAAGCCTGCCTCATGGCGGTGCGCTCGCATCGCAAGTCGAAGTCGCGCCGCATCCTCATGCCGGCGAGCGTGCATCCGCTGTATCGCAAGGTGGCCGAGGCGATCTGCACCACGCAGAACATCCGCTTCGAGCTTTTGCCTTACGACGAGCGCACCGGCGCGACCAGGCTCGATGCGCTGAAGGCCTTCGAGGGCGAGGACATCACCGCGATCGTCATTCCGCAGCCGAACTTCTTCGGCGTGCTCGAGGACGTGAATGCCATGACCGACTGGGCGCGCGCCAACGACGCGCTCGCCATCGCCGTCGTGAACCCGACCGCGCTCGCCGTGCTGCGCGCGCCGGGCGAGTGGGGCGGGCAGGGCGTGGACATCGTCTGCGGCGAAGGCCAGCCGCTCGGCGTGCCGCTGTCTTCCGGCGGTCCGTACTTCGGCTTCATGTGCTGCCGCCAGGAACACGTGCGCCAGATGCCCGGCCGCATCATCGGCCGCACCGTGGACCTGGAAGGCAAGGTCGGCTACGCGCTCACCCTGCAGGCGCGCGAGCAGCACATCCGCCGCTCCAAGGCGACTTCCAACATCTGCACCAACCAGGGCCTGATGGTCACCGCGGCGACCATCTACATGTCGCTGCTCGGCCCCGAGGGGCTGGCGAACACGGCGTCCGTCTCGCATGGCCAGACCCGCAAGCTGGTCGAGGCGCTGACGAAGATCGACGGCGTATCGCGCCGCTTCGAGGGCGCCTTCTTCCACGAGAGCGTGCTGATGCTGGACCGTCCGGTGCAGCCGGTCATCGACGCGCTGCTGGAGAAGGGCATCGTCGGCGGCTATGCCATCGGCAACGACTACCCCGAGCTTGGCAATGCGCTGCTGGTGTGCGCGACCGAGACGCGCACCGACGCCGACATCGCGCATTACGCCGCGGCCCTCAACGACGTGCTGCGCTCGGCGGCCTGACTTCGAACGGAGAGAACACGATGCTGATCTTCGAACATTCCCGTGCCGGCCGCCGTGCCATCGCGCAGGGCCCCGCGCAGCCCGCCTCGCTGGACGACATCCCGGCCGAGCTGCGCCGCACGTCCAAGCCGCTGCTGCCGGAAGTCTCCGAGCTGCAGGCGGTGCGCCATTACACGCGGCTGTCGCAGAAGAACTTCTCCATCGACACGCACTTCTATCCGCTCGGCTCGTGCACGATGAAGTACAACCCGCGGGCCTGCAACACGCTGGCGATGCTGCCGGAATTCCTCGGCCGCCATCCGCTGGCGCCGGAATCCACCGGCCAGGGTTTCCTCGCCTGCATGTACGAGCTGCAGGAAATCCTCAAGGCGGTGACGGGCATGAAGGGCGGCGTGTCGCTGACGCCGATGGCAGGCGCGCAGGGCGAGCTTGCCGGCGTGCTGATGATTCGCGCCTATCACCATGCCCGTGGCGACTTCGAGCGCAACGAGATCATCGTTCCTGATGCCGCCCACGGCACGAACCCCGCGACCGCGACCATGTGCGGCATGGTGGCGCGCGAGATTCCGACCAACAAGGACGGCGACGTCGACATCGAGGCGCTGAAGCAGGCGGTCGGCCCGAAGACGGCCGGCATCATGCTCACCAACCCGTCCACGTTGGGCGTGTTCGAGCGCCGCATCAGGGAGATCTCGAAGATCGTCCATGAAGCGGGCGGCCTGCTGTACTACGACGGCGCCAACCTGAACGCCATCCTCGGCAAGGTGCGTCCGGGCGACATGGGCTTCGACGTCATCCACATGAACCTGCACAAGACCTTCTCCACGCCGCACGGCGGCGGTGGTCCGGGTTCGGGTGCGATCGGCGTGTCCGAGCGGCTTGCGCCGTTCATGCCGACGCCCATCGTCGGCAAGGAAGGTGACACCTACCGCTGGCTGACCGAGAAGGACCTGCCGCAGTCCATCGGCCGCCTGTCGGCCTGGATGGGCAACGCGGGCGTGCTGCTGCGCGCCTACGTGTACGCGCGCATGCTGGGCCGCGAGGGCATGAAGCGCGTCGGCGAGTTCGCGACGCTGAACGCCAACTACCTCATGGTGGAACTGAAGAAGGCCGGCTTCGAGCTTGCCTTCCCGAACCGTCGCGCCAGCCACGAGTTCATCGTCACGCTCAAGAAGGAAGCCAAGGAGCTTGGCCTCACGGCGATGGACCTCGCCAAGCGCCTGCTGGACTACGGCTTCCACGCGCCGACCACCTACTTCCCGCTGCTGGTGCCGGAGTGCCTGCTGATCGAGCCGACCGAAACGGAATCGAAGGAAGCCATCGACAGCTTCGTGGAAGCCATGTACGCGATCCGCAAGGAAGCCGAGGCTGACATCGAGAAGGTCAAGGGTGCGCCCTACACCTTGCCGGTGCGCCGTCTCGACGACGTGCGCGCGGCGCGCCAGCTCGACCTCAAGTGGACCGAGGTCGCGGCGGACTGACGGCCGGCGGGACGCGGGTTGGCCCGCGTCCCGCGACCTGCTGGCTTGCAACATTCCTCAAACGTGAGACGATGTATTCGTCGCGCGTTCCGATTCGATCTTGTTTCTTCCGGGGGATTCTGAATGCCTGCACTGATCTGCGGCTCGCTCGCCTATGACAACATCATGGTGTTCAATGGCCGCTTCAAGGACCAGATCCTGCCGGACCAGGTTCATATCCTGAACGTGTCCTTCCAGGTGCCGGAGCTGCGCCGCGAGTTCGGCGGCTGCGCCGGCAACATCGCCTACAGCCTGAAGCTGCTCGGCGGCGAGGGCGACGTCATGGGCACGGTGGGACAGGATTTCGCTTCCTACGCGAACTGGATGGAGCGGAACGGGCTGTCGCGCCGGCATGTCCGCGTGATCGATGACACCTACACCGCGCAGGCTTACATCACCACGGATCAGGACGACAACCAGATCACCGCCTTTCATCCGGGCGCGATGAATTTCTCGCACCTCAACGTGGTGCCGGATGACGGCGGCTACAGCATCGGCATCGTCGCGCCGGATGGCCGCGAGGGCATGATCCAGCACGCGCGGCAGTTCGCCGCCGCCGGCATTCCGTTCATCTTCGACCCGGGCCAGGGACTGCCGCTGTTCAACGGCGAGGAACTGCTGGAATTCGTCGGCATGGCGAGCTGGATCGCCGTGAACGACTACGAATCGCAGATGCTCGCCAGCCGCACCGGGCTCGGCGTGGAAGAAATCGCGCGGCGCGTGAAGGCGCTCATCGTTACCCGCGGCGCGGAAGGCTCGCGCATCTTCCACGACGGCAAGGTGACGGAAATCCCCTGCGTGAAGGCGCGGGAATTGCGTGATCCCACCGGTTGCGGCGATGCCTACCGCGCGGGTCTGCTGTATGGTCTGATGCAGGGCTTCGACTGGGAGACCACGGGCCGCATCGCGGCGCTGCTGGGCGCGATCAAGATCGCGCACAATGGCACCCAGAATCATCATTTCACGCCGGACGAATTCCGTGAGAGTTACAGGGAAGCGTTCGGCCACGAGTTCTGAACAGCCGTCAAACGGAGAGTTGGAAATGGAAAAAGCCTTGCCGCCCATTACGCTGTCCAGCCTCGACGTGGAGCGCATCGAGCGCCTCCTGGAAGATCCGGCCTTTCGGGATTTCCCGGGGCGCGAGCAGATCGAGACCGAGATCGGCCGTGCCAATGTCGTCGACCCGCAGGAGATCCCCGCGGGCGTGGTCACCATGAACTCGCGGGTGCGTTTCGTGGAGGAAGACAGCGGCCGCGAGTATGAGCTCGAGCTCGTCTACCCGCGCGATGCGCGCGGCGAAGGCAAGGTCTCGGTATTCGCACCGGTGGGCAGCGCGCTGCTCGGGCTTGCGGTCGGCCAGTCCATCGCCTGGCCGCTGCCCGGCGGCCGCACCGGCAAGCTGCGCATCGTCGAGGTCGTCTACCAGCCGGAAGCCGCCGGCGACTATTTCCGCTGAGGAGGCGAACGCATGCGAGCAAGCCGCCGGGTTCTCGAGCTGTCGCGGTTTGCGATTGCGTTCGTCCTGCTTGCCGGCGCCGTGCAGGCGGCGGAAGAAGACGGGCGCTGGGCGCGCACCATCGAGCGGGTCGCGCCCGCCATCGTCAGCATCCACATCGATGCCGCGCGTGCCTTCGACACGGAGTGGAACGCCTCCTCGCAGGCGACCGGCTTCGTGGTCGACGCGAAGAACGGCATCATCCTCACCAACCGCCACGTGGTGCAGCCCGGCCCGGTCACGGCCGAGGCGCTGTTCCGCAACAACGAGGAAGTCGCGCTCACGCCGGTGTACCGCGATCCGGTGCATGACTTCGGTTTCTACCGTTACGACCCGAAGGCGCTGCGCTACATCGAACCGCAGTCGATCGCGCTGCGTCCCGACCGCGCCACCGTGGGGCGCGAGATCCGCGTCATCGGCAACGATGCCGGCGAGCGGCTTTCCATCCTGGCCGGCACGCTGGCGCGGCTCGATCGCAACGCCCCCGAGTACGGCCGCGGCCAGTACAACGATTTCAACACCTTCTACATCCAGGCGGCTTCGGGCACTTCCGGCGGCTCGTCGGGCTCGCCTGTGCTGGACATCAGCGGCAACGCGGTGGCCCTGAATGCGGGCGGCAGCATGGCCGCGCAGAGCAGCTTCTTCCTGCCGCTGGACCGCGTGGTGCGTGCGCTGGAATACGTGCGCCGCGGCGAGGTGCCGCCGCGCGGCACGCTGGAAAGCACCTTCATGCATCGTTCCTTCGACGAGCTGCGCCGCCTCGGCCTGCGTGATGAAACCGAGCGGCTGGCACGCAAGGCGAACCGCGACGAGACCGGCATGCTGGTGGTGACGCAGGTCCAGCCGGGCGGCACGGCAGATCGCCATCTGCAGCCGGGCGACGTGCTGGTGCGGATCAACGGCGAGCTCATCACCCGCTTCCCGGAATTCGAGGCGATGCTCGATGACAACGTCGGCAGGACGCTGCGCATCGCCGTGGAGCGCGGCGGCGAGCCGCTGGAGTTCGAGCTGTCGGTCACGGACCTGCACGCCATCACGCCGGCGGAATACCTCGAGTTCGGCGGCGGCGTGGTGCACGACCTTTCCTACCAGCAGGCGCGGCACCTGCACCGGCCGCAGGTGGGCGTGTACGTCGCCAACCCCGGCTACGTGCTGAACCGCGCCGGCATTCCGCGCGGTGCCGTGATCACTTCCTTCAACGGCGAGCCCATCGGCCGCCTGCACGAGTTCCGCGAACGATTGCTGGCATTGAAGCAGGGCGAGCAGGCACGGCTGCGGTTCTTCGATTTCAGCGAACCGCGCCGCGAGGTGCTGGGCGTGTTCAGCATGGACTGGCGCTGGTTCCCGGCTGCCAACTGCCTGCGCAACGACGCCTCGGGCTTCTGGGATTGCACGCCGCTCGCGGCCCCCGAAGGCGAGGAGACGCCGGAGCCGGCCACGGCCACCTTCCCCGACTACGGCGACAGGCGCACCAACGCGATCGCGCGTTCGGTGGCCTTCCTCGAGTTCGACATGCCCTACCTGATCGACGGCGTCGGCATGCCGAACTATTTCGGCACCGCACTGATCGTCGATCACGAGCGCGGACTCGCGGTGGCCGACCGCAACACCGCACCAGTTTCCCTGGGTGATGCGCGCCTGACGTTCGCGGGTTCGGTGGAAGTGCCGGCGCGCGTTCTTTACGTGCATCCGCTGCACAACCTGGTGGTGCTGAAGTACGACCCGGCACTGCTGGGCGACACGCCGGTGCGCGCCGCGCCGCTGGACGTCAACCGGCCACGGCTGGGCGAGTCACTGTGGGTGGTCGGATTCCAGCCGGACCTCACGCTGCAATCGCGCTCCAGCACCGTGCAGGCCTACGAGCCGCTGCGGCTGCCGCTGTCCAGCACCTTCCGTTACCGGGACGCGAACATCGAGACCATGCGTTTCGTCGATCGCCTGGATGAAGGCGATGGCGTGATCGTCGATGCCGACGGGCGGGTGCGCGGCCTGTGGTCGAGCTTCGCCTACCAGGCCGGAAGGCAGCTGGGCCAGACCTATGCCGGCGTGCCGGCGGAATTCATCGCCGAGATCGTGCGGCTGGCGCGCCAGGACGGCAGCCTGCGCTCGCTGGAAGCCGAGCTGTTCCACATGCCGTTGTCGGCGGCGCGCCGCATCGGCCTGCCGCAGGAATGGGCGCGGCGCATCGAGAAGCTGTCGCCGCGCGACCGGCGCGTGCTGGCGGTGGAGCGGCGGGTGGCGGAATCGCCGGCCGCGGAAGTCCTGCAGGAGGGCGACCTGCTGCTCGCCATTGACGGCAAGCCGGTAGGCAGCTTCCGCGCCGTCGAGCTTGCCGTGCAGAAGCCGGAAGTGCGCCTGACGCTGCTGCGCAATTCCGAGGTCATCGAAGTGGACGTGGCCACCGTCGAGCTCGACGGCAGCGGCACCGGCCGCGTGCTGCTGTGGGCCGGGGCCGAACTGCAGAACCCGCATCGGGACATCGCGGTCCAGCGCGGCATTCCGCGCGAGGGCGTGTTCGTCGCCTACTACGGCTTCGGTTCGCCGGCCAGCCGCTATGGCCTTACCCCGGGGCGGCGCATTCTCGAAGTCGATGGCAAGCCGACGCCCGATCTCGACGCCTTCATCGCGGCCGTGCGCGGCAAGGCGCATCGCGACCCGGTGCGCCTGACCACGGTGCAATGGGACGGCCGCGTGGAAGTGATCACCTTGAAGACGGACAAGCACTACTGGCCGGCGTACGAGATCGTGCGCGACGAGGACGGCTGGGTGCGGCGCGCGATCGAGTGAGCGTGGCATGGAGACGGCTGTGCAATTCTTCGACCCCTTGACCCTGGAATTCTGGATTCCGATCGGCATGTCGCTGCTGTGCGGCGGCATGATCGGCCTGGAGCGGCAGCTGCGCGGCAAGCCTGCAGGCATCCGCACCAGCATCCTCATCTGCCTCAGCACCACGATCTTCATCCATCTCGGCATGCAGACCATGGGCGAAGGTACCGACGCCTCGCGCGTGCTCGGCCAGGTCGTCACTGGCGTGGGCTTTCTTGGGGCCGGCGTGATCATCTCGCGCGAGGGCACGCTCACCGGCGTGACCACGGCATCGGTGGTCTGGGCGCTGGCCGCCATCGGGTCGGCCATCGGCTTCGGGTACTACAAGGGCGCGTTCGCGCTGTCTCTGGTGGCGCTGTTCGTGCTCTGGCTGATGGATTACCTCGAAGAGCATGTCGAGAATTTCGCGCGTGGCGTGCACAAGCCGAGCAAGCCGGTCAAGGAAGACATCCCGCCGCCCTGATCATTGCTTCAACAACGCATCCAGCGCCATCGCCGGTGCGGAGCATTCGAAGCCGCGACAGACGTAGGCCACGCACGCGCCCTGCGGCTTGCGCAGGGCCAGCGCCTCAGGAAGTCCTGGCGCTTCGGCGGGAATCGCGAGTACCTGCCTGCGTCGCGCTTCCCGCAGCGCCGCCTGCCATTTCCTCATCTCGCTTTCCTCGCCGCGCAGGATCACCGTCTCGCCGGGCGCGAGCCATTCGCGCAGCGCTTCCAGCAGGCTGGCGTGCGCATGCGGCGCGCGTTCGATGGAACTTGCCGCGGCCAGGAGGCAGCGCTCCGCGGCGTCGAGATAACGCCGCTCATCCACCAGATGCCCGAGGCGGATGAGCACCTGCGCGGCGATGCCGTTGCCGGAAGGCGTGGCCTCATCGGTGAACGGCTTGGGCCGGTGCAGGAGCCGTTCGTGATCATGCGCGGTGAAGAACAGGCCGCCGTGTTCATGGTCCTCGAAGTTGGCGAGCATGGCGTCGACCAGTTCGCGCAGGAAGGCGAGATCGTCGGTCTTCCAGCGGCATTGCAGCAGCTCGAGCACGGCCGCGGCCAGGAAGGCGTAGTCGTCGAGATAGCCCTCGTAGCGGCTGCGCCCGTCGCGATGCACGGCGAGCAGCCGCCCGTCCCGCCATTGGTGATCGCGAATGAACTGCAATGCCGCTTCCGCGGCTTGCTGCCAGTCATCGCGTTCGAGTTGCCTTGAGGCGATCGCCAGTCCACGGATGGCCAGCGCGTTCCAGCTCACCAGGATCTTCTCGTCGCGGCCGGGCTGCTCACGCGCCTCGCGCACGTCCAGCAGCCGGCGACGGGCCTCATCGAGTCTTGTCGCGACCGTTTCAGCTGCCATGCCGAACTGATCCGCGAGCGCTTCGATGCCGCGGCGAATGTTGAGATGCCAGCGGCCCTCGAAGTTGGGCACGCCATCGAGGCCGAAGCGGGCAACCACGAAATGTTCCAGCAGTTCGCCTTCGGCATGGTCTTCGAAGGCGGCGTGAATCTCCTCGCGCGTCCACGCGTAGGTGCCGCCTTCCTCGCCGTTGGTGTCCGCATCCAGCGAGGAGAAGAACGCGCCTTCGGGCGAGCGCATCTCGCGCAACAGCCACTCGGCGGTTTCGATCGTCACCTCGCGGAAGCGGCCGTCGAGACGCGCGGCGGAGGCGTAGAGCGCGAGCAGCGAACCGTTGTCATAGAGCATCTTCTCGAAATGCGGGATTTCCCAGCGCGCATCCACGCAGTAGCGGTAGAAGCCCCCGCCCAGCTGGTCGAACAGCCCGCCGTCTGCCATGCGCCTGAGCGTCAGCAGGGCGATCTCGCGGGCGCGCGTGTCGTTCTCCGCATCGGCATGGTTCAGCAGGAACTCCAGCATGTCCGGGTGCGGGAACTTCGGTGCGCCGCGCAGGCCGCCATGTTCGTCGTCGAAGTTTTCCTCCATCAGGGCGCGCGCGGCGTAAAGCGGCGCGTGGGAGAGCGCTTCATGCGTCGCGACCGGCTCTTCCAGTCTTCGCATCACTGCCTGCAGGGAGCGGTTCTGAGCGATCACCTGTTCGCGCTGTTCCACCCACGCGGCATGCACGCGCTTCAACACGTCGCGGAACGCCGGCATGCCGTAGCGCGGCTCGCGGGGGAAGTAGGTGCCGGCGAAGAAGGGCGCAAGGTCATCCGGCGCGAGCATCACGGTCAGCGGCCAGCCGCCGCCGCGCTGCGAGAGCACCTGGTGCGCGAGCTGGTAGACCTTGTCGAGGTCGGGTCGCTCCTCGCGGTCCACCTTGATGTTCACGTACAGCGCGTTCATCAGGCGCGCGGTTTCCTCGTCCTCGAAGGACTCGTGCGCCATCACGTGGCACCAGTGGCAGGCGGAGTAGCCGATGGACAGCAGGATGGGGCGGTTCGATGCGCGCGCCGCCGCCAGCGCCTGCTTGTCCCAGGGCTGCCAGGCGACCGGGTTGTGCGCGTGCTGCTGCAGGTAGGGGCTGGTTTCGCCGGCGAGGCGGTTTTGAAGTTCCTGCATGGCGCTGACCCGCGAATGCTAGAATGTGCGCCGACTATAACCCCGCCGCATGCCTGTTTCCGCCGCCGCGGGTTCAATTCGTATCACGCCCGGAGTGCGTTTCACCCATGAGCGACGAACTTGCCCCGCTGATCCTCAAGAAAGGCGAGGATCGCCGCCTGCGCGCGGGACACCTGTGGGTGTTCAGCAACGAAGTGGACGTGACACGTTCGCCGCTGACCGCCTTCGCGCCGGGACAGCTCGCGAGCGTCGAGGCCGCCAACGGCCGGCCCCTCGGGCTTGCCTATGTCAATCCGCATTCGCTGATCGCGGCCAGGCTGCTGACCCATGGCAAGCACCTGCCTGACTTCGGCGCGCTGCTGCGGCGCCGGTTGCGCCAGGCGCTGGCGCTGCGCGAGCGGTTGTTCGATGAACCGTACTACCGGCTGGTATTCGGCGAGTCCGACCTGCTGCCCGGTCTCGTGGTCGACCGCTTCGGCGACGTGCTGGTGATGCAGATCTCCACCGCCGGCATGGAAGCGCGCCGCGACGAGATCATCGCCGCGCTGCAGGCGGAAGTAGAGCCGCGCAGCATCGTCATCCAGAACCACCTGCCGATGCGCGAGCTGGAAGGCCTGCCCGTCGGCACGCAGGAAGTCATCGGCCAGCCGCCGGGGCCGCTGCGCATCCGCGAGAACGGCCTCGATTTCGAGATCGATCTCGAGCGGGGCCAGAAGACCGGCTGGTTCTACGACCAGCGCGACAATCGTGCGCGGCTCATGCGGCACGTGAAGGGCGCCCGGGTGCTGGACGTGTTCAGCTACGCGGGCGCCTGGGGCGTGACGGCCGCGGCAAGCGGCGCGAAGAGCGTCACCTGCGTGGACAGTTCCGAGGCGGCGCTCGATATGGCGCGCAGGAACGCGGGACTCAACAAGGTCGCCGTCGACACCGTCCACAAGGACGCCTTCCAGGCGCTGGCGGATTTCCGCGAGGCGGGCGAGAAGTTCGATGTCGTCATCATCGACCCGCCGGCCTTCATCAAGCGCCGCAAGGATTACAAGGCCGGGCTCGCCGGCTACCAGCGGCTCAACCAGGCCGCGCTGCAGCTGGTCGCGCCCGGCGGCCTGCTGGTGTCCTGCTCCTGCTCGCACCATCTTTCCGAGACCGATCTCGTCGGCGCCATCCAGCGCAGCGCCCGGCACCTGGACCGTTTCGTGCAGCTGCTGGAATGGGGCCACCAGGCCGTTGACCATCCCGAGCACCCCGCCATTCCCGAGACGCGCTATCTCAAGGCGGTGACGATGAGGGTGGTGCTGGAGTGGTGAGAGGTGAGAAGTGAGAGGATGCTGATTGGCGTCGCGCGCGGTCGTCTCACCTCTCACGATCCTGGCGAAATTTTCGCCACCACCGCCCACTGAAAATAAACCCGCCGCCAGTTAGAATCCCGGGATGTTTACCTACCCAGACATCGATCCCGTCCTCATCAGCATCGGCCCGATCCGCATCCACTGGTACGGCCTGATGTATCTCGTCGGCATCATCGGCGGCTGGTGGCTGCTGCGGCGGCGCATCCGCATCGGCAGGCACGCGGCCTGGACCGAGGAGCAGCTGCTGGATTTCATCGTGGCGGTGGCGCTGGGTCTCATGATCGGCGGCCGGCTGGGTTCGGTGCTGTTCTACAACTTCGACAGTTTCCTGCGCGATCCGCTCATGCTGCTGCGCGTCTGGGAGGGCGGCATGTCCTTCCACGGCGGCCTGCTGGGCGTGCTGGCGGCGGTCTGGTGGTTCACGCGCCGCACGGGCCACCGCTTCCTGCCGCTGATGGACATGATCGCGCCGGTGGTGCCCATCGGCCTCGGCGCGGGCCGCATCGGTAACTTCATCAATGCCGAGCTCTGGGGCAAGCCCACCGACGTGCCTTGGGCGGTCGTCTACCAGGGCGTTCCGCGGCATGCCTCGCAGCTGTATGAATTCCTGCTCGAGGGCGTGGTGCTGTTCATCGTGCTGTACACGCTGTCGCGCAAGCCGCGTCCCGAAGGCCTCATCTCCGGCCTGTTCGCGCTGCTCTATGGCACGTTCCGCTTCGCCGTCGAATTCGTGCGGCTGCCGGACGCGCATATCGGTTATCTCGCCTGGGGATGGCTGACCATGGGGCAGCTGCTGTCGCTGCCGCTCATCATCGTCGGCATCTGGCTGATCCTGCGTTCACGCAACAAGGCGCTCACATGAAGCAATACCTCGATCTCATGCGCCGCGTCCGTACCGAGGGCGTGCGCAAGAATGACCGTACCGGCACCGGCACGCTGTCCGTGTTCGGCCACCAGATGCGCTTCGACCTCGCGGAAGGCTTCCCGATGGTCACCACCAAGAAGCTGCACCTGCGCTCCATCATCCACGAGCTGCTGTGGTTCCTGCAGGGCGACACCAACGTGCGCTACCTGCGCGACAACGGCGTGACCATCTGGGACGAATGGGCGGACGAGAACGGCGATCTCGGCCCGGTATACGGCTTCCAGTGGCGCTCCTGGCCGGCGCCGAACGGCGAGCACATCGACCAGATTTCGAAGGTGCTCGAGCAGATCCGCAGCAATCCGGATTCGCGCCGCCTGATCGTCTCGGCCTGGAACGTCGCCGATCTCGATCGCATGGCGCTCGCGCCCTGTCACGCCTTCTTCCAGTTCCACGTCGCCGACGGCAGGCTTTCCTGCCAGCTCTACCAGCGCAGCGCTGACGTCTTCCTCGGCGTGCCATTCAACATCGCAAGCTACGCCCTGCTCACGCACATGGTCGCGCAGCAGTGCGATCTCGAGGCGGGCGAGTTCATCTGGACCGGCGGCGACTGCCATCTGTATCTCAACCACCTGGAACAGGCGGACGAGCAGCTGGCGCGCGAGCCGCTGCCGCTGCCGAAACTGGACATCCGCCGCCGGCCGCCGAGCATCTTCGACTACGTCTTCGAGGACTTCGAGATCGTCGGCTACCGGAGCCACCCGCACATCAAGGCGCCCGTCGCGGTCTGAATTGAACGGACAGGATCAACAGGCTCTCAGATTCCTTTTGAGAATCGGATGACTTGTTTGCCATCGATCCTGTTCGAAGAGGGTTTCTCCGGCTCGCTGCTCGACACAGATGGAAAGAAGAACCAGCAGAAGCTTTTCAATCCTGTTGATCCTATTCAATCCTGTCCATTGTTCTGCCGGGAGCTTGTGACGTGAAGGAAATCAGCTGGCAGGAGTTCGAGCAGGTCGAACTGCGCGTGGGTACGGTCACCAAGGCCGAACCGTTTCCGGAGGCACGCAAGCCGGCGTATCGCCTGGAGATCGATTTCGGGCCGGAGATCGGCACGCGCAAGTCTTCCGCACAGATCACCGTGCATTACACGTCCGAGGAACTCGTCGGGCGGCAGGTGGTTGCCGTGGTGAACTTCCCGCCCAAGCAGATCGGGCCAATGCGCTCGGAATGCCTGGTCACCGGC
>JAJUFS010000116.1 GCA_029263725.1 Gammaproteobacteria bacterium | reverse complement strand
CGGCTTCCCGCCGCGTGCGGACAGCGACATCGATCGCGGCTACGAGCGCGAGCAGCTGAACGCGCGCCTCGGCTGGCGCGGCGAACGGTTTTCCGCTGAGGCACGGCACTGGCAGTCCGAGGGCGTGATCGAATACCTCGGCTTCATGCTCGAACCGCTGTCACAGGACTTCACCAACACCGCGAGCAGCCTCGACCTGCGCTGGAGCGCGGATCAGTGGGCCGCACGACTGCTGCTCGGCAACTCGCGTGACGAGCTCGAACAGCGCGAGCCGGATGCCTTCGGCGGGCGCGATTTCGTCGCCACCGATCGCGACACGGCTGATCTCAAGCTGGATGCGTTTCATTTCGACGCTCACCTGCTGACCCTCGGCCTGTACACGGAGAACACGGACGTTACCGCCGCCACCTATGCCGCGAAGGAAAAGGCGCGCGCGCTCTACCTGCAGGACGTATTCACCGGCGACCGGCACAGCGTTCTCGCCACGCTGCGCTTCAACGACTACGACAACTTCGGCCGCGAGTTCACCTGGAACCTGGGCTGGAACCGCGAGCTCAACGGCAGCGGCAGCCTGTTCCTTGCCGCCGGCACGGCCTTCCGCGCGCCGGATGCCACCGATCGCTTCGGCTTCGGCGGCAACCCCGGGCTCGAGCCCGAGGAATCGGCGTCATTCGAAGCCGGCTACCGGCATGCCTTCAGCGACACGCATTCGCTGTCCATCGCGGTGTTCCGCAACGACATCGACGAACTGATCGCCTTCGTTGACCCGGATGGTTTCGAGGGACCGGAACCGGGCGCCAACGAGAACATCGAACGCGCGCGCATCGAAGGCGTCGAGCTCGTGCACGAGTGGAGCGATGCGCAGTGGCAGTGGCGCCTGGAAGCCAGCGTGCAGGATCCGCGCGATGAACTCACCGGCAGCCTGCTGGCGCGGCGCGCGAAGCGTTCGATCACCGCGAGCCTGGTGCGCAACATCGGCAACGTCGAGATCGGCATCGACGGGCTGGCGCGCAGCGAACGCCTGGATTCGCCCTACACCGGCGAGATGCTGCCGGGCCATGGCGTGCTGGGCGCGAGCTTCCGCTGGTTCATGCATCCGGACTGGTCGCTGGGACTGCGAGTGGAAAACCTCACCGACCGGCTTTACCAGACGGCGGCGGGATACAACACCGCGGAACGCAGCTACTATCTGACACTGCGCTACTCGCACTGAGAGGAGTCACGGCATGGGACATCGGCTGAGCAAGATCTACACCCGCACCGGCGATGACGGCAGCACGGGGCTTGGCGACGGCACGCGTGTCGCCAAGGACGATGCCCGCGTCGAGGCCTATGGCACGGTCGATGAGCTCAATTCCTGCGTCGGCCTGGTGCTGGCCGAGCCCCTGCCGGATGAGGTGCGTGACATCCTCGTCGACATCCAGCACGAGCTGTTCGATCTCGGCAGCGAGTTGTGCGTGCCGGGTTATCGCGCCATCACCGCGGAGCACATCAGCCGGCTCGAGGAATCACTGGATGCGCTGAACGCCGCGCTGCCGCCGCTGAAGGAATTCATTCTTCCCGGCGGCGGCCGCGCGGCTTCGGCCTGCCATCTCGCGCGCACCGTCTGTCGCCGCGCCGAACGGCGCGTGTTCACGCTGAGCAGGGAAGCGCAAGTCTCGCCCGAGGCGCTCAAGTACCTGAACCGGCTCTCCGACCTGCTGTTCGTGATCGCGCGCGTGCTGGCGCGCCATGAAAACGGTTCGGAAGTGCTGTGGCGCAGCCGCCGCGTGAAGGGCGAGTGATCAGCGCGCGGTGACGCGCGCCTCGGCAAGGCTTGTGCAGATTTCCTGCACGCCGCCCAGCATGCGCAAGGTGGGACGGGCGATGTCGTTGGCGTCGATGACATGGATGCTGGCCGCGTCGCCCAGCCATTCCTTCCAGCGCGTCGCCGCGGGATAAAGCGTCTCGTCGTGGGCACCGATCACGATCACCTGCGGTGAACGCGCCAGCACCGCCTCCAGCGTCACCGCGTGCGCGCCGGGACCAAGTTCCGCGAAGACGTTCTCGCCGCCGCAGACCCGGATCGCCTCGCTGATGATGTGTTCCCCGCCCACGGTGAACAGCAGCGGATCGTTGATCTGGTAGAACACGCGCAGCCGCTCCTCGCCGGCGTGCTGCCGCCTCAGTTCCTCCAGGCGCTGCCGGAACGCATCGGCCGCCTGCCTCGCCTGCGATTCGCGGCCGGTGAGGCGTCCCAGCCACTGCACGTGACGCGCGATGCTGTCGAGCTCATCGGGCACCAGCACCGCCACCGGCAGCCCGAAACGCCGCAGCGTCTCGATCATGGCGCGCGGCGTGCCCGTGCCCCAGGCGAGCACCATGTCGGGCTTCATCGCGATGACGCGCTCGACGTCGATGCGGAAACCGTCGCCGACGCGCGGAATGCGTTTCGCCTCCTCGGGCGTGTCGGTCCAGTCCACCGCGCCCACGACACGCTCGCCCGCACCGATCTCGAACATGAGCTCGGCGAAATGCGGCGCGAGCGCCACCACGCGCGCGGCGGGTTTCTCGAGGCGCAGCGCCACGCCTTCATCATCGTGCAGCAGGATGTCGGCGCTGGCCGGCAATGCGGCCAGCGCAAGCAAGGCAAGCAACCGCATCAGGTCCAGCCGATCAGGCTGAGCAGGGCGAGCACCGCAAGCCAGATCACCAGCGCGCGGAACAGCAGGTTGTTGGCGGCGTCGAGCTCGCCGACCTCGTCCAGCTGCTCGGCGAACGCCAGCGCGCCGCGGCCGGTGCAGGCGAGGATGTCCTCGTTCATCTCGAAGAAATGCCCCGAGGATTCGGCGTAGCAGGCGCGGCGCTCCGCCATGGCATCATCGAAGGAGCCGGCGAGTGCATAGGTGCCGGCAAGAATCCGCGATGGCGCCCACTCCAGCACGCCATAGAGCTGGCGGGCGGCGTCGCGCGTCGCTTCGGAATCGACTTCGGCGTGATGGCGCAGGATGTCGGCGGCGCGGAACATCACCGCGCCCGTCGGACCCAGCACCACGTACCAGAAGATCACGCCGAACAGGCGCCGGCCGGCCAGCACGAGGAGCCGCGAGATCACCAGCCGGGTGCGCACCTGCGGGTCTTCCGGCACCGGCAGCGGTGCGAGCAGCTCGGCGGCATGCGCCATCACCTGCTGCGCATTGCCGCGCGCCACCGCCTCGCGATAGGCCTGCAGTTCCGCGAACAGCCCGCGCGGGCCGAGCATGAAGATGAACACCACGAGGCCGAGCACATAGGCCAGCAGCGGGAATGCCTGGTAGACCAGCCACAGCACGCTCCAGGTCACAAGCGCCGGGATCAGCACCGCGATGGCGGCGAGCAGCAGGCCGGGCCAGGCATTGTCGTGCGGCAGGCGAAGGTAGATCTCGCGGTAGGCGGCATGGAACCAGGCGTCGCTGCGCTGCTCGGATAGCGCCGGCATGAGACGATCGGCGATCACGCCGATCAGTACGATCAGAAAGGACATGCGCACTCCTCCGGTTTCGCGCCGAGTATATCAAGCCTCCTTCCCGCAGCGCGCAATACAGGAATTCAGGAACGCCCAGTCGAAGGACGGGCCGGGATCGGTCTTGCGGCCGGGCGCAATGTCGCAATGCCCGGTGAGCGCGTCCTCGGCAATCGTCGGATACGCGGAGCGCAGCGCGACGATCAGCTCCGCCAGCACGTCGTACTGCCGCGCTGTGTACGGCACGTCGTCCGCGCCTTCCACCTCGATGCCGATGGAAAAGTCATTGCAGCGCTCACGGCCACGCCAGTGCGACTGGCCGGCATGCCAGGCACGGAAGTCGAAGGGCACGAACTGCACCAGGCTGCCGTCGCGGCGCAGGAACAGGTGCGCCGAGACTTCCAGGTGATGGATTTCCGCGAAATACGGATGCGCCGCGGGGTCGAGGCGGCCGGTGAACAGCTCCTCGACGTACGGCCCGCCGAACTCGCCCGGCGGCAGGCTGATGTTGTGGATGACGATCAGCTCGGGCAGCGCGCCCGCAGGGCGCGCATCGGCAAAGGGCGAGGCCACCTGGCGGGCCTGTTCGAGATGATGATCGCGAATGGTCAATTGCATGCGCCGAGTCTCGCGGGCCGGGGCAGGCAAATCAAGCGGTTGGCATTGCCGCGGCGCTTGCCTATCCTGCGCGCTTCCCCTCCCTGCGTGACGACGATGAACAACGACGACATCATCCGGCGTGATCTCGCGGTGCTGTGGCATCCGTGCACGCAGATGAAGGATCACGAGACGCTGCCGCTTATCCCGATCGCGCGCGGCGAAGGCGCGTGGCTCACGGATTTCAAGGGACGCCGCTACCTGGACGCGATCAGCTCCTGGTGGGTGAACCTCTTCGGCCACGCCAACCCGCACATCAACCGCCGCCTCCGCGAGCAGCTCGACTCGCTGGAACACGTCATTCTCGCCGGCTTCACGCACGAGCCCGTGGTGCGGCTCTCGGAGAAGCTCGTCGAGATCACGCCTCCCGGTCTCGAGCGCTGCTTCTACGCCGACAACGGCTCGTCCGCGGTGGAGGTGGCACTGAAGATGAGCTTCCACTACTGGCGCAACCGCGGCCAACGACGGAAGACCCGCTTCATCACGCTTGCCAGCAGCTATCACGGCGAAACGCTCGGCGCGTTGTCTGTCGGTGATGTCCCGCTCTACCGCGAGACCTACGAGCCGCTGTTATTGCGTCCGCTCATCGCGCCCTCGCCGGACTGCTTCCATCGCGCGGCGGGCGAGGACTGGCATGACTACAGCATCAGGCAGTTCGCGGCGATGGAGGCGCTGCTGGAACGGCATCACCAGGAAACCTGCGCGGTGATCGTCGAGCCTCTCGTGCAATGCGCGGGCGGCATGCGCATGCATCATCCGGTGTACCTGGAGAAGCTGCGCGCGGCCTGTGATCGTTACGGCGTGCATCTCATCGCCGACGAGATCGCGGTCGGCTTCGGCCGCACCGGGACGATGTTCGCCTGCGAGCAGGCGCAGATTTCTCCGGATTTCCTGTGCCTTTCCAAGGGGCTGACCGGCGGCTACCTGCCGCTGTCGGTGGTGCTCACCACGAATGAGGTCTATGACGCGTTCTACGACGATTACGGCAAGCTGAACGCCTTCCTGCATTCGCACAGCTACACCGGCAACGCGCTGGCCTGCACCGCCGCGCTTGCCACGCTCGAGCTCTTCGAGCAGCGCGATGCGATCAACGCCAACCGCGCGCTCGCCGGGCGCATGCGCGCCGCCACCGCGCATCTCGCAGATCATCCGCATGTCGCCGAGGTCCGGCAGCAGGGCATGATTCTCGCCATCGAGATGGCAAGGGACCGCAGCACCCGCGAGCCCTACGACTGGCGCGAGCGTCGCGGCCTGCGCGTCTACCGGCATGCGCTGTCGCGCGGCGCGCTGCTGAGACCCCTGGGCAACGTGGTGTACTTCATGCCGCCTTACGTGGTGACGCCCGAGGAAATCGATTTCCTCGCCGAGGTCGCCACGGAGGGCATCGATATCGCCACCGGAGAATCGTGATGCGCGTGCCGCGATTGTTCGTCGAGGACACACCGCCGGAGCAGGGACCTTACCTGCTGCGGGGAAACGCGCATCGCCACGCGGTGCAGGTGCTGCGGCTACGCAAGGGCGCGGAAGTGCTGCTGTTCGACGGCAGCGGGCGCGAATTTGCCGGCGTGCTGCGTGAACCACGACGCGACGAAACGGAAATGGAAATCCTTGCCGTGTCGAGCGTCGATCGCGAGGCGCCGTTGCGCTGGGAGCTGGTGCAGGCAATCTCGCGCGGCGAGCGCATGGACTACACGCTGCAGAAGTCCGTCGAGCTTGGCGTTGCCGCCATTCACCCGGTGAACAGCCAGCGCAGCGTGGTAAAGCTGGATG
>JAJUFS010000062.1 GCA_029263725.1 Gammaproteobacteria bacterium | reverse complement strand
GCTCGCGGGAAAAACGGGCGTCAACCTCGCCGAAACCGCCTCGCCGGAAATCGTGGAGGCGTACTGGCGCTTCGTTCGCGAATTGGATGACTTCGTGAACGCCACGGAGAACCATCGTGAAAGCCGTTTCCGCGCGGCGGTCATCACGCTGCTGCGCGAGCACCTGGGCGCGTTGCTCGACCGCGATACCGGCGGCACGGACATCGATACCATCTACGCGATCAAGGCCATGGACACGGCATTCTTCTACACGGGCGATGCAAGCCTTGTCCGACGAATGGAAGAACTGGTCGACGCCCTCGTGCGCCGCTTCGAGGATCCCAGCATCGCGGCGCTGCGCGAGCGCACCTATCAGCACCTGTTGGTTGCACGCGAGATGAATCGCGCCGAGGCGTTCGCGAAACGGCACGCGGTCACGCCGGTGAAATGGAAGGTGAGCGGTAATGACGACATCGCCGGGCGCCCCGCGGTACTCAAGCTGAGGAACGACGGGCTGCTGACGGCCGAGACCGTTGATTTCGAAGCGCTCACCGGCGTTGTCGTTTCGGTCAGTCCCTATTGCAGTTTCTCGAAGGCGGCGATGCGCTACATCGAGACGGACAGGGAGCTCCTTGAGCTTCTGGAAGACCGAGTGTTGTGGCTCGCGGATCAAAGATTGACGGCAGAACTTCCGTCGATACTCGAATGGAACGACGAAAGCGAACTCGACATGCACCTTGTGTGGAAGGATTCCGCCTGGCCGGAGGAAATCGATTTCGGCGCCACGCCGTTCTTCTATTTAGTAAGGAACGGCGAGATCGTAGAAACTCTCAAGGGCTGGGAGAACGACGGCAATGCGGAACTGCTGAAGAAAAAAATCAAAGCCATGCTGGAATAATGGTCATTCCAGCGTGATCACCGCGGGCGCGTGATCGGACGGCCGCTCCCACTTGCGCGGCGCCTTGTCGATGAAGCTTTCCCTGCAGCGCGCCTTGAGTGCGTCGCTGACAAGCACGAGGTCGATGCGCAGTCCGAGATTGCGGCGGAAGCCGGCGGCGCGATAGTCCCACCATGAGAACGTGCCGGGTTCCTGCGGGAACAGCCGGAAGGAATCATGCAGGCCGAGGTCGAGCAGCGCCTGCAAGGCCGCCTTCTCCGGTTCCGAGAACAGGATCTTGCCACGCCAGGCCTCGGGGTCGTGCACGTCCTCGTCGGCGGGCGCGATGTTGAAGTCGCCCAGTACCACGAGATCCGGGTGCGCCGCGAGCTCTGCCTCGATGACGCCGCGCAGGTGTGCCAGCCAGCGCAGCTTGTACTCGTACTTGTCGCTGCCGACTTCCTGGCCGTTCGGCACGTACAGGTTGATGACGCGAATGCCGTCGATGGTGGCGGCGATGAAGCGCGCCTGGTCGTCCTCGAAGGCCGGCATGCCCTTGCGCACATCGTGAGGCGCGCTGCGCGAGAGGATCGCGACCCCGTTATAGGTGGGCTGGCCGTGGTAGACGACCTCGTAACCGGCCTCGTTCAGTTCAGCGACCGGGAACTTGTCATCGACCAGCTTGGTTTCCTGGATGCAGACCACGTCCGGCGCATTTTCCTTCACCCAGTCGAGCACGTGCTGCAGGCGTACGCGCAGCGAGTTGACGTTCCAGCTTGCGATTCGCATGAAGTCCGATGTGTCCCTGTTGTAATGATTTCAGGCGGCGATCCCGTGGTGGCGCAGGAAGGCGTCCTGTGTCGGCGGACGGCCGCGGAAGTGCTCGAACAGCACCGCCGCCTTCTCGGTGCTGCCCTTTTCCAGGATGCAGCGCATGAAGCGCTCGCCGGTGGCGCGATCGAACAGGCCCGCTTCCTCGAAGGCCGCGAACGCGTCCGCCGACATCACTTCCGCCCACAGGTAGCTGTAATAGCCCGCGGCATACCCGCCGGCGAAAATGTGCGAGAAGGTGTGGGCGAAGCGGTTGAACTCGGGCGCCGGAATGACCGCGACCTGTTCGCGCACCTCGCGCAGCACATCCTCGAAGGCCGTGGTGCTGGCGGCGTGCAGGCGCATGTCGAACAGTGCGAATTCCAGCTGGCGCACGAGAAACAGTCCCGCATGGAAGTTGCGGCTGGCGATCATGCGTTCATGCAACGCGTCCGGCAGCGGCTCGCCGGTCTCCACGTGACCGGAGATGAGATCCAGCGCCTCGCGGTCCCAGGTGAAGTTCTCATGGAACTGGCTGGGCAGCTCCACCGCATCCCACTCGACGCCATTGATGCCCGCCGCGGTCGGGTAATCGACGCGCGTCAGCAGGTGATGCAGGCAATGGCCGAACTCGTGGAACAGCGTCTGTACCTCGTCATGAGTGAGCAGCGCCGGCCGGTTGCCGCTCGGCTTGCCGAAGTTGCAGCACAGGTGCGCGACCGGATGCTGCAGGCGGTCGGCGTGACGGAAGCGGTTCAGCGCCTCGTCCATCCACGCGCCGCTGCGCTTCTGCGCGCGCGCGAACAGGTCCATGAACAGATGTCCGCGCAGCTCGCCTTCCGCATCGCGGATCTCGAAGAAACGCACGTCCGGATGCCAGGCGGGCGGTCCCTGCGTTTCCGACACCTGCAGGCCGTACAGCCGCCTGAAGATCGCGAACATGCCATCCAGCACGCGCGGCAGCGGGAAATACGGGCGCAGCTCTTCCTGGCTGATCGCATAACGCGCCTTGCGCAGCTTCTCGCCGGCCCAGGCGACGTCCCAGGCGGCAAGGTCGGCCACGCCGAGTTCATCACGCGCGAAGACGCGCAGCTCCTCGAATTCCTGCTGCGCGGCCGGCCGCACGCGGCGCGCGAGGTCTTCCAGGAAGCCGATCACCTGCGCCGGTGACTCGGCCATCTTGGTTTCCAGCGACAGCTCGGCAAAATTCGCCTTGCCGAGCAGCTCCGCCTCCTCGCGGCGCAGTTCAAGGATGCGTCGCATGCATTCGGTGTTGTCGAACTGCCCCGCCGTCGGACCCTGGTCGGAGGCGCGGGTCAGCCAGGCGGTGTACATCTCCCGGCGCAGCTCGCGGTCATCGGCATGGGTGACCACGGCCTGGTAGGTGGCGCCATCGAGGGAGAACGACCAGCCATCCTCGCCGCGCTCCGCGGCATGCGCGTGCGCGCGCTCGATGACGTCGGCGGGAATGCCCGCCAGCCTGCGCTCATCGCGGACCCGCAGCACCCAGGCGGCGGCGGAATCCAGCAGGTTTTCCTCGAATTTCGCCTGCAGCTGCGCGAGCTCCTGCTGGATCTCCCGGAAGCGCTGCTTGCGGTCCTCGGGCAGGTCCACGCCGGAGAGACGGAAGCCGCGCAGCTCGTCGTCGAGAATCTTGATCTGTGCGCGGTTCAGCCCCTCGCGCTCGGCGTTGCGGCGCACTTCGGCGTAGGCCTCGAACAGCTCGCGGTTCTGGCCAAGCTCGGAGCTGTAGTCGGAAAGCAGCGGCAGGCAGGCGTTGTAGGCCGCGCGCAGTTCGGGCGTGTTCGCCACGGAACTCAGGTGGCTGACCGGCGACCAGGCGCGACTCAGGCGATCCTCGATCGCCTCCAGCGGTTCGACCAGGTTTTGCCAGGTGAATGGCCGCGGCTGCGCGAGCAGCTCGCGCACCGTGGCGCGGTTCTCTTCAATGATCCGTTCGATGGCCGGTTGGACGTGCTCGGCGCGAATCGCGGAAAAGTCCGGCAGCCCTTCGCTGTCCAGGAGGGGATTCTTCATGTTGTGCAGCAGGCGTGATGTCTGCAGCGAGTCTAGCATGCACGCCCTCCGCGGGCATGCACTGCGCTGTCATAAGCGCCTGGATCAGGATGAAAATCGCGCGGTAAAGGCGAAGACGCCGACAGTACCTGCGGAAAGGAACAGCAACAGGCCGGCGAGCGCAAACATGCGGAACCGCCGGGTAAGATGCGTTTCCGGCAGCACCGAGAGAATGAACGGCCGTCCATCGGTCGGGCGGCTGAGGACGTGCAGCTCCGGTGACAAAAGCCGCTTGCGGAACTGCGCCTCGACCTCCAGGCGCGCCGCGTTCCGCGCGTTTTCCCATTCCGCCATGTCGATCGCGCCGTTGCCGTCGGCGTCGAAGCGCCGCAGCAGGGTCGCCTGGTCGCGCTTCCAGTGCGCCAGCAGCTCGGCGGTTTCGCGTTCCCGGTCGATGCTGGTCTGCTGGGAATACGAGGCGAACCAGCCGATGGCATACAGAGGATCGCCTTCGTGCATGCGTTTCTCGGTGAAGCGATAGCGGCCGCCGAACAGGCCGCGGCTTTGCGGCAGGCCGGTGACGTGGCGGGAATTGCCGTACCAGGAGTCGCTGCTGGAAGGCGTCACGTCCGCGCCTTCCGGGTTGATGATGGCCTCTCCGGTATCGTCGCGGATCAGAAACAGCGAATCGCTGCGGCCTCGCTCTATCGTCACCCAGCGCGTGCGCGTGCGGCCGCGCTCGTAGGTGGTGCGCTTTTCCTCCACGCAGAACTCCCACCAGGTGCACCGACGGCCGGTGAGTGGCGCGCGGATCGGATCACCCGGCAGCAGCGCCTGCGTGCCGATGATCTCGACATAGCCCTGCGCGGCTGAACGGCACTTGGACGTGGGCGTGTCCTCGATCAGTCGCGCGCGCTTCAGCGAGCGGTGCCACAGCCAGAAGCCGAACAGCGCCGCGGCCGAAACGATCGCGAACGCGATCCAGAATTCCTCGGCAGGCAGGCCCTGGATGGTGGCGGCGAGGTGAGCGGGAAGGGACTGGTCCATGGATGTTTTCGTGAGATGCAAGACGTCAGACGCAAGACGATGCTCGTCACCCGCCGTCTCACGTCTTACGTCTCACGTCTTGCGCCCTCAGCCAAACAACGCCTTCAGATCGACGTCCTGCTTCTCTTCGTCGCTGAACACCAGCAGGTCGGCGGGCTTGAAGCCGAGGTTGCGCGCGACGATCACGTCCGGGAACTGCTCGATGCGCACATTCAGGCTGTTGACCGATTCGTTGTAGAACTCGCGCCGGTCGGCGATGGCGTTCTCGAGGCCGGTGATGCGTCCCTGCAGGTGCTGGAAGGAGTCGCTGGCCTTGAGGTCGGGGTAGTTTTCCGCAACCGCGAACAGGTTGCCGAGGCCGATGCGCAGTTCCTGCTCGGCAGGGCCAAGCGCCTTGACGTCACCGCGTTCACGCGCGGAAAACACCGCGGCGCGCGCCTGCATGACCTTCTCCAGCGTCTGCTGCTCGTAGCCCATGTACTGCTTGCAGGTTTCCACCAGCTTGGGCAGCTCGTCATGGCGCTGCTTGAGCAGCACGTCGATGTTCGACCAGGCCTTGGCGACGTTGTGCTTGAGCTGGACGAGATTATTGTAAATCGTGACCAGGTAGACCACCGCGATGGCGACCAGGCCCAGGATGATGAAACCGGTGACGCTCATGGACGCCTCCCTCGTGATGTCGAACGCGTTTACTATACCCGTTCTCCCGCACCGGAAGGCTTCCCATGGGTGAAACGTTCGATCTCCTGGTCATCGGCGGCGGCAGCGGCGGTCTTGCCGCGGCCCAGCGCGCCGCCGAGTACGGCGCTCGCGTCGCCATCGTCGAGAAGGACCGGCTGGGCGGTACCTGCGTCAACGTCGGCTGCGTGCCGAAGAAGGTGATGTGGTATGCCGCCGAGCTGGCGCATGGCCTGGTCGATGCCGCGGATTACGGTTTCGCGGTCGAGCGTCGCGGCCACGACTGGCATGCGCTCAGGCAGTCGCGCGATGCCTACATCGAGCGTCTCAACGGCATCTACGCGCGCAACCTCGAGCGCCGCAAGGTGACGCTGCTGCAAGGCACGGCGCGTTTCGTCGGGCCCAACGAGATCGACGTGGATGGTGCGCGTCATCGAGCGGAGCGCATCATCATCGCCACCGGCGGCCGGCCCGACGTTCCCGATATCCCGGGCGCGAATCACGGCATCACCTCGGATGGCTTCTTCGAGCTGGATGCCTGTCCCAGGCGCGTCGCGGTGGTCGGCGCCGGCTATATCGCCGTCGAGCTTGCCGGCGTGCTGGCATCCCTGGGCGCGGAAGTGAGCCTGGTCGTGCGTCGCGACGGCGTGCTGCGCAACTTCGACGCCATGCTGCGCGAGGTGCTGCATGAGTCGCTCGCGGCGGACGGCATTCACCTGCAGACGCAGTTCGTGACCTGCGAACTGCGCCGTGAAGCCGACGGCACGCTGACCCTGTGTTCGGCCAGCGGCATCACCCTGGGCGGTTATGACAGCGTCATCTGGGCGACCGGCCGCAAGCCGAACGTCGACAGGCTGGGCCTGGAGGCCTGCGGCGTGCAAACCGGCGAACGCGGTCACATCGTCGTCGACGAATGGCAGCAGACCAGCGTCGAGCACATCTTCGCGATCGGTGATGTCACCGGGCGCGTCGAGCTTACGCCGGTGGCGATCGCCGCGGGCCGCCGCCTCTCGGACCGTCTCTACGGCGGCATGCCGGAGCGCAAGCTGGATTACGCGAACATTCCCACCGTCGTGTTCAGCCACCCGCCCATAGGCACGATCGGCATGACCGAGCACGAGGCGCGCGAGCGCTTCGGCGAGGACGTGAAGTGCTACACCGGCGTGTTCACGCCCATGTATCACGCACTCACCTCGCGCAAGCGCAAGGCGGGCGTGAAGCTGATCTGCACCGGCGCCAACGAGCGCATCGTCGGCCTGCACACCATCGGTCCCGGTGCCGACGAGATGCTGCAGGGCTTCGCGGTCGCGGTGAAGATGGGCGCCACCAAGAAGGATTTCGACGACACCGTCGCCATTCATCCCACCAGCGCGGAAGAACTCGTCACCCTGCGCTGAGCGAACGGAGCATCACATGCCGCTGAGACAGTTCGAAGGACACGCACCCAGGCTGGGCCGCCGCGTCTACGTGGACACCACCGCCGTGGTCGTCGGCCAGGTCACGCTCGACGATGACGTCTCCATCTGGCCGCATGTCGCGGCGCGCGGCGACGTCAACACCATCACCATCGGCGCGCGCTCCAACATCCAGGACAACACCGTGCTGCACGTGACGCACGACGGCCCGTACACGCCTGATGGCGGCATTCCGCTCGTCATCGGCGAGGACGTCACCGTCGGCCACGGCTGCATCCTGCATGCCTGCACCATAGGCAGCCGCGTGCTGGTCGGCATGGGCGCCATCGTCATGGACGGCGCGGTCGTGGAGGATGAGGTGCTGATCGCCGCCGGCACGCTGGTGCCGCCGGGCAAGCGGCTGGAATCCGGCTTCCTCTATCGCGGCAATCCCGTGCAGAAGGCGCGCGAGCTCAGCGCGGAGGAAAGGGAGATGCTGCGCTATTCCGCGCACCACTACGTGCGTCTCAAGGATCGCTATCTCGCCGGCGCGCAGGCCTGAATCAGGCCTTGCGTTCGAGCAGGCCCGAGGTGTCCGGCCGCACGCCGCGCCAGATGAAGAAGGACTCGGCCGCCTGCTCCACCATCATTCCCCAGCCATCGAGGCAGCGCGCTGCGCCCTGCTCCTTCGCCCAGGCAAGAAACGCCGTCGCATCGTTCGCGTAGAACATGTCGTAAGCGAGCGTGTGCGCGCCGATGATCACTCCCGGCACTTTGGGCACCTCGCCGGCGAGGCTCGCGGACGTGGCGTTGATGATGATGTCGAAGGCCTCGTTCAAGGCCTCGAATTCGAGCGAGTGCAGGTTGGCGGCGGCGAAGTCCGCCGCGATGGCTTGCGCCTTCGCCGCGGTGCGATTGGCGATGACCAGCGTCGCCGGCGCCTCGTCCAGCAGCGCGCCGATGGCGCCGCGCGCCGCACCGCCCGCGCCGATCACCAGCACGCGCCTGCCGCTGATGACCACGCCATGATTGACGGTGAGATCGCGCACCAGGCCGACGCCGTCGGTGTTGTCGCCGAACAGCCGTCCGTCCTCCAGCACTGCGAGCGTGTTCACCGCGCCGGCGCGCTCGGCGTCCGCCGATACCACGTCACACAGCGAAAGCGCCGCCTGCTTGTGCGGCAGGGTGATGTTGCCGCCGCGTCCGCCTTCCTCGATAAAACGGCGCACGGTGGCGGCAAATTCCTGCGGCGGGCAATCGATCAGTTCGTAGCGTATCGACTCGCCGGTCAGTTCCGCGAAGCGGTGATGGATTTCCGGTGAGCGCGAATGGCTCACCGGATGTCCGAACAGCGCGTAGCGGTCAGCCAAGGATGACCCGCAGGATGAAGAAGAAGATGATCGCCAGCACCGCGCCGGCCGGCACGGTGATGATCCATGACATGAAAATGTCGCGAACCACGGCGAGGTTGATCGCGGCGATGCCTCGGGCGATGCCGACGCCCAGCACCGCGCCCACAAGCGTGTGCGTGGTGGAAACCGGCAGGCCCGTGCCGGAAGCGACCACGATGGTGGTGGCGGCCGCAAGCTCCGCGGCGAAGCCGCGGCTCGGCGTGAGATGCGTGATGCCCTCGCCGACGGTCTTCATCACTTCCTTGCCGAAGGTGGCAAGGCCTACGACGATGCCGATGCCGCCCAGCAGCAGCACCCAGAAGGAAATCGGCGCCTGCTGCGAGATTTCGCCGCTGCTGGCGACGCTGATCACCGCGGCGACGGGGCCGACGGCATTGGCGACGTCATTGGAGCCGTGCGCGAACGCCATGGTGCAGGCGGTGAGCACCATCAGCACGCCGAAGACCTTTTCGACGGTGGCGAAGTGGAAGGCGCGATCCGCTTCCGGATCCACCTTGATGCGGCTGATGAAGATCTTGCCGATGATCGCGATCACGAGGCCGATGATTGTCGCGAGCAGGTAGGACTGTTCCTCGGAGAGCGAGACGCCGACGTGCTTGAGGCCCTTGAAAAGTGTCACCAGCGTGATCAGGAAGCCGGCGAAGAACATGTACACCGGCACCCAGCGGCGCGCCTGTGACAGCGGATCGCGGCGTTCCAGCACCAGCTTCTGCACGGTGGTGAACAGCAGGAAGGCGATGGTGCCGGCGACCACCGGCGAGATGATCCAGCTGGTGACGATGGTGCCGACGGAGGCCCACTTCACCGCTTCGATGCTGATGCCGACGGCCGCGAAACCGACGATGGCGCCGACGATGGAATGCGTGGTCGAGACCGGCCAGCCCTTGCGCGAGGCGATCAGCAGCCAGGTGCCGGCGGCGAGCAGCGCCGCCAGCATGCCGTAGACCAGCAGTTCAGGCCTGTCGCTGATGGCCGAGGCATCGACGATGCCGTTGCGAATGGTGGAAGTCACTTCGCCGCCGGCCAGCACCGCGCCGGCAAACTCGAAGATCGCCGCCACCAGGATGGCCTGCTTGAGCGAAAGAACGCGGGAGCCCACGGAAGTCGCCATGGCGTTGGCAACGTCGTTGGCGCCGATGCCCCACGCCATGAAAAGGCCGAAGATCGCGGCCAGCGCGATGTAAAGCGTCATGTATTCCATCAGGTGAAATCTCCGGGGCGATCAGCGCGCGAGAAGCAGCTGCAGGCGGGAGCCGATGCGCTCCGATTCGTCGGCGAGGTCACCGATCCAGTCAATGATCTTGTAGAGGAACACCACGTCCACCGGCGGCAGGGTCTTCTCCATCTCGAAGAGCGCGCGGCGCACCTCGATCTCGACGTGGTCGCTTTCACGCTCCAGGCGGTCGAGCTCGGTGATCATGGAGTGAATCAGGTCCACTTCCGCGCCGCGGAAACCGGCCTCGAAGACCTCGTCCAGTTCGTTGACGGTGGTGTGCGCCTGGCGGCAGGCGGCGAGCGCGCCATCCAGGAACTTCATGAACATCACGCCGAGCTCCTGGGGAATGCGCATCTGCCGGCCGATCATCAGGCCGCTGATGTCCTTGGCCTTGTTGGCGACCCGGTCCTGCACGGTCAGTAGGTCGAGCAGGTCGGCACGCGCCACCGGCATGAACAGCGTGTTCGGCAGGTGCAGGCGGATGTCGATCTTCAGCGTGTCGGCGTCATGCTCGAGCTGGCGGATGTTCTCGCGCACCCGCGTGGCGGTTTCCCAGTCACCCCGGATGCTGGCATCGAAGAAGGCCGGCAGCTCCTCGACACAGGCGATCACCTTCGCCATGTGCTGCTGCAGCGGATGAACGGGCGAACGCCCGAATATCGCGGAAATGAAATTCTTGGCCATGATGGTTTCTCGAATTGCTGAGCAGGTAGCGGCGCGTCAGTCGTTCAGCCATTCGGCGACGCGCCGCGCGAAGTAGGTGAGGATGCCGTCGGCGCCGGCCCGCTTGATGGAAACCAGCGATTCCATGATCACCGCCTGTTCGTCCAGCCAGCCGTTCTCGGCGGCCGCCATCAGCATCGCGTACTCGCCCGAGACCTGGTAGACGAAGGTCGGCGCGCCGAATTCGTCCTTCACCCGGCGCACGATGTCGAGATAGGGCATGCCGGGCTTGATCATCACCATGTCGGCGCCCTCGGCGAGATCGGCGGCGACCTCGTGCAGCGCCTCGTC
>JAJUFS010000138.1 GCA_029263725.1 Gammaproteobacteria bacterium | reverse complement strand
CGACTCCCGGGACTGGAGCCTGGAGCGTGCCCGGCTCGCCCTGCGCACCATGGCGCCCGAGGAGGCACTCGGCCTGCTCGAGGACGTCGAGGGCGTGGAAGCGGATGTGCTTCGATTGATTGCTGGCCTCTGGTCCGGCAGAAAGACGCCGGCCGCGGTCGTGGAACGCGCCGTGAAGCTGGGCGTGGACAAGGACGTGCCGGCGGCGCTCAGGCGCGACGCCTGGGCCATCGCCGCCGAGGCGGCCGACATGCTCGACAATCGCGAGGCCCGCATCGCCGCGCTGGAGCGCGGCCTGGTGGTGGAGGGCGGCGCCGGCGCGCCGACCATCGTGCCGCTGGGCGCGGACCAGCTCTGGGATGCCTATCTCGCCTTCGGCAAGGAGCTCGGCAACCGCCTGCAGCTCATCGTCGGCGACGACGAGAGCTGGTTCGTCGCCGCTTCCAACCGCTACGACGCGCATCCCATCCATGCCCGCGCGCTGTTCGCGGTGGTTGCCGAGAATGCCCTGCGCGTGGAACAGCAGGCCGTCGCGCACTGGCAGCTGGCCTCGCTGCTCGCCAACATTCCACAGGGCGGGCGGCTGATGCGCGCGCTCTACCTCGATTCGAAGCGCTTTCCGTCGCCCGGCGACGTGCCGCCGGCGGTGCGCTATCTGCTGCTCGAGGACCTGCTGGCGGCGAACGAAATCCCGCTGGCCTCGCAGCTGCTGGTGGGACTCGACGAGCCGCCCGAGCAGACCGATCCCGCGGAATGGCAGCTGCGGCGCGCGCGCGTGCTGCTGCTGGGCGGGAAGATCGACGAAGGCATCGCCGCGCTGGGGCAGCTGTTCGCGCTGGAGGATTTCGACCGCGATCGCGCCCTGCAGGTGGTTTTCGACCTGCAGACCCTGGAGCGTCACGAAGCCGCGCTCGGTTTCCTGGAACGGCTGCGCGCGGAGGCGACCGACGTCCAGCAGGCGCGCGAGCTGTGGTACTGGCAGGCGGATTCGCTGGCGGCGCTGGGGCGGCACGCCGAGGCAGCGCGCGCCTACCTGCATTCCGCCACGCTGGCGGATCCGAACGCCGCCGACCCCTGGGCGCAGACCGCGCGCTTCCAGGCCGCGGAGCAATTGACCAAGGCTGCCCTGTATGGCGACGCGCGCCGCCAATACCGGACACTGCTGAACAGCACGCGTGAAGCCGCCCGCCAGGCGGTGCTGCGCAACCACCTGCAACAGCTGCGCCTGCTTGAGCAGCAGGCCGCGGAAAACGGAGAAAGGAATTGATGACTGCAGGATTTCGCTGGCTTGCGATCGCTTGTGCCGTCTTCGCGGCGAGCGGTTGTGCCAGCTTCGTTTCCGGCGCCGCCGAAAGCCTGTCGCGCGCCATGCTGGACCACGACGACCCGGCGACGGTCGCGGCCGCCGCGCCCGCCTACCTGCTGATGGTCGACAGCCTGATCACCAGCGATCCGGACGACGAGGACCTGCTGCGCCAGGGCGCAACGCTGTACGCGGCGTATGCCGGCGTGTTCGTCGACGACCCCGTGCGGGCGAAGCGCCTGTCCGCGCGCGCCTTCGATTACGGCCGGCGCGCGATGTGCGAGTACCACGAGGAACTCTGCCGCGCGCGGGAAATGCCCTACGAGCAATTCACCGCGCAGCTCGCCGCGCTCGATGACGAAGACGACCTGCCGTTCCTGATGGCGCTGGCGCAGAGCTGGCTGATCTGGGTTCGCGCCAATGCCGATGACTGGAATGCGGTAGCGGACCTGCCGCGTGCCGAGGCGTTGCTGGAGACCGTGCTGCGCATCGACGAGACGTACGCCGACGGCTCCGCCCACGTGTATCTCGGCATGCTGAAGACCGTGCGTCCGCCGGCGCTGGGCGGCAAGCCGGAAGAGGCGCGCCGTCACTTCGAACAGGCGATCCGCCTTTCCGGCGGCGCCAATCTCGGCGCCAAGGTGGCGCTGGCGGAAAACTATGCCCGTGTCGTCTTCGACCGCGAGCTGCACGATGCGCTGCTGCGCGACGTGCTGGCGGAGCCTTCGAAGGCGGAAGGCCAGACCTTGATGAATGTCCTCGCGCAGCAACGCGCGCAGGAGCTACTTTCCTCCGCGAATGATTACTTCTGAGAAGTCCGCAAGGACAACACCGGAGTTGCTCATGACCATGCGACGTTTGCTGCTTGCCGTGTCGCTGCTGGCGTTCTCGCTGCCGGCTGCGGCTGCCCAGACCTTCAAGATCGCCACGCTGGCGCCGGACGGCTCCTCGTGGATGAACGACATGCGCGCCGCTGCCGAGGAAATCGGCAAGCGCACCGACAATCGCGTCCAGTTCCGCTTCTATCCCGGCGGGGTGATGGGCAACGACCAGAGCGTGCTGCGCAAGATCCGCATCGGCCAGCTGCATGGCGCGGCCTTCACCGCGGGCAGCCTTGCCGAGGTGTACCCGGACATCAACGTGCTCGGCCTGCCGTTCCTGTTCCGCAATCTCGATGAAGTCGATTACCTGCGCAGCCAGCTCGATCCGGTGCTGCGCAAGGGCCTGGAGGACGCGGGCTTCGTGAACTTCGGTTTCGCCGAAGGCGGCTTCGCCAAGGTGATGTCGACGCGTCCCATCCGCAAGACCACCGATCTCAACAACGAGAAGGCCTGGGTGCCGGACAATGACAAGATCTCCTATCGCGTCATGTCCGCACTCGGCGTCTCGCCGGTGCGCATGCCGATCACTGACGTGCTTACCGGCCTGCAGACCGGGTTGATTTCCGTCGTCGGTTCCTCGCCGCTGGGCGCCATCGCCTTCCAGTGGCACACGCGCATCAAGTACATGACCGACGAACCGCTGATCTATCTCGTCGGGCTGTTCGTGATCGACAAGCGCGCCTTCGACAAGCTGTCGGAAGCCGACCGGAAGGTCGTTCGCGAAGTGATGGAAGCGACCTACGCGCGCCTCGACAAGGCGAACCGCGAGGACAACGCGCGCGCCCACCAGGCGCTGCAGCAGCAGGGCGTGGAATTCGTGAAGGCGGAGCCGGATGCGATCCGGCAGTGGCGCGCCACCGCCGAGCGCGTCAACCGCGAGCTGGCGAAGGAAGGCATGTTCTCCGAGGAGATCACGGACCGCGCCTATCGCCTGCTGGAAGAGTACCGCAGCGGCAAGGCAGCGCAGTGACGCCTCTCGTCCACTGGCTGCGGGCGCTGGAAGACGCCCTGCTGATCGTCGCCTTCGGCAGCCTGGTGGTGCTCGCCGGGCTGCAGATCGTGATGCGCAACATCTTCGAGAGCGGCTTCGTATGGATCGATCCGCTGCTGCGCATCCTGGTGCTGTGGGTCGGCATGCTGGGCGCGCTCGCCGCCACGCGCGACAACCGCCACATCAACATCGACATCTTCTCGCGGCTGCTGCCGGAACGCTTCCAGCCGTTTGCGCGGCGAGTGATCGCGCTGGCCTCGGCGATCGTCTGCGGGTTGCTGGCCTGGCATACCTTCCGCTTCGTGCGTGACGAATACGCCTTCAGCGATTACGCGGTTGCCGGCGTGCCGGTGTGGTTCTGGCAGGCCATCCTGCCGTTCGGTTTCACGCTGATGAGCCTGCGCTTCGCGATCGCCGTGTTCATCCAGCGCAGGGAGGCTGCGGAATGAAATTCATCGGCGGCGCCCTGCTGCTCATCCTCACGCTGTTCGGCATGCCGCTGTTCGCGGTCATCGCCGCCAGCGCCATGTGGAACTTCCATCGCGAAGGCATCGACCTTTCGGTGATGGGCATCGAGATGTACCGCATCGCCGAGATGCCGATACTGCTGGCGATCCCGCTGTTCACCTTCGCGGGTTACCTGCTGAGCGAATCCGGCGCGCCGGGCCGGCTGGTGCGCTTCACGCAGGCCTTCCTCGGCTGGCTGCCCGGCGGGCTTGCCATCGTCGCGCTCGCCGCCTGTGCGTTCTTCACCGCGTTCACCGGCGCCTCCGGCGTGACCATCATCGCGCTCGGCGCGTTGCTGTATCCGGCGCTGGCGCAGGCGGGTTACCCGGAGCGCTTCAACCTCGGCCTCATCACCACGTCGGGAAGCCTCGGCATCCTGTTCGCGCCGTCCCTGCCGCTGATCCTCTACGGCATCATCGCGCAGCAGATGAGCGAAGGGCAGGGCGTGTCCATCGACGACCTGTTCCTCGCCGGCGTCTTTCCCGGCCTGCTGATGATCGTGATGCTGGGCGGTTACGCGCTGTGGGTGAATCGCGCCAACGAGATGACGCTGCACCGTTTCGACGCGAAGGCGGCACTGGCCTCGCTGAAGGAATCCGCCTGGGAGATTCCGTTGCCGATCATCGTGCTCGGCGGCATCTACGGCGGCTGGTTCGCGGTATCGGAAGCCGCGGCGGTGACGGCGATTTACGTGCTGATCGTGGAAGTGTTCGTGCTGCGCGAGATTCCGCTCAGGCGCCTGCCGTCGCTGGTACGCGAATCCATGGTGCTGGTCGGCGGCGTGCTGGTGATCCTTGGCGT
>JAJUFS010000111.1 GCA_029263725.1 Gammaproteobacteria bacterium | reverse complement strand
CAGTCCGGGGCGGCCGAGCGGGGCGCTCTCGCCCAAATGAGGACGGCTTACCTTCTGCAGGCGGTTGATCTTCGCCGTCAGCGCCTCGGCGCGCGCCTTCATCATCGGATCCGGCTTATCCCTGGTCATCGCATCCGCGAACAACAGGTGCAGCTCGCGGTTGATGGCGCGCAGCCGGGTCAGGCGGCTGCGGGAAGAGAACTGGCGGCGATGGCTGGCGAGGTCCGTCCAGGCATCGTGCAGGCGGATCGCCGCGACATGCCGCTTTTCCAGCCGATCTTCCTCGCCCTCCGCCGAGAGGTAATCGACGACCGCATTGGCGGCGGCGCGCACCGCGTCCTGCTCGGGGCCGCGTGGCCGCCACAGCGCACCGGCCATGTGCACCACCCAGGCGAAGGCGCCGCCCGCGGTGACCAGCATGGCGGCCTCGGCGGCATGCAGGAAGGGTGCCGGTATCGCCGAGCCTGCCGCGCAGGCCAGCACGAACATGTACGCGCCCGGCGGACCGGTACGGGCAGCATTGCAGATCCAGGTCGCGAAGGCCGCGATCAGCGCCAGGGTGACGATGGTGGCGATATAGGAGGAGGCGACCAGCATGCCCAGCGCGACGGCGAGGCCAAAGGCCACCGCGATGATGGCCAGAAGCCGGGCGCGAACCACGTAGGGGCAGCCGCTGCCATACAGCGAAGTGAAGCCGCCGAGCGCCGCCATCATGCCGGCGGAAGTCTCCCCGAGCAGCCAGCCGACCAGTATGGGCGTGCCCATGCAGAGCGCGGCCCGAAGGGCAAAGGGCCAGCGCTGGCGCTGGACCGTGTTGATGGAAAACAGGCTTCGAAGAAAGCTGGGCAGCACGGCGCATCGCAGAAGGAATTTGCCGGAAGTATCGCCCGCCGCGATGCCTTCCGCTCTCCGGCCTATACCCCGCGTTTGACTCATGGGCTTGACAATCCCAATAATCGGAACAGGTACAAGCGAGGATTCGACATGAGCGGAACCGGACACCCGCCTCCCGCCACAGTCCCTGCGGCCATCCCGGCCAAGGCCTGGACCTTCGTGGCCCGGGTCATGAAGCCGGTCGTGCGGCTCGCGTTGCGCCTGGGCTTTTCCGCCGACCAGATCAGCCAGTTCGCGCGCAAGCTGGCGGTGGATGCCGCGATGGAGTACCCGGAGTTCCGGCCGCCCCATCGCAAGCGCGCCTTCCTCGCTCATGCCGCGGTGGTCACCGGCTTGTCACGCAAGGAGGTCGCCAAGCTCTACGAGATGGAGGACCTGCAGACCGCCGCGACTTCCTGCCAGACCAATCGTTCCATCCGCGTGCTGGCCGGCTGGCGCAACGACCGCCGCTACCGCGACCCCGAGACGGGCAGGCCGCTTGCCTCGCTGCCGCTCAAGGCCGCCAAGGGCGTGTCCTTCCACCAGCTGGTTCGCGAGTACGGCGGCGATGTGCCGCCGCGCTCCGTGCTGGATGCGCTGATCCGTTCCGGCGCCATCCTCCAGCACGGTGATACCGTCGAGCTGGTGCGCGGCTTCCCGACCCGCGCCGCCAGCAAGGAAGAGGAAATGGAGTTCGTCGGCATCATCCTGAACGACGTGCTCAATACCGCCGAGTACGACCTGCGGCCGGGCACCGAAGAACCTTACCTGCTGCGCGAGTGGTACCAGGTGTACGTCCCCGAGGACCGGGTGCAGGAGGCCCGGGAGCTCATTCGCGCCGAGACCTGGAAATTCGGCTGCGATCTGGACGAGCGTCTCTCCGAGCTGGCGCACCGGACACCGCGCGCCGACGTGCGCTACTACCGGGTCGGACTGGGCGCGTTTTACGTACAGGCGCCACGGGAGACGGACGAGGCCGCCGAAAAACTCAGTTAGTTCGTCAAAAGTGGGTGAAAAAATCACAATTTCACTTACAATTCATGAGGGTGTTCACTCGAAGGAGACCTCTCATGCGCAAATTCCTTGTCCTGCTTCTTTCTAGCCTCGCTTTCCTGGCCGCTCCCGTCTTCGCCGATGACATCGGCGTCGGCAAGGACTCGGCCACTTCCACCGCAATGTTTTCCACCGATGACGACATCGGCGTCGGTAGCTGGTACGAGCTGCTGCTGTCCTGGATGGAGTCGGAAGACGAGTAAGCGACAACGGATGGGCGAAACGAACGAGGGATGCAGATGCATCCCTCGTTCTTCTTCATACGGGTTTTCGTTTCGTTACCAAACGCATCATCCGTTGTCGGATAAGGCGTCCACAGCCCGGGTTGCGTCGAGCTGTCGAAGGGAATCAATTGATGGGATGAAGCAAGAAGATGGTGCCGAGGAGAGGACTCGAACCTCCACGGAGTTGCCCCCACTGGCACCTGAAGCCAGCGCGTCTACCAATTCCGCCACCTCGGCATTCCGGCGAACAGGCCGCCGGAGAGCCGCGAACTTTAAGGAGCGGCCGGTCTTTTGTCAATTGTCCCGTGAAAAAAAACCCGGCCAACCTGTATAGTGCCGCGCATGACAAAAACCAGGAAAACTGCGCGCGCCTCGAAGCGTCGCGATCCGCAGGCGGAGCGCGAAGCGCACCGCTATGAAAATCCCATCGCCAGCCGTGAGCTGATTCTCCAGGTGCTGGAGGACATCGGCCGCCCGGCCTTCCAGGAGGAACTGGAAGGCGAGTTGCGCGTCCGCGACGAGCGCGACCAGGAGGCGCTCCGCCGCCGCCTGCGTGCCATGGTTCGCGACGGCCAGCTGGTCTTCAACCGCCGCGGCGGTTACTGCCTTGCCGACAAGGTCGGTGTGGTGTCCGGCGTGGTGCAGGCGCACCGTGACGGCTTCGGCTTCCTCGTCCCTGACGAGGGCGGAGAGGACATTTATCTCTCGCCGCGCGAGATGGCGAGCGTGATGCACGGAGACCGCATTTCGGCGCGCGTGGAAGGCTACGATCGCCGCGGCCGCCCCGAGGGCAGCCTGGTGGACGTGCTCGAGCGCAACACCGAGACGCTGGTCGGACGGTATTTCGAAGAGCGCGGCGTGGGTTACGTCACGCCGGACAACAGCCGCGTCGCCCATGAAATCCTGATTCCCGCCGCCGACCGCAACGGGGCGAAGCACGGCCAGATCGTGGTGGTGGACCTGGTTGCCTATCCGGCCCGCAACCAGCAGCCCATCGGCCGGATCGCGCGCGTGCTCGGTGACCATCGCGCCGCCGGCATGGAAGTCGAGATCGCCATTCATTCCTTTGGCCTGCCGCACGAGTTTCCGTCCGCCGTGATCCGCGAGGCGGAAGCCTACGGCGAGCACGTTCCCGCCGAGGCGATCGAGGGTCGCGTGGACCTGCGCGACCTGGACCTCGTCACCATCGACGGTGAGGACGCGCGCGACTTCGATGACGCGGTCTACTGCGAGCGCCTGCGCGGCGGCGGCTTCCGGCTGGTGGTCGCGATCGCCGACGTGGCGCATTACGTCACGCCTGGCAGCGCGCTGGACGTCGAAGCCGAGCGCCGCGGCACCTCGGTGTATTTCCCCGACTGGGTCATCCCGATGCTGCCGGAAGCGCTTTCCAACGGACTGTGTTCGCTGAACCCGGAGGTCGATCGCCTCTGCGTGGTCTGCGACATGCGCCTGGATTCCAGCGGCAAGGTGACGCGCTCGACCTTCTACGACGCGGTGATGCGTTCCAAGGCGCGGCTGACCTATAACAAGGTGGCCGCACTGCTGGAGCGCGGCGATGCCAAGGTGCATCGCGAGCTCGGCTCGCTGGTCGAGCGCCTCGAGGCCTTGCACGAGCTTTACAAGGTACTGGCGCGCGCGCGGCAACGGCGCGGCGCGCTCAACTTCGAGCGCCCGGAAACGCGCATCGTCTTCGACGAGAACCGCAAGATCGCAGCCATCGAGCCCGTGACGCGCAACGTCGCGCACAAGCTCATCGAGGAATGCATGATCGCCGCCAACGTGCAGGCCGCGAAGCATCTCGGCCGCGCCAGGCTGCCGACGCTGTACCGCGTGCACGAAGGGCCGTCGGAAGAAGCGCTGGAGAAACTGCGCGGCTTTCTCGGCCCGCTGGGACTTTCGCTGGGCGGTGGCGACGAGCCGCAGCCCAGGCATTACGCCAAGCTGATCGAGAAGATCCAGGACCGCCCGGACCGCTTCCTGATCGAGACCATGCTGCTGCGCTCGCTGTCGCAGGCTGTCTACCAGCCCAAGCCGCTGGGCCACTTCGGGCTGGCGCTGGAGCATTACGCGCACTTCACTTCGCCGATCCGCCGCTATCCCGACCTGCTCGTGCATCGCGGCCTGAAGCATGATTTCGGCAAGCGGCCGCGGCACGAGTTCCATTACGACTTCCGCCGCATGGAAGTGCTCGGCACGCACACCTCGATGACCGAGCGGCGTGCCGACGAGGCGACGCGCGATGCGGTTTCCTGGCTGAAGTGCGATTTCATGGCCGACAAGGTGGGCGAGGAGTTCGATGGCGTGATCACCGGCGTGACCGGCTTTGGCCTGTTCGTCGAGCTGAACGATCTGCAGATCGAAGGGCTGATCCACGTCACCTCGCTGGAGAACGACTACTACCAGTTCGACGCGGTCAACCAGCGCTTGCTGGGCGAGCGCAGCGGCAAGAGTTACCGCCTGTCCGACCCGATTCGCGTGCGCGTCGCGCGCGTGGACGTGGATGAGCGCAAGATCGATTTCGAGCCGGTGGAAGAAAGGCGCCGGGCCAGGGCCGGCGATCGCGGCCGGCAGCCCGCGAAGAAGAAAGGCCGGCGGCGGCGCTGAGGGAAAACCATGGAGAGAATCTTCGGCCTGCACGCCGTGATCGCGGCGCTGCGCTCCGGGCGTGAATGCCACAGGCTGTGGCTGCAGGACAGCCGCCGCGACCAGCGGCTGCAGGACGTCGTCGCGCGCGCCGAGGCGGGGGGCATTGCCATCGAGCGCGTCTCGCGGCGCGAGCTGGATGAACTGGCCGGTTCCCCCGGCCACCAGGGCGTGGTCGGCGAGTTCGGCGCGGCCGCGCATCCGGAATCCCTTGAAGATCTGCTCGACTCGCTCGACGAGCCGCCGTTCCTGCTCGTGCTGGATGGCGTGCAGGATCCGCACAACCTCGGCGCCTGCCTGCGCACCGCGGATGCCGCGGGCGTGCACGCGGTCATCGCGCCGCGCGACCGGGCCTGCGGCATCACTCCGGTGGTGCGCAAGGTGGCGGCGGGCGCGGCCGAGAGCGTGCCGTTCTACATGGTCACCAATCTCGCCCGCACGCTGCGCGACCTCAAGGCGCGCGGCATCTGGCTCACCGGCACCGCCGGCGAGGCGGAGCGCAGCCTGTACGAGGCGGACCTCACCGGCCCGATGGCGCTGGTCATGGGCGCGGAAGGCGAGGGCATGCGGCGTTTGACCCGCGAGGCCTGCGATCATCTCGTGCGCCTGCCGATGCTGGGCAGCGTGGAGAGCCTGAACGTCTCCGTCGCCACTGGAATCTGCCTGTTCGAGGCCCTGCGCCAGCGACGCCCGGTTGCATAAGTCCTTGTCTTTCGCCTAGAATCCCGCGCTTCGCTCGGGCGTACGCCCGGGCGTCTCCTTGCCTCACCGCGCTGTGCGGGAGGCTGTCAATCCACAAGGAGCCAACAATGCGGCACTATGAAATCGTGTTCCTGGTCCACCCTGACCAGAGCGAGCAGGTTCCCGCGATGATCGAGAAGTATCGCTCGATGATCGAAGGCGCCGATGGCAAGGTTCACCGTCTCGAGGACTGGGGCCGTCGCCAGCTTGCCTATCCCATCAACAAGATTCACAAGGCGCACTATGTTCTGATGAACATCGAGTGCACCGGTGAAATCCTGGACGAACTCGAAAGCGCCTTCCGCTTCAACGACGCCGTCCTGCGTCATCTCACCATCCGCCGTGAAGAAGCCATCACCGAGCCGTCGCCGCTGCTGAAGAAGGACGAGGACGAAGAGCGTCCCGCCCGTCGCAGCGAGCGCAGCGATGACGATGCGGCTGCTTCCGATGATGACGCGGCCTGAGCCGTCCCAGACAACGAAGAGGTGAAACATGTCCAGGTTCTTCCGTCGCAGAAAGTTCTGCCGCTTCACCGCCGAAGGCGTGAAGGAAATCGATTACAAGGATCTCGCCACGCTGAAGCAGTACATCACTGAAACGGGCAAGATCGTGCCGAGCCGCATCACCGGCACGCGTCCGTTCTATCAGCGTCAGCTGACCGTGGCGGTCAAGCGCGCCCGTTTCCTGGCGCTGTTGCCGTACACCGACCAGCATTGATCCGGAGGCGGGCAGCGATGTCCGCCGGACCGCAATGAGCGGAGTGCTTCGCTGGCTGCTCGGCAGTCCGCTGCGCATGGGACTGGTTGCCGCGGCGCTGTCACTGTCACGGTTGTTCGACCTGTTCGGCGCCGCGGTGATCGCCCTGGCGACCTTGCGGGCCGGCCTTGGCGGTGCAGCCCT
>JAJUFS010000097.1 GCA_029263725.1 Gammaproteobacteria bacterium | reverse complement strand
GAAACGGTCGGCGATGCGCTCAAGGTCACGGTGATGCGCTTCAGTTCCGGGTAATCGAGCGGCACCAGCTTGTAGTGATCGAGGTGATCAAGCAGGCAGACGAGATGAAACTCGAGGTAGCCGGGCGATTCCGCATCGAAGCGCGCGGCATTCCTCTCCAGCCATTCCAGCCCGTTGCTCACCGCGAGCCGCACCTTCCGGAAGAACGGCAGGGCGGCGACGTCGATGCCGGTGCGCGCGCCGAGGATGAGCTTCACTTCCCCGTTCATGATGCCGTTCAGCATGGCGCGCAGGTTGAGCGCATCAGGATCGCGAACGAGCACGCGGTAGCGATCCGCAGGATCATGCCGGCGCACGATGTACTCGGCGATGTGATCGGATTCGATCAGCCAGGTATCGCCGTCGTGCAGCACCGGCACCTTCATCAGCGGGTTGCCGTCGAAGCGCGCGGCCTCGGTGTCGACGACGTTGCCGATGTGCACGAACTCATACTCGATTCCGTAATGGTCGAGCAGCAGGCGAACCTTCCGGGAGAAATGCGACAGGGGCGTGGCGTAAAGTTTCATCCTGGATCACCGCGTCGGACTGGACAGGATGGAAGCATGTCGGGAAATATTTGTCATCCTTTCCGATTCTTCATCGCATGGTGAGTGCCATGAACGACTCCCGCCTGAAGCGCCCGAAGAACCCGATGCCTGCCTTCGTGCGCGAGGCGCTGGAACGGCGCGGACTGATGGAGGCTTACCGTGAGCGTCCCGCCTATCAGCAGAACGACTATCTCGGCTGGATCGCGCGCGCGAAACGCCCGGAGACGCAAAAGAAGCGTTTGACTCGGATGCTGGATGAACTGGAAAAGGGCGGGGTGTACATGAACATGAAGCATGCGCCTTCCGCGAAGGGCAGATGAATGGCTACCGATCAGGATTTCCTCGAGTACGTGGTCGAGCAGGCTGAAGGCGCGGGCATGCTCAGCCATCGCAGGATGTTCGGCGAGTACGCGCTGTATCTCGACGGCAAGGTAGTGGCGCTGGTCTGTGACAACCAGCTGTTCGTGAAACCTACCGAAGCCGGCCGCAGGTTTCTCGGCGAGCCCAGGGAAGGTTTCCCGTATCCTGGCGCAAAACCCTGGTTCCAGGCGGATGAGGTGCTGGATGATGCCGAGACGCTCGCCGAGCTGCTCAGGCTTACCGCGCGCGAATTGCCCTTGCCGAAACCGAAACCGAAGAAAAAGAAGAAGCCCTGAAAGAAGAAACCGCGGCAATGCCGCGGTTTCGTTTGTGAAGGATCACTCCCTGTTGAAGTGATCGGCGATGACGTTCGCCACGCACATGGTGAGTTTCTTGCCCATGGGAATGTGCAGGAACTCGTTCGGGCCATGCGCGTTCGACTTCGGGCCGAGCAGGCCGGTGACGATGAACTGCGAGTCGGGGAACTTCTTCGCCAGCATGTCCATGAAGGGGATGGAGCCGCCCATGCCCCAGTAGACCACGTCCTTGCCGAAATACTGGCTGGAGGCCTTGTTCATGGACTCGTGCAGCCACGGCGCGACCGCGGGCGCGTCCCAGCCGCTGGCCGCCGAGCCGATCTTGAAGCTCGCCTTGGCGCCATACAGGGCGGGCTTTTCCTCGATCACGCGCTTGATGGCTTCGGCGGCCTTCGGCGCATCCACGGTCGGCGGCGTGCGGAAGGACAGCTTGAGCGCGGTGTAGGGCCGCATGGTGTTGCCGGCCATGCCGAGCTCCGGCACGCCTTCCTGGCCGGTCACGGCCAGCATCGGCCGCCAGGTGTTGTTCAGGACCAGTTCGTAGGGATCGTCGGACATGGGCTTCATGCCGTCGACGAAGGGCAGGTCGTGGTTGGCGTGTTCGCCCAGCACCTCGGCGGCGTGGCGCGCTTCCTGCTGGCGGTTCTCCGGCACGGGGATGTTGAGCTCATCGACCTTGATCGCGCCCGTCTCGGTGTCCTCCAGCCGGTCCAGCAGCTCGCGCAGCACGCGGAAGCTGGAAGCGGTGATGCCGCTCGCCATGCCGGAATGCACGCCCTCGGTGAGCACGTCGGCGCGCAGCGTGCCGACGATGTTGCCGCGCAGCGAGGTGGTGACCCACAGCTGCTCGTAGTTGCCGCAGCCCGCGTCGAGGCAGACCACCAGGCTGGGCGTGCCGATGCGATCCTTGAGATGGTCGATGTACTCCGGCAGGCCGACGGAGTTCGATTCCTCGCAGCACTCGATGATCATCACGCAGCGACGGTGCGGCAGGTTCTGCTCCTGCAGCGCCATGATGGCGGCCAGCGAACCGAACACCGCGTAGCCGTCGTCGGCTCCGCCGCGGCCGTAGAGCTTGTCGCCGCGGATCACCGGCTCCCACGGCGAGAGACCTTCCTCCCAGCCGGTGAACTCCGGCTGCTTGTCGAGGTGGCCGTAAAGCAGCACCGGATCGTCGGCCTGGCCGGCGGCATCGCCGAAGGCATCGACTTCCACGAACAGGATGGGCGTGAAATCGCGAAGCCGCACGATCTCGGCCTTCAGGCCCTTCACGGGCTGCGCCTTGACCCAGTCCAGGGCCAGGTTCACGGCCGCGTCCATGTAGCCGTGCTTCGCCCAGTCGGGGTCGAAGTTCGGGGACTTGTTGGGAATCCTGATGTATTCGCACAGCCTGGGAATGATGGAGTCGTCCCAGATCTGGTTCACGAAATCGCGGACCTTCGCGGTGTCCATGCAAGCTCCTTGTGGGTCGAAAGAGGGGAAACGAGGCCGCAAAGGTTACCGCGAAATGCGCCTTTCCGCTTTGCTGCGCTTGCATCTATATGCGGATGCATATAGAACTGGCGGCTTCTGCAAAGGAGGAGTCTGCCATGTATCTCGCCCTGAAGACCCTGCACATCATCGGCGTGGTCCTGTTCCTCGGGAACATCACCACCGGCATCTTCTGGAAGCTCGCGGCCGACCGCAGCGGCGACGTCCGCGCCATCGCCCAGGCCATCGAAGGCATCCTGCAGGCCGATCGCTGGTTCACCCAGCCTGGCGCCACGCTGATCCTGCTCAGCGGACTGGCGCTCACCTGGGTGGGCGGTTATCCGTTCTCGACCTTCTGGATCTGGGGCGGGCTCGCGCTGTTCGTCCTCTCGGCCGTGATCTTCAAGCTTGCCGTCGAGCCCGCGCAAAGGCGCATGCTCGCCGCCATCCGCAGCGACGATCGCGAAACCTACCAGGCGGAATCGCGCCGCTGGATGTGGAGCGGCACGCTGGCCACGCTCGCGCCCTACGGCGCACTCGTGCTGATGGTCATGAAGCCATGAGCCTGGAGAACATCCTGCTCGGCATCCTCAAGCGGCCGGCGGCGGGGTACGACATCAAGCGGCAGTTCGAGACCGTCTTCAACCATTTCTGGCACGCGGACCTGACACAGATATACCGCGCGCTCAACCGCATGGAAAAGGACGGACTGCTGGAAAGCCGCCTGGAGCCTTCCGAGCGCGGTCCCGCGCGCAAGGTTTACCGGCGCACGCCCGCCGGCAGCCGCACGCTGGCCGAATGGCTGCGCGGCGGGCCCGTGCTCGGCAACGAGAAGTTCGCGTACCTCGCGCAGATTCATTTCCTCGACGAGATCGAGCCCGCGCAGGCAGAGGAGTTCTTCGACACCCTGCGCGAGGAGCTGGTGACGCAACTATCCACTCTGGACGCGATCGAACAGGAATGGCGCACAGAAGCAGGCGAAGGCTTTCCCGACACGCTCGATGACGAAGACTTCCATACCTGGCTGACGCTGGACATGGGGCTGCGCAAGACCCGCGCGCTGGTGGAGTGGGTGGAGGCTTCGATCGCGAGGCTTCGTGGAAGGCGAGAGAGATGAGAGGTGAGGCGACGGTTGTCGTTGTGCACGTTCACTCCCTCTCCCCTTGAGGGAGAGGGCTGGGGAGAGGGGGCGGATCAACGGGATCCCCCCGCCGCTCCGCGGCGACCCCCTTTGAGAAAGGGGGTGGGAAGAAGGAAAGCGGCGCCCCCGTCGAGCAAGGGCGTGAGCGGATTGAACGATCCGCCCGTCGTCTCACGTCTCACCTCTTACGGTCAGTCTCACGCAAGAAAAAGCCCCGCATTCGCGGGGCTTTCTTTCGGAGCGTGACGCCTCAGGCCGTTGCGGCAGCCTTCGGCTCTGCCGCGGCGTTCGGACCATGGAGCAGCGCGTCGCGCGTGGCTTCGATGATCAGGTCCACTTCCTCGGAGGTGATGTTGAAGTGCGGCGTGTAGCGCAGCGAGTTGGCGCCGCCATGGATGACGCCCACGCCCTGCATGCGCATGTACTCCTCGGTGCTGTTGGCGCCGTAGCACTTGTAGCGCGCGTCCAGCTCGCAGGAGAACAGCAGGCCGGTGCCCTGCACCTTGGTGATGCGGCCGCCGAGTTCCTGCTTCAGTTTCTCGAGCTTCTCCACCAGTTCCTTGCCTCGCGCGACGATGTTCTCGCGCATTTCCGGCGTCACGGCTTCGAGCACGGCCACGCCGACATCCAGCGCGCGCGGGTTGGCGGTCATGGTGTTGCCGTAGATGCCCTTGCGGTAGAGGCTGGCGGCGCGCTCGTTCATGGCGAGCACGGACAGCGGGTACTGGCCGGCGTTCAGCGCCTTGGAGTAGGTCTCCATGTCCGGCGCCTCGAGCTTCTCGAAGCCGGGGTAGTCGGTGACCGAGAGGTAACCGGTGGCACGCAGGCCGGCCTGGATGGAGTCCATCAGCAGCAGCGAGCCGTGCTCCCTGGTGAGCTTGCGGGCCAGCGCGTAGAACTCGGGGGTCACGGCCATGCCCGGATCGCCTTCGCCCATCACCGGCTCCATGAACACGGCCTCGAAGAACACGTTGTTCTTCTCGGCGTCGTCGAAGGCCTTCTGCAGGGCTTCGAGGTTGTTCGGCTCGACGGTGATGAGGTCATCGCGGTTGCGGAAGCTGGCGAGGTGCTCGACGTAGGCCTTCTGCGTCGAGTGCGAGAAACGCGCCGGACGGTCGGTGCGGCCGTGGAAGGCGCCGGTGAGGGCGAGCTTCTTGATGGTCTTGCCGGCGTGGCGCGCGCCCGGGTCGGTCATCAGCTTGGCGTTCACGTCGGAGATGCGCGAGGCCACGGTGACGGCCTCGGAACCGGAGTTCATGCACAGGAACTTCGCGAACGGGCAGCCGCCGTCACGGCGCTGGCCGATTTCCTTCCTCAGCGCGCGGGTGAAGCGCAGCTGGCTGAAGGAGGCGGTCATGATGTTGGCCATGACGTGCGGGCGGTTCATGGCATCCAGCACCGGCTGGGGCGCATGGCCATGGCCGAGCATGCCGTAGCCGCCGTTGTCGTGGATCACCGCGCCCTTGGCGGTGACGATCCACGGACCGCGCGCCGCCAGCGGCACGTACGGGTTGACCACGTCATCGGCATAGAAGTTGACGAAGTCGGGCTGCAGGGCATGCACCTGGTCCCATTCGTCCATTGCGAGAATTTCCGGGAACGCCTTCTGCAATTGCGCGTGGGCCTCGACCGCTTCCTCGACCGCCTGGCGGAGCAGGGGATGCTTCGCCGCGAAGCGTTCGATGACCTCGTCAGGAAGGCCACGGGTGACGACCTTGCCCTGTTGATCGCGCAGCTTGCGCAGCATGTCCAGAATGTTCATGAAAGCACCTGTCTCGTTGGTTTCATGACCGCGGTTCGCGGTGCATTGCGTGGTTCGGCCGCCGCCGGAAAGGGCGCCGGCCGCCAAAAAGGGAAACGCGAAGCTTAGCATGCGGCCCATGTTCCGGGCGAACAGCCCCGCTGCCTAGCCCGGAAGACCGAAGACCCGGCGGGCGTTTTCCGTACTGCGGCGCACCACTTCCTCCGGCGGGATACCGAGGATTTCCGCAAGGCGCGCGGCGATGTGCGGCAGGAAGCGCGGTTCGTTGCGGTTCCGCAGGGCGTCGCGGGTGTCCTTCGGCAGGTCGCGAGGCAGCAGGTAGGGCGCGTCGGTTTCCAGCATGAAGCGATCCAGCGGCAGCCGTGCCGTCGCCTCGCGCAGGGCACTGCCGCGGCGCTCGTCGCACAGCCAGCCGGTGATGCCCACGCAATAGCCGGCCTCGAGCACGTCTTCCAGCTCGCGCGGCCCGTCGGTAAAGCAATGCACCACGCCGCGCTGCGGCAGCTGGTCGGCGAATTCCTGCAACAACGCCATCAGCTCGTCGTGCGCGTCGCGCTGGTGCAGGAACAGCGGCTTGCCGGTTTCCGCGGCGAGTTCCAGCTGTGCGCGAAACGCCGCGAGCTGGGCATCACGCGGCGAGAAGTTGCGGAAGAAATCCAGGCCGCATTCGCCTACCGCGATCACCTTCGGATGCGCGAGCAGCTCGCGCAGTTCGGCGACGGCGGCTTCGTCCAGGTCGGTGGCGTGATGGGGATGCACGCCGGCGGTGGCGAAGAAATCGTCATGGCGTTCGGCGAGCGCCAGCGCCGCGCGGCTGCCGGCGACATCCGTGCCGGTGATGATGAAGCCGCCGACACCGGCATCACGCGCATCGCTGATGACGCGCTCGCGGTCCCTGTCGAAGCTGTCATGGGTGAGATTGAGTCCGATGTCGATGAGCATGGCTTTTGCATCCGGGTTTCGCGGCAAGATAGGATACCGTGTCACGCCAAGGCGGCGGTTGCATCGAGGGGAAAGGCAATGAGTGACGATTTCGATACCGATCGAATCAAGCACAACCTGAAGCAGCAGGACACCTGGCTGCGGCTGCTGTTCATCGTCATCTACGGCGCGGTGCTGTGGGTGACGTCCATCGTGCTGGGTTTCGTGGTGGTGCTGCAGTTCCTGAACGTGCTGTTCACGGGGCAGACGCAGCCCAACCTGTTGAAGTTCGGCGGCAGCCTCGCGGAGTTCGTGCGCCAGATCGTCGCGTACCTCACCTTCAACTCCGAGTACAAGCCGTTCCCCTTCGGCGACTGGCCGACGGCGGCCGCCGCTGCGGCGGCGGAAGAAGCGGCCGCGCCGAAGCGGCGCAGCCGCCGCAAGCCGCCGGAGGATCCGACGCCGGAGCTTTGATGAGCGGCCAACGGACAAAAAAAGCGGCGCCAGGCGCCGCTTTTTTGTAGGTGGTCCGTGGACGCGAGGCGTGAGACGACCGGAATCTTCTGCCTTTCACTTCCACCTGCTTCTTCCCCCCAAATCCCCCCGCCGCTTCGCGGCGACCCCCTTTGAAAAAGGGGGTGGCGGTCCGAGGTAGAAGGTAGAAGGAAAAAGATTCGAAAACCTGTCTTTCTCACTCTTCTCCCTTCTCCCTCACTCAGCCTTCCACCGGAACATCGCCGCGCCCAGTGCGAGGAAGGCGGCGCTCATGGCGGCCAG
>JAJUFS010000038.1 GCA_029263725.1 Gammaproteobacteria bacterium | reverse complement strand
CGAAAGGTGTCGATGAGCTGCCGCCAGCCTTGCCGCGCGGCCTCGAGCAGGCCCGGCGCACTGCCCGGCGTCTCCCGCACGAACAGGAACACCGGGATGGCGAACAGGCTCCACCATATCGCCACGGTCAGGAAGGAAACGCGCACCGCCTCGGCGGCATCAGCAAGCCCAAACATGCCTGGTTGCAGGGTCATCCACACGTTGATGGCGAACAGCACGCCGCCGCCGAGATAGCCGAAGGCATAACCGAGGCCGGAGATGAAGTCGAAGTCGCGCGGCCGGGCAACGTCCACGATCAGCGCGTCGTAGAACACGGTGCCCGCGGTGAAACCCACGGTGCCGACCACGAACAGCGCGACGGCCCAGGGCCAGTCGCCCTGCGCGACGAAATACAGCCCTGCGGTGGACAGCACGCCCATGACGGTGAACAGCAGCAGGAACTTCATGCGCCTCCCGCCGCGGTCGGCGATGGCGCCGAGCACCGGCGCCAGCAAGGCGACGATCAGGCCTGCGAGCGAGTTCGCCATGCCGAGCTGGAAGGTGCTCTCCGTCGCGTCAACGCCCGCGCTCCAGTACTGCTTGAGGAATATCGGGAAGAATCCCGCCATGACGGTGGTGGCGAAGGCGGAATTGGCCCAGTCGTAGAAGACCCAGGACCAGCTGGCGCGGTTCAGGCGGGACATGCAGGGGCTCCGTTCCTGTGATGGACGGATTCTATGCGCAGGCGACGGGAAAGGAAAAAGGAAACGCATGCCGTTGCCCGGCATGCGTTAGCGCCCGTTACGCCACCCTGGCGATCTCGTTCGGATGAACCGAGCGGAAGCCGACGGCGATGCGGTTCCAGCCGTTGATGGTGACGATCAGCATGGTGAGCGCGACCTGCTCTGCCGGCGAGAATTCCTTCGCCATGGCCTCGAACACGTCATCAGGCGCGTGCGTGTCGGCGAGCAGGGTCAGCGCCTCCGTCCAGGCAAGTGCGGCCTTCTCTCTCGCCGAGTACAGCGACGACTCGCGCCAGGCGCTCAGCAGATAAAGACGCTGTTCGCTCTCGCCCGCCGCGCGCGCGTCGGCGGTATGCATGTGCAGGCAGTAGGCGCAGCCATTGATCTGCGACGCGCGGATCTTCACGAGTTCGATGAGACTGTGTTCCAGCGCACCGTTCTCCTGCACGGTGCGATCGAGCGTGCGCATGGCTTCCAGCAGTTCCGGCGCAACCTGGTAGGCATCGAGTCTTGCTTTCATGACGGACTCCCGTTGTTGGACATTCATCGACAAGACGAACGGCCAGCGGGATTTGTGACAGTCAGGTGGGCCGGCGGATGCGCACCAGCTTGTCGGGATTGATGATGTTGTAGCCCGCCAGCACGTGGACACCATCCGTTTCCAGCGAAAGCGCCCAGAGCGGCCGTCCCTCGAACCAGGCGATGATGCCGATCGTGCCGTTGATGGGCGCGAGCTCGAAGGCGAGCTTCTCGAGCCGGGGCTGCAGCAGCACGCGCGAGACGCCTGCAAGCAGCTTCGCGACGCGCTCGCGCCCCGCCACCACCTTCGAGGACGCCGGCACCTTGCCGCCGCCGTCCGCCGTCCAGGTCACGTCCTCCGCGAACAGCTCCAGCAAGGCTTCGTGGCTGCCGGTGCGCAAGGCATCGAGAAAACGCTGCAGCAGGCGGCGATGCGCCTGTTCGCTGACCTGGAAACGCGGCTTGTCGCGGCGGACGCGCTCGCGCGCGCGATGGACCATCTGCCGGCAGCTCGCCTCATTGCGGCCGAGCATGCGGGCAATCTCCGCATAGCCGCAGTCGAAGACATCGTGCAGCAGGAAGGCGGCGCGCTCTTCCGGGGCGAGCCGCTCCAGCACGACCAGGAACGCGACCGACAACTCCGAGGCAAGCTCCGCCTGCGCATCCGCGGGCGGCGCGTGGCCCACCAGCGGCTCGGGCAGCCAGGGCCCGAAATAGGTCTCGCGCTCCTTCTTCACGGCGCGCAGCCGGTCGATGCACAGCCGCGTCACCGTGGTGACCAGCCAGGCTTCCGGCTCCTCGATCTGCGAGGTGTCGCTGCGCTGCCAGCGCAGCCAGGTCTCCTGGAGCATGTCGTCCGCATCCGCCTGCGTGCCCAGCATTCGATAGGCGATCGCGCGAAGGCGTGGAACATGCTGCTGGAAGGCGGCGTGGGGATCGTTCATGGCATGCATCCTCTGTCCGGGACAAGGACGATGCAAGCGGGGCTGTTGTGACAGCTCGGCGAAAAATTCTTCCAGCGAGGACTAGAATGTCCTGTCTCGAGGGAAGTCATATGGCAGGGAGGCCAGGAAGATGAGGTTCCTCAAGCGCGATCCGCTGCGTGTTCTCGCTGCACACGAGGCATGGTGCCATGCCGGCCAGCCCTGGTGGGCGCGCGCTCGCATCGTGGCAGATGCGGATCTGCGCGGCGCCGATCTCTCTGGCAGACAGCTCGCACACGTGCGCCTGGCGCGCGTGGACTTGCGCGGCGCGAATCTTGCCGGTGCCATTTTCTCCCTTGCCCGGCTCGAAGACGTACGCCTGGACGGGGCACGGCTGGCAGGCAGCCAGTGGCATCTCGCGGAGCTGACACGCGTGAGCATTGCTGGCGCCGACCTTGCGCGTGCCAACCTGAGCTCGGGCAGGTTTCATCATGTGATGGCCGCTGAGGCGGTTCTGCACGATGCCAACCTTGTGAAGTCGTGCTGGGACGATTGCGACCTTGCACAGGCCGATTTCACCGGGAGCAGCATGATCCGGGCCGAGTTCTCTCGTTGCCGGCTCACGGGCAGCAACTGGAGCCGGACAGGGCACGTCAAGTCGATGTTCGACGGCTGCGACATGCGCAATGCCTGCCTGGCGGCAAGCTCGCTCGAAAGGGTTTTCATCACTCGATCGCGGGTTGCCGGCATGCACGGCCCCGTGGCCGCGCTGCAGCGGCTCGCGGCATATCACCTGGAAGATGACGCGCCGGACGCGCTCATTGCCCGGCTGCTCGAGCGATGAGCGGCCCGGCGGATATCACATCACCTTCTCGCGCGTCGCGCGGAACTCGATGTCCGGCCACTTCTCCTGCGCGAGCTGCAGGTTGACGCGCGTCGGCGCAATGTAGACCAGCGCGCCGCCGTGATCCACGGCGAGGTTGTCGTAGGCCTTGCGCTCGAACTCCTCGAGCTTCTTCGCGTCACTGGCGTGAATCCAGCGCGCGGTATGCACCTGCACGCCTTCGAAGATCGCCTCCACGCCGTACTCTTCCTTGAGACGATGCGCAACCACGTCGAACTGCAGCTGGCCGATCGCGCCCAGGATGAGATCGTTGTTGCGCAGGGGCTTGAACAACTGTGTCGCGCCCTCCTCGCACAGCTGCTGCAGGCCCTTCTGCAGCTGCTTCATGCGCAACGGGTCCTTCAGCACCGCGCGGCGGAACAGTTCGGGCGCGAAGCTCGGGATGCCGGTGAACACCAGCTGCTCGCCTTCGGTGAAGGTGTCGCCGATGTTGATGGTGCCGTGGTTGTGCAGGCCGATGATGTCGCCGGCGTAGGCGGTCTCGGCGGTTTCGCGATCCGCGGCCATGAAGGTGAGCGCGTCAGGAATCTTCATGTCCTTTCCGAGGCGCACGTGATGCAGCTTCATTCCCTTGCGGAACTCGCCCGAGCAGATGCGCAGGAAGGCGATGCGGTCGCGGTGCTGCGGATCCATGTTCGCCTGGATCTTGAAGACGAAGCCGGTCAGCGCGTTTTCCGTGGCCTGCACTTCGCGCGTTTCCGTGGCGCGCGGGCGCGGCGCCGGCGCGTGCTGCACGAAGGCATCGAGCAGCTCGCGCACGCCGAAGTTGGAAATCGCCGAGCCGAAGAACACCGGCGTAAGCTCGCCGCGCAGATAGGCGTCGACGTCGAAGGCATTGCTCGCGCCGCGCACCAGCTCGATCTCGTCACGGTAATCCTGCGCGTCGCTGCCGAGCAGGACTTCCGCTTCCGCGCTGGCCAGCCCGTCGATCACGCGCGTCTCGCCGAGCCGCCCTTCCTTGGCCTCGGTGTAGACGTAGATGCGGTCCTCGAGAAGGTGATACACGCCCTTCAGCCGGCGGCCCATGCCGATCGGCCAGGTCACCGGCGCGCAACGAATCTTCAGCACATCCTCGACTTCATCGAGCAGCTCGGTGGGCTCGCGCCCTTCGCGGTCGAGCTTGTTGATGAAGGTGAAGATGGGCGTATCGCGCAGCCGGCAGACTTCCATCAGCTTGATGGTGCGCTCCTCCACGCCCTTGGCGCAGTCGATCACCATCAGCGCCGAGTCCACCGCGGTGAGCGTGCGATAGGTGTCCTCCGAGAAGTCCTCGTGGCCCGGCGTGTCGAGCAGGTTGACCATGTAGCCCTTGTACGGGAACTGCATCACCGACGAGGTCACGGAAATGCCGCGCTGCTGCTCCAGCTTCATCCAGTCGGAAGTGGCGTGGCGCGCGGCCTTGCGGCCCTTGACGGTGCCGGCCATCTGGATGGCGCCGCCGAACAGGAGCAGCTTCTCGGTGAGCGTGGTCTTGCCCGCGTCGGGATGCGAGATGATGGCGAAGGTCCGCCGGCGGGCGATTTCCTTGTCGTGCATGATTGGAGGATTCTGTCCGGTCAAAAGGGGCGCATTGTATAACGGTTCGCGCCTCAATCGATGTCCACGGGCTCGCCGTCATCGAGCCCGAGCGCCATGACGATGGCGTCCTCGCGCCCGGTGCCCGCGGGATAGTAGTTGCGGCGCCGCCCCACTTCGCTGAAACCGATGGATTCGTAGAGCCGCACCGCGGCGGTGTTGGATGGCCGCACTTCCAGGAAGGCCATCAGCGCGCCGTACTCGCGCGACAGGTCCAGCAGGTGCCGCAGCAGCGCGCGGCCGTAACCCCTGCCCTGCCGCGAAGGCGCGATGCAGATGTTGAGGATGTGCGTCTCGCCGACCGCCACCGACATCACGCCATGGCCGACCACGCCCGAATCCGTTTCAACCACCCAGCAGCTGTAGCCGCTATGCAGGCAGTCGCGAAAGATGCCTTCGCTCCAGGGATGCGTGTAGGCGGCGCGCTCGTTGGCCATCACGGCCGGGACATCGGCGTCATTCATGGGCCGGAAGCGCAGGCGGGCGTCCGGCACGGCGCTCATTGCGGCTGCTCCGCGGCCACGCGCAGCGCGAGCTTCAGGTCCTCCCACGCCTTGCGCTTCTCCTGCGGCGAGCGCAGCAGGTAGGCCGGATGATAGGTGACGACGACCGGCGTGCCGGTGTCGGGATGATGATGCACGCGGCCGCGCAGCTTCGCGGCGGGTGCGTCGGTGCCCAGCAGGTTCTGCGCGGCGATGCGCCCGACGCAGAGAATCAGCTTCGGCGCGACGCGCTCGATCTGCTGGCGCAGGAAGCCGCTGCAGGCGGCGGCTTCCTCGGGACGCGGATCACGGTTGTTCGGCGGACGGCACTTGAGGATGTTGGCGATGTACACCTGCTCGCGATCGAAGCCGGCGGCTTTCAGCATCGCATCGAGCAGCTTGCCGGCGCGGCCGACGAAGGGCTCGCCCTGGCGCTCCTCTTCCGCGCCGGGCGCCTCGCCGATAATCATCCAGTCCGCGTCGACATTGCCCACGCCGAACACCGTCTGCGTGCGTCCGGCATGCAGCCCGCAGGCCGTGCAGTCACGCACCTGCGCCCGCAGCTCGTCCCAGCTGGCGGCATCGGCACGCGCCGCCGGCGCAGCCTCACCGGCTTGCGCGGGAAGCTCGACGGGCGCCGCCGACTCGGGAACCGGGGTGGCATCGCGCAGTGTCCAGCGCACGATGCCGAGACGATCAAGGTACTGTTCGCGCCGGCCCATCACACCGAGTCGTCGCGCGGTGTAGCGCCGCGACGACGCCAGCGCACCAGGCTCATCACCGGCCCGGAGCCCATGTAGAGCAGGAACACCAGGAACAGCACCAGCGGCGGATCGAGCGCGACGGCGACGAAGATCAGCAGCACCAGCAGCACGACGGTAAAGCGCACCCGCCCGGTGAGGTTGAGATCCTTGAAGCTGTAGTAGCTGAAGCTGCTGACCATCAGCAGCGCCGCGAGCACGGTGAGCACGAAGGCCGGAATGGCGAGCGTGCCGCCCTCGATGCCCTTGGCGGCGCCCAGCCACACCGCACCCGCAACCACGGCAGCGGCGGACGGGCTCGGCAGGCCCTGGAAGAAGCGCTTGTCGACCACGGCGGCGCGGGTGTTGAAGCGCGCCAGGCGCAGCGCCGCGCAGCCGGTGTAGAAGAAGGCCGCGATCCAGCCGAGCTTGGCCCACAGCCAGTTGAAGTCGGCGAGGCCCTGGAAGCCCCACTGGTACATCACAAGTGCCGGGGCGAGACCGAACGAGACCATGTCGGCGAGGCTGTCGTACTCCTTGCCGAAGTCGCTCTGCGTGTTGGTGAGCCGGGCAACGCGGCCATCGAGGCCGTCCATCACCATGGCGGCGAACACCGCCACCGCGGCAGTGACGAAGCGGCCGCCCATGGCGGCGACGATGGCGTAGAAGCCGGCGAACAGGCCTGCCGTGGTGAACAGGTTGGGCAGCAGGTAGATGCCGCGGCGGCGCGCCGGCACGGATTCGTTTTCCAAAGGGGAACCCCTGAAATTCAAGTACATGCGAGGCGAACATGATGCCATGCGCCCCGCCCCTTGTCAGGCGGAATGAACGTCCTCGCCGCCCGCGAAATGGGCGATCACGGTCTCGCCCGCCAGCACCCGCTGGCCGATCCGCACCTGCGGAACGGCATCCGGTGGGAGCCAGACTTCGGCCAGGTGCGCGCCGCGCAGCGCACCGCAGCGCTTGCCCTGGCCGACGCGCTCGCCGTAGCCCACCGAGGCCGCGGCCGGCAGCCAGGACGCGGAGTGCAGCCGAAGTTCGACTTCCTGGCCCTCGTCGGTGTGGATGCGAAAGCCGTGCTGGCCGTCGTTGCGGGCCGATTCCAGCACCTTGCCCTCGGCCGGGCTGCGCAACAGGTAGGCGCCCAGCGGCGCGATGCGGAAGCACAGCTGCAGGCCGCCGTCGACGGGCCTGATCTCGATCAGCTGGCCATCCACGGGACTCACGATGCCATGCGGGTCGGCGGGCACCTCGCGCTGCGGATCGCGGAACTTGAGAACGGCCATCACGGCTCCGACCAGCGGAATGGCGGCATAGGCGCTGCCTGCATGGAGCATCCAGGCGGCGATGACCGCCAGCGCGATCACGAACGGCCAGCCCTCGGTGGCGATGCCGTACAGCGCGCCGCGCATGTCAGTCTTCGTCCAGCCAGGGCATGCCCGCGCGCAACTTCGCGCCGACTTCCTCGAGCAGGTGCTCGCGCGCCTGCCGGCGGCCCTCGGGCAGCACGTCGTTGACGCGCGCATCCAGCTCGCGCGTGAAGCGCCCGTCCCGGATTTCCGCAAGCGCGGCGCGCATGGCCGCGCGCGATTCCTCGCCGATCACGCGCGGGCCGCGGGTGTAGTCGCCGTACTCGGCGATGTCGGAAATCGATTCGCGCACGCGGGAAATGCCCCGCCTTTGCATCATCTCCGCCATGTAGCGCACTTCATGCAGGCAGCAGAAATACGCCACTTCCGGCTGGTAGCCCGCTTCCACCAGCGTCTCGAACGCCATGGTGACCAGGTGATGCAGGCCGCCGCAGAGCACCGCCTGCTCGGCGAACAGATCCGTCTCCGTCTCTTCCGCAAAGCTGCTCATGATCACGCCCGCGTGACCGTGACCGTTGGCCGTGGCGTAGGACTGCGCGATGCTCATCGCCTCGCCGGTCGCATCCTGGTGAACGGCCAGCAGCGCCGGCACGCCCGCGCCGCGCGCGTAGATGGCGCGCACCTGCTCGCCTATGCCCATGGGCGCGACCATCACCACATCGAGATCGGCGCGCGGCTCGATGCGGCCGTACTGGATCGCAAAGCCGTGCGCGAACACGAGACAACCGCCTTCGCGCAGGCTGGGTGCGATCACATCGCGATACACCTCGGGCTGTGCGACGTCGGGCACCAGCACCACGACGACGTGCGAACTGCGAATCGCATCCGCCGGTTCCTCGACGGCAAGCCCTTCCGCAAGCGCCGCGTCGCGGCGCGAGGAACCTTCACGCAGGCCGACCACCACATCGATGCCGCTGTCGCGCAGGTTCAAGGCCTGCGCCCTGCCCTGCGCGCCGAAGCCGAGCACGCACACGCGACGCGAAGCGAGCGCATCGCGGGAAAGATCGTTGTTGTAGAGAATGGTCACGGCGAGTCCTCGAAAAGTGCGCCGCAACGCTACCCCCCGCGCGGCGCGAATTCAAGGCGCGCCTGTACGCCACTCCACGCCGCGAATACAATGATCCGGCCATTCACCAATAAACCCAGGACGCCATGCGCACCAGCCAGTTCCCGCTTCACACCAGCAAGGAAACGCCCGCCGACGCCGAGGTGATCAGCCATCGCCTGATGCTGCGCGCGGGCATGATTCGCCGCCTGGCCGCCGGTCTGTACACCTGGATGCCGCTCGGCGTGCGCGTGCTGCGCAAGGTGGAACAGGTGGTGCGCGAGGAAATGAACCGCGCCGGCGCCGCGGAGATCCTCATGCCGACGGTGCAGCCCGCGGAGCTTTGGGAAGAGTCCGGGCGCTGGGACCAGTACGGGCCGGAACTGCTCCGCCTGCGCGACCGTCACGATCGCGAATTCTGTTACGCGCCGACGGCGGAGGAAGTCGTCACCGACCTCGTGCGCCGCGAGATTCAGAGCTACAAGCAGCTGCCGCTCACGCTCTACCAGATCCAGACCAAGTTCCGCGACGAGATCCGTCCGCGCTTCGGCGTGATGCGCGGTCGCGAATTCATCATGAAGGATGCCTACTCCTTCCATCTCGATGTCGAGTCGCTGCAGCAGACCTATGACGTCATGCATGCCGCCTACTCGCGCATCTTCGAGCGCCTTGGCCTGCAGTTCCGCCCGGTGCGCGCCGACACGGGCGCGATCGGCGGCAGCTACTCGCACGAGTTCCATGTGCTCGCCTCCAGCGGCGAGGACGCCATCGCGTTTTCCACCGAAAGCGATTACGCCGCCAACGTCGAACTCGCGGAAGCGCTGCCGCCCGCGACGTCGCGCCCCGCGCCCTCGGCTGCGCTTGAGCGCGTCGCCACCCCGAACGTACGCAGCATCGCCGAGCTGGAAACATTCCTTGGCATTTCTGCGGAGCGCATGCTGAAGACGCTGCTGGTGGAAGGCGAGGATGACACTCTGGTCGCGCTGGTGCTGCGCGGCGATCATGAACTCAATGCCGTCAAGGCAGAGAAGCTCGAAGGCGTTGCCATGCCGCTGCGCTTCGCCAGCGCCGAGCGCGTGCGCGAGGTTGTCGGTTGCGAACCGGGCTTCATCGGCCCGCTCGGCCTCGCCGAAAAGGGCGTGCGCGTGATCGCCGATCATGCCGCGCTCGCGGTCGCCGATTTCGTCTGCGGCGGCAACGAGAAGGACCTGCATCTTTCCGGCGTGAACTGGGAGCGCGACGTCGCGCTGCCGGTGGCCGCGGACATTCGCAACGTGGTCGACGGCGACCCCAGCCCCGACGGCAAGGGCACGCTCAGGATCGCGCGCGGCATCGAGGTCGGGCACATCTTCCAGCTCGGCACCAAGTACAGCGAGGCGATGGGCGCGAAGGTGCTGGACGAGGACGGCCGCGAGCGCGTGCTCGCGATGGGATGCTACGGCATCGGCGTCACCCGCGTGGTCGCGGCCGCCATCGAGCAGAACCACGACGAGCAGGGCATCATCTGGCCGGCGCCGATCGCGCCCTTCCAGGTCGCGCTGCTGCCGATGAACCTGCACAAGTCGGACGCCGTGCGCGAAACCGCGGAGAAGATCTACTCCGCACTCGTCGCCGCCGGCATCGACGTGCTCTTCGATGATCGCAACGTGCGCCCGGGCGTGATGTTCGCCGACATGGAACTGATCGGCATCCCGCATCGCCTGGTCGTCGGCGAACGCGGACTCGCCAATGGCGTGATCGAATACAAGCGTCGCCGCGATGGCGAGGCGCGCGAGATCGCGCTCGACGAACTGCTCGCCGATCCGGGAGCATTGCTTTCGGCATGAGGGCGCGTGCGCTGCTTTTCTGCCTGCTGGCGGCGACGAACGCGTCGCCCGCCGCAGAGGAAGTGGACGCGAAGCTTCGCGACCTGTTGCGCGAGGCGATCGAAGAGTCGGTTTCCTTCACCGACCGCTACGAGGCGGAAGTGTGGCTGTCCGACATGTCGAACCGCCTCGCCTCGCGAATGCCCGATCCGGCGGAACGTCTCGAATTGCTCCGCCTCGTGCACCAGGAAGCCACCCGCGCCAACCTGCCGCCGGAACTCGTGCTTGCCGTCATCGAAGTGGAAAGCGGCTTCGACCGCTTTGCGGTCTCGGTGGCAGGCGCGCAGGGACTGATGCAGATCATGCCCTTCTGGCTGAAGGAAATCGGTCATCCCGATGACAACCTGGCGCACCCGCAGACCAACCTGCGGCTGGGCTGCACCATCCTTCGCTACTACCTAGACATGGAAAAGGGTGATCTTCGCAAGGCGCTGGCGCGTTACAACGGCAGCGCCGGCAAGCGGAAATATCCCGACAAGGTGTTCACCGCGCTGTCGGAGCGCTGGTACCGCTACTGAGGCTTCAGCCGGTGGTGAAATCCGCCGGTGCTTCGATCTCGACTTCCCTGATCTCGACGTTCTCGACCCGCGCCATGGGCGGCCCCCTGCGCAGCCATTCCACCAGGCGATCGACCTTCTCCTGCTCACCGCAGGCAAGCACTTCCACGCGGCCATCGTCGAGATTGCGCGCGTGACCCGTGACGCCGAGACGGCGCGCCTCGCTGCGGGTGGAAGCGCGATAGAAGACGCCCTGTACCTTGCCGCTCACGATGCAGAGCCTGCAGACCTTCATCGAACCAGCTCCCAAAAAGAAAAGGGACACCCGCGAACGGATGTCCCTTCCTGTAACGCAAACGCTCCGATCAGCGCGAGAGATAGTCGCGGTCGGAATCTTCCGTCTCGCCAAGCGTCCAGGCGCCGCGGGTGCGGGCGTGCTGCACGGCGGCGTCCACGTCGGAAGCGGACGGGTTCTTGTTGATCTCGAACTCCTGGCCCGGGAAGATCAGGTCAGCGTCCTGGATCTTGTCGCGGTTTTCCTTGTAGATCAGCGGCCACTGGTAGGGGTTGCCGTAGACCTCGCTCTTACCGGAGATGTTCCAGAGGTTGTCGCCGCGGACGACGGTGTACGTCATGCGAGCGGCTTCAAGCTCGGAAGCCAGGGCGCTCAGCAGGTCACGCGCGCGGCAGCCTTCGTTGTTGCGCATGGCGGCGCGAGCGGCGTCGAGACGGGCGCTCTGGTCAGCGTTGAGGTTGGTGTAGGCATTGACCTGTTCGGCCAGGCGGCGGGCTTCCTGCAGGCAGGCTTCGTTCTCGCGGGCAGCGGCTTCAGCCGCTTCGCGAGCGCGCTGGGCTTCCAGCTCTTCCTGGGTCGGACCCTGCGGTTCCTCGGGCTGGGTGGCGCAACCGGCCATCAGGCCCACGGAGAGAAGAAGCGGCAACAGTGACTTTACGGCAATCTTTTTCATCGGAGCACTCCGGCCTAAATCTTTGTTTTTTGAAGGAAAATTCCGTTCTCTTTCGAACAGGCGAATGCAGTTGTCCCGAAAGTTAGCACCCGCTTTTGCGGCGTGTCAAGAAAAGAACTTCTCAAGAAATATAGACTAACTTGCGGAAGTTACAGCATTTTTGCTTTTGTCCGGGGTGTGTAGAATCCCCGACCAACTGAGGATAACAGCTTACGTCATGCACAAACCTGTCATTTATCACAATCCGCGCTGCTCGAAATCCCGCGAAACCCTCGCCCTGCTGGAGGAACGCGGACTCGAACCCGAGATCGTCCGCTACCTCGACACGCCGCCCGGCGAGGAGACCCTGCGCCAGCTGGCGAAGCAGCTCGGCGTCAGGGCGCACGACATGATCCGCAGCAATGAGGATGTCTATCGCGAGCTCGGCCTCGGCGCCGATTCCAGCGAGGACGAACTGTTCCGCGCCATGGCCGAGCACCCGGTACTTCTGCAACGGCCGATCGTGGTCGCCGGCGGCAAGGCCCGCATCGGCCGTCCGCCGGAAGCGGTGTTGGAAATCCTCTGATGCCGGAAATACTCGTTCTCTATTACAGCCGCTCCGGACACACCGCGGAGATGGCCAATCAGGTCGTGCGGGGCGTGGAAAGCGTGCCGGGCATGAGCGCCCGGCTGCGCACCGTGCCGCGGGTGTCGCCGGTGATCGAGGCGGTGGAGGACGAGATTCCCGCCAGCGGCCCGCCCTACGCCACCGTCGATGATCTCGCCGAGTGCGCCGGGCTGGTCATGGGCAGCCCGACGCGCTTCGGGCAGATGGCCGCGCCCCTGCGCTACTTCCTGGACGGCACGGCGACGCTGTGGGCGAACGGCAGCCTGGCGGGCAAGCCCGCGGGTGTGTTCACGTCCAGCTCCACCTTCCACGGCGGCCAGGAAAGCACCCTGCTTGCGATGGCGCTGCCGCTGCTGCACCACGGCATGCTGCTGGTCGGCCTGCCTTACACCGAGACCGCCCTGCATGAGACCGAATCCGGCGGCACGCCCTACGGCGCGTCCCACATCTCCGGCAACGAGGGCGAACGCAGGCTCACCGAGCATGAGCGCAGGCTCTGCCAGGCGCTGGGCCGGCGCGTGGCCGCAACCGCATTGAAACTGCAATGAACGGAAACTTCCTGCCGAGGCTGAATGCCGCACTGGCACTGGCGCTGTGCGTGCTCTATTGCGCGTGGTGGCTTGCCGCCGGCGCGTCAATGCAAGCCTTGCCGGTCGCAGCCCTGCTGCTCGCCATCCTGCCGCTCGCCGCGCTGGCGCCCTTCCTGTGGCGCGGGCAGCGCTTCAGCGTGGCGCTCGCCGGGCTGATCCTGCCCTTCCATTTCGCCTTCGCGGTGATGGAACTCATCGCCAACCCTGAGGTTCGCCTGTGGGTGGCGGTGCAGACCTTTCTCACCTTCCTGCTGTTCGCCCTGGTGATGGCGAGCCTGAGGCAAGTGCGCACGGCCTGATTCAGGGGCTTTCGAGCAGCTCCCGCACGAAGGGGATGGTCAGGCGCCGCTGCCGGGCCAGCGAGACGCGATCGAGCCGATCGAGCAGCGCGATGAGGTCATGCATGTTCCGCGAGACCCTGGTCAGCAGGTAGCGGCCGACTTCCTCCGGCAGTTCCATGCCGCGCGAGCGCGCCCGTCCTGCCAGCGCCTGGAGGCGGCCGTCGTCATCCAGCGGTCGCAGCTGGAACACCAGCATGCCGGCAAGCCGCGACAGCAGGTCCGGCAGGCCGCGCGTGAAGCTCGCCGGCGGTCGGTCGGCGGCAATCACCAGGCTCGCGCCGGCATCGCGCAGCGCGTTGTAGAGCAGGAACAGGCGCTGTTCCCATTCGGGGTTGCCCAACACGCGGTCGATGTCGTCGATGGCGACGAGATCCAGGCCATCCCATCCTTCCAGCATTTCCGGCCGCCAGTCGTCGGCGCGCGAAAGCGGCAGCAGGCCGACGCGCCTGCCGTCCTCGGCGGCAGCCCGGCAGGCGGCGTGCAGAAGATGGGTCTTGCCGGTGCCCGGCTCGCCCCAGAGATAGATGAACTGTGGCTGGTGGGCCAGCGCCTCCACGGCGGCCAGCGCGCCGGCGTTGGCGCCAGGCACGAAGCCAGGAAGGTCCAGCTCCGGCCCGAGGGAGATTCCCAGCGTGAGTTGCAGCGGCGCCACAGATCAGCGGCGGTAGCGGTAATAAAGCGTTCGATCGGCAGCGAAGTCGATGCCGGCGAACTCGCCGAGCGGCACGATCACTTCCTGCTGCCTGGTCTCCGGCTCCAGCACGCGGCCGAGCGCGATGGTCTGCTCCAGCGCGCGGCTGGTGGCGTTGATGGCAAGCGCCATGCGCAGGGTGTCGTTGCGAACCTCCAGCACCTGCGCGTTTTCGACCACGCTGAGCCCGGCGAGGTACTTCTGCACGGCGGCGTAATCCCGCAGGTCGCGGACATTGGAGATCTCCACGGTGATGGTGCCCTCGCCGCCCAGCGGCGCCGACACCGCGAAACGCTCCGCGTAGCGTTCCGCCAGTTCATCCACGGCGGCAATCGCTACCGCTTCCGCGGATGCACCGCTGGTCTCGAAGCGCAGGCGTTCGCCCTTGAACAGCAGGGTCCAGCGACCGCCCCAGAGCTCGCCGCCGGCGGCAAACACCGCACCCACCAGCACTGCATCCGGTGCGTAACGTTCGGCCGCGGCCAGCAGCGGCTCCTCGAACGTGCCCCAGATGTCCATGAAGCTCACGCGGGTGGCGTCCTCGGCATCCATCGCCGGCAGGGTGAGCGGCAGGCCGCGGCGCATCGCAGCCCGCTGCAGCGCCTCGGAAATCGAACCTGCGTCGTTGGCGCCGGCAATCTGGCGGCCATCGCGCGAATCCAGCGCCGCCCAGACCAGGGTGCGCGGCCGCTCCCGGCCCCACAGCGGCACGCCCGCAGCGCGCACTGCGTCTTCCAGCGCGCGCCCGTCGAAGGACGCATGCAGCGCCAGCCGCGGCGCTGCCGGGTCCACCGGCGGCGGATCGATGGCGACATAACGGTATTGCTGCAGGTAGCGATCGGGATTGGCGAGCAGCGTGGCGGCGACCGGATGCTCCAGCATCGCGCTGCTGCCGGTGATCTTTACCAGCACCTGGCCGAGCGCGTCCTTCATGGCCGCAGCACGCGTGGCGGCGCCCTGGTCGGTGACGGGAACATCGGCGGAATACAGGTCGGCGATGACCTCGGCCGAGACCGGGAAGGCAACCAGCAGGAACAGGCTGAAAAGCAGGCGGATGCGCACCGTGAAACTCCTCCGCGCTCTG
>JAJUFS010000147.1 GCA_029263725.1 Gammaproteobacteria bacterium | reverse complement strand
GCGGAGGCGGTGCTCGGCTGCCGCTTTGCCAGCGGCGGTGCGCTGGATCGCGGCTACTTCTATGAAGCTTCCATCCTCGCCAACGTCGACGAAAGCATGCGCGCCTGGCAGGAGGAATTGTTCGGCCCGGTGGCGATCGTCATCCGCGTGCGCGACGAGGAAGAAGCCTTGCAGGTGGCGAATGCCACGCCGTTCGGCCTGGGTGGCGCGGTGTGGACGCGCGACCTCGAGCGCGGCGAGCGCTTCGCGCGCGAACTCGAATGCGGCGCCGCCTTCGTCAACGGCATGGTGAAATCCGATCCGCGCCTGCCGTTCGGCGGCATCAAGGCCTCCGGCTACGGGCGCGAGCTTTCATGGCATGGCATCCGCGAGTTCGTGAACCAGAAGACCGTGTGGATTGGCTGATCCCGAAAACGAGAAGAGCGCCTTGCGGCGCTCTTCGTTTCTCTGAGTGAACCATCGCTTACCAGTCGCCGCCAGTGGACTCGTCCTGCTGCTGGTCCTCTGATTGCGTGGAATCCTGCGACTGCGTGTCCTCTTCCTCGCCGCTCTGGCCCTGCTGGAAGCCGACGTTCTGCGTCTGCATGCCGCCTTCAACGGTAATGGAAGCTTCCTCCAGCACGTTGCCGCTGGCATCGACGACTTCCACGGTCAGCTCGCCTTCGAGGTCCGGCGAGAGTTCCTTGCTGGACCAGGTGCGCCACTTGTCGCTGCCGACTTCGAGCGGCACTTCGGCGATCACTTCGCCATCGCGCATCCAGCGGTGGGTAATCGTCTGGCCTTCGCCATTCTCGACTTCAGTGAAGAAGTACACCGGCGACTGATCGGTGCTCACTTCGGAGACCTCGTCCACCGGCTCGCGTTCCTGCACGGCGCTGGCGAACTGCGCGCGCGCGATCTCGGGTTCGCCCTCGGATTCCATGCCGGGCTGCTGCTGCGACATGGCATCCTGCTGCGTGGAAATTTCCTGCGTCTCCATGCCGGCGCTTTCTTCCTCGGCGGCTGACGTCTGCGTGGTGCTGGCCGTGCCGGTGGTGCGGTCCTCGCTGCTGGTGGCGGCTTCGCCGGAGAGACTGCTGTCGTCCTCGTAGGAAACGCCGCTGGTATCTTCCTGGCCAGTCTGCGTGTCACGCTCGTAGACTGCGCTGGAAGTGGGTTCTTCGGAGGTCGTCGTTTCGCTGCCGACCTGTTCATAGGTCGTTTCCGATTGCGACGCGCCTTGCGTCGTGCGCTGTTCCTCCGGAGGCGTGGTCTGGTCCTCCGCGATGGCGGTCGCGAACGGTAATGTCATCAGGGCGGGTATCAGTAGATAATGGCGCATCGCGTTAGTCCTCAACGTACGTTCATGGAAGTGTCAGGGATAACGCCGCAGGGATGCCGCTTCCATCCGTCCATTCATTGAGGTGGCCCAGTGTTCGCGCGCGCGCCAAGCAATTCATGATTCTCACCGTCACGCTGTTCCTGCTCACCGGCATCATCGGCGGTTTCCTCGCGGGCCTGCTCGGCATCGGCGGCGGCCTGGTCGTGGTGCCGGCGCTGTACTTCTATTTCGGCCTCGATCCGGCCACCGCACCGTACGCCATGCATCTTGCGCTGGGATCCTCGCTGGCGTTCGTGGTCATCAACTCCGGCTTCGCGGCGTTCACGCACGCACGCATGGACGGCGTGCTCTGGCACGAGGTGCGCGCACTCGCGCCGGGCCTCGCCGCGGGCTCGCTGCTGGGCGCGGCGCTCGCGGATTCATTGGCGACGGAATCGCTCGCTCGCGGCTTCGGCGTGTTCATGCTGGCGATGGCGGCGCTCACGGTGTTCGGCGCGCGCCTGCAGTTCCGGGGCGGCGGCAGGAAATGGCATTCGCTGGTGGCGGGCCTGCCGATGGGCACGGTCGCCTCGCTTGTTGGCGTCGGTGGCGGCGTGATGGTGGTGCCCTGGCTGCTCGCGCGCGGTGCGCGCGCGGCCTCCGCAGTGGCGAGTTCATCCATGTGCACGGTGATCGTCGCCGTGCTCGGCACGATAGGTTACATGCTGTTCGCGGAAAGCCTGCCGGTGAAGGGCGCGGTGGGGCATGTGCATTGGCCAGCGGTGCTGGCAATCGCGGCGACGGCATTCCCTACCGCGCAGATCGGCGCGCGCCTCGCGCACCGCGTGCCGCAGGTGGCGCTGCGCAGGGGGTTCGCGGTGTTGCTGGTGCTCGTGGGCTTGAACCTGATTTTTGGATGATGGGGGAGAAGGGAGAGGAAATCCCCCCGCCGTTTCGCGGCGACCCCTTTGGAAAAGGGGGTGAAGGAACGCCTCCGTCCACAAGCCCCCATCCTCTCCCGCGAGCGGAGAGGGAGAATGCGGTTGGTGACTCTTCTCCCTTCTCACTTTGAAAAAGAGAGAGTGATTCAAGAAAAAGCCCCTCCGGGGAGGGGCTTCGTCATGGCGATTATTGTCTTCCTATTCACCGCACCGCGATGAACAGCGCGGTGTTGCCGCGGCGGATATTGAGCAGCAGCAGGCCGCCCTCGCCGGAGGCGAGCTTGCGGAAGTCCTCGAGGCTGGTCACTTCCTGGCGGTTCACGGAGGTGATGATGTCGCCGGCGCGCAGGCCCACGCCGCCGGCGCGCGCCGCGGGCGAGCCGCGCTCCACTTCACGCACCATCACGCCTTTCACCTTGCCGAACAGCGGCGAGCTTTCGTCGAGTTCACCGAAGGTGGCGCCTTCCAGCGCCGGGTGCAGCGATTCCGAGCCCATGCCCTGTTCGCTGGGATCGCCGATCACGGCGTTGATCCGCTGGCGCTTGCCGTCGCGGATGATTTCCAGCTGCACCTTCTCGCCGACACGCATCAGGCCGATCATGTTGCGCAGGTCGCTGTAGCGGACCACGCGCTCGCCGTTGACGCCGACGATCACGTCACCCGCCTGCAGGCCGGCCTTGTCCGCCGGCGAGTTCGGCACGACGCTGGCGATCAGCGCGCCCTGACTGCTCTCCAGTTCAAAGGCGCGGGCAATGTCCTGGGTGACGTTCTGCACATGCACGCCCAGCGTGCCGCGCTTGACCTCGCCGTACTCCAGCAGCTGCGTGGTGACGGCGCGGATCATGTAAGCGGGAATGGCGAAACCGATGCCGATGTTGCCGCCGGAGCGCGACAGGATGGCGGTGTTCACGCCAACGAGCCGGCCGCGCAGGTCGATGAGCGCGCCGCCGGAGTTGCCCGGGTTGATGGACGCGTCGGTCTGGATGAAATCCTCGAAGTTCTCGGCGTTCAGGCCGCCGCGGCCGATGGCGGAAACGATGCCGGAAGTCACCGTGTGCGCGAGGCCGAACGGGTTGCCGATGGCGATCACGAAATCGCCCACCTTCACCTTGTCGGAATCGGCGAGTTCCAGGGCGTGCAGGTTGTCGGCCTCGATCCGCAGCAGCGCGATGTCGGTGCGCGCGTCGGTGCCGACCACCTCGGCGTAGTACTCGCGGTTGTCGCTCAGGGTGACGCTGATCTCGGTGGCGTTCGCGATCACGTGGTTATTGGTGATGATCAGCCCTTCCTTGGCGTCGATGATCACGCCGGAGCCGAGGCTGGTGGATTCGCGCGGCACCGGCTGCTCGGGAATGTCGAAGAAGCGCCGGAAGAAGGGGTCGTTGAACAGGGGGTTCTGCCGCATCTCGATGCGGCTGCGGGTCGAGATGTTCACCACGCCGCGCGTCGCCTCTTCGATGATGGGCGCCAGCGTGGGCACGCCTGATTCGTTCAGCGGCAGCCGCCCCGACGTCGGCACGCCGGCGTGAGCGAGGCCGGCCAGCAACATGGCGAGCACAGAAAATGCCGAAGAAAAGAGAATCCGCATTGTCACGTTCCCGTTGTTGTTCGTGAAGAATCGGCGGACGCCGACCCGCCGGAGAATGACAGAACGTGCGCAGTGTGGGTTCCCTGCGCACGCGCCGCCATTGTCTATTTCATGGATTTTTCACATTCAACCAGGCCCCGCTCCGGTGCGGACTGGCGATCGGTCGGGGGAGGGAGGAGAGGGTCCAGCCCGACACCGGAGGGGATTCCGCTCAGCCGCCGTTCACCGTGATCCGGCGCGGCTGCTTCTTCTGCTGCTTCGGGATGACGAGCTCCAGCACGCCATTCTTCGACTGCGCAGTGATGTTCTCGGCGTCCGCCGTGTCCGGCAGCGCGAAGCGGCGGAAGAACATGCCGTAGCTGCG
>JAJUFS010000106.1 GCA_029263725.1 Gammaproteobacteria bacterium | reverse complement strand
TGCATCCTGAATGGCAGGTGCTACATCACCTGACAAACCGTTCCATCACCATGGGGATAGACACATGAAGAACGTTCAGAAGGGTTTCACCCTTATCGAACTGATGATCGTGGTTGCGATCATCGGCATCCTGGCCGCCGTGGCGGTCCCGGCCTACCAGGACTACACCATCCGCGCCAAGATGTCTGAAATCGCCGGCCTGATGGCGTCGGCCAAGACCACCCTGTACGAATCCTATGCGTCGAACGGCTCGATGCCGGCCGCGGGTGACGATGTCGTTACCGACATCATCGCCATGCTGGACGCCTCGGAATTCGCCACGGGCACGACCTACGCTGCCACCGGCACCGACGTCGGCACCGTGACGATCACTGTCGAAAACGCTGGCGGTACCGCGAACGGCCAGACTTGGGCTTTCGAGTTCACGGCTGCGGCCACTGGCCTGACCGTCGACTGCACGGGTGGCAACCTGGAAGCCAAATACCGTCCGGCCAACTGCCGTCCTTCGGCGGCGCCGACGCCCTAATCGATATCAGCGATATCGTGCTTGACCAAAAGCCCGGCTTCGGCCGGGCTTTTTCTTTGCCTGCCTTGCGCCCTCTTACGGCTTTTCCCCTGCGAAAAGCGCGCTGCCATCGGTGAAACAGCGTACTGTGTCTTGGACACGCGGCCCACTTGTTAATAGTATTGAGTCGTTTCGACCATGCTCGCGCAGGTCCTTCATTCTTCGGGGAAAACTCGTGGCGACACCGACAGTCAAGACCAACCTGAGCGGCCTCGGCCGCCGCCTGGTGATGGACGGCATCCTGGCCGAGGAACCCGCCCAGAAAGCCTTCCAGGAAGCCATCAAGAACCGCCAGCCCTTCGTCGCCCTGCTGGTGGAGAAGAAGCTGGCCAAGCCCGCGGACATCGCCAATGCCGCTTCCGCAGAATTCGGCGTGCCCATGCTGGACCTTGGCGCGGTCGAGATCGACACGGATATCGTCAAGCTGGTCGATTCCAAGCTGGTGCAGAAGCACCACGCCCTGCCCATCTTCAGGCGCGGCAAGCGCCTGTTCGTGGCGATTTCCGACCCCACCAACCTTGCCGCCCTGGACGAGATCAAGTTCCACACCGGCATGACGGTGGAACCGATCGTCGTCGAGGAAGACAAGCTCCAGAAGACCATCGAGAAGGCGCTGGAGGCCGCCGATACCTCCATGCAGGACCTGGCGGGCGGAGACCTGGATGACCTCGACAACCTCGAGGTCTCCGCCGGGGACGACGAGGAAGACCTCGGGCGTGAGGACGTCGATGACGCGCCGGTGGTGCGCTTCGTCAACAAGGTGCTGCTGGACGCGATCAACAAGGGCGCATCCGATATTCACTTCGAGCCCTACGAGAAGTTCTACCGCGTGCGCTTCCGCATGGACGGCATGCTGCACGAGATCGCGCAGCCGCCCATCGCGCTCGCCGGCAAGCTGGCGGCGCGCCTGAAGGTCATGTCGCGCATGGACATCGCCGAGCGCCGCGTGCCGCAGGACGGCCGCATCAAGATGAAGCTGTCCAAGACGCGGGCGATCGACTTCCGTGTCAACACCTGCCCGACGCTCTGGGGCGAGAAGATCGTGCTGCGTATCCTCGACCCGTCCAGCGCCAAGCTCGGCATCGACGCGCTCGGTTACGAGGACTTCCAGAAGCAGCTGTATCTCGACGCGCTCTCCAAGCCCTACGGCATGATCCTGGTCACCGGCCCCACCGGCTCCGGCAAGACCGTCTCGCTGTACACGGGCGTGAACATTCTCAACACGCCGGACCGCAACATCTCCACCGCCGAGGACCCGGCGGAAATCCAGCTGCCCGGCGTGAACCAGGTGAACGTGAACCCGCGCGTTGGCCTGACCTTCGCCGCGGCGCTGAAGGCCTTCCTGCGCCAGGACCCCGACGTGATCCTGGTGGGTGAGATTCGAGACCTCGAGACGGCCGAGATCGCGATCAAGGCCGCGCAGACCGGCCACCTCGTGTTGTCCACCCTGCATACCAACGACGCGCCGAAGACACTGACGCGTCTCGCCGACATGGGCGTGCCGCCGTTCTCCATCGCTTCCGCGGTCAACCTGATCATCGCCCAGCGACTGGCGCGACGGCTGTGCCAGCACTGCAAGCAGCCGCTGGACATCCCGGCCGAGGCGCTGCGCAAGGAGGGCTTCACCGACGAGGAGATCGACTCGGGTCTGACCATCTACGGCCCCAGGGGGTGCGACAACTGCAACGACGGCTACAAGGGCCGTACCGGCATCTACCAGGTCATGCCGGTGAGCGAGGCCATGGGCCGCATCATCATGGCCGGTGGCAACGCCATGCAGATCGCCGACCAGGCCGAGAAGGAAGGCATCTGGGATCTCCGCAAGTCGGGGCTCAAGAAGGTCAAGGACGGCATCATCGACCTCGCGGAGCTGAACCGCGTGACGATCGAATAATCATCAACGAACGCAGGGATCTTCCATGGCTCAGGCAGCAGCGAAGAAACAGTTCAATTTCACCTGGGAAGGCACCGACAAGCGCGGCAACCGGGTGAAGGGCAAGGCCATGGCGCCGAGCGAGGCGCTGGTGAAGGCGGACCTCCGCCGCCAGGGCATCAACCCCATCCGCATCAAGAAGCAGAGCGCGGCAGCCGCCGCTGCCAAGGGCAAGAAGATCACCACGGGGGACATCGCAGTCTTCAGCCGCCAGATGGCCACCATGATGGCCGCCGGCGTGCCGCTGGTGCAGTCCTTCGACATCGTCGGCAAGGGCCATGAGAACCCGCGCATGCAGGACCTCATCATGACCATCAAGGCCGACGTCGAGGCGGGGGCGAACCTTGCCGAGGCGCTGGCGCGGCATCCGCTGTATTTCGACGACCTGTTCGTGAACCTGGTGGAAGCCGGCGAACAGGCTGGCGCGCTGGAAACGCTGCTCGACAAGATCGCCACCTACAAGGAAAAGACCGAGGCGATCAAGAAGAAGATCAAGAAGGCGCTGACCTACCCGATCTCCATCCTGGTAATCGCCTTCATCGTCACCGCCATCCTGCTCGTCTACGTGATTCCGCAGTTCGAGGACCTGTTCAAGGGCTTCGGCGCGGACCTGCCGGCCTTCACCAAGATGGTGATCACCCTGTCGGAATACGTGCGCGACAAGGGCCTGTTCATCCTGGTGGTCATTGGCGGCGCCATATCCGCGTTCGTCTTCGCCAAGAAGCGCTCGCGCAAGTTCCGCGAGACGCTCGACCGCATCACGTTGAAGATTCCGGTGGTCGGCATGATCATCACCAAGGCGGCCATCGCCCGCTTCGCGCGCACGCTATCGACCATGTTCGCTGCCGGCGTGCCGCTGGTGGAGGCGCTGCAGTCGGTGGCGGGCGCCACCGGCAACATCATCTACGAACAGGGTGTGCTGGCGATCCGCGACCAGGTCGCCACCGGCCAGCAGCTCAACCTTGCCATGGACCAGACGGGCCTGTTCCCCAACATGGCGGTGCAGATGATCGCCATCGGCGAGGAATCCGGTTCCATCGATGCCATGGCGGCGAAGGTCGCCGACTTCTACGAAGCTGAGGTGGACGACGCCGTCGACAACATGTCGGCGCTGATGGAGCCGATGATCATGGCCATCCTCGGCATTCTCGTCGGCGGCCTGGTCGTCGCCATGTACCTGCCGATCTTCAAGATGGGTTCGGTGGTCTGATCCCGCCTGCCAACGGAGCGCGACGTGTCTGACATCCTGCTGGCGATCCAGAATCATCCGCCTGCCTGGATCGCCATATGCGCGGTTCTCGGCCTCCTGGTGGGCAGCTTTCTCAACGTGGTGATCCACCGCCTGCCGGTCATGCTCGACCGCGGCTGGAAGGCCCAGGCGCGCGAACTCCTCGACCTGCCGGAGGAGCCCTCCGAGCCGTTCTCCCTGCTGGCGCCGCGCTCGCGCTGCCCGCACTGCGGCGCAATGATTCGCGCCTGGCAGAACGTGCCGGTGCTGAGCTGGCTGCTGCTGCGCGGCCGTTGTGCCGCCTGCCGCGCGCCGATCTCGCTGCGCTATCCCGCGATCGAAATCCTGAGCGGCCTGCTGGCCGCATTCATGGCCTGGAAGTTCGGCGCGAGCTGGGCAGGCGTAGGCGCAATCCTGTTCGCGTGGCTGCTGATCGCGCTGACCTTCATCGACATCGACCATCAGCTGTTGCCGGATGATCTCACCCTGCCGCTGCTCTGGCTCGGCCTGCTGTTCAGCCTCGGCAACGTCTTTGTCCCGCCCCAGGACGCCATCATCGGCGCCGCCGCCGGTTATCTCAGCCTCTGGACCGTGTTCCAGCTGTTCAAGCTGCTGACCGGCAAGGAAGGCATGGGCTATGGCGACTTCAAGCTGTTCGCCGCGCTCGGCGCCTGGCTGGGCTGGCAGCAGCTGCCGCTGGTGATCCTGCTTGCGGCCGCGGCGGGCGCGGTGCTTGGCATCGCCGCCATCGCCATCCAGGGACGCGACCGCGCCCAGCCCATGCCGTTCGGCCCCTATCTCGCCATCGCCGGCCTGGTCGCCTTCCTCTGGGGCGACGCAATCATCGGCTGGTATCTCGGCCTGTACCGTTGAGATGCTGCGCGTTGCCCTGACCGGCGGCATCGCCAGCGGCAAGTCCACCGCGGCTGCGCGCTTCCGCGAACTCGGCGTTCCCGTGATCGACACCGATCGCATCGCCCGCGACGTCGTCGAACCGGGTGCACCCGGACTGGATGCGCTGGTCGGGCACTTCGGCGAAGACATCCTGGATGACGCGGGCCGGCTCGATCGCGCCGCCTTGCGGGCACGGATATTCAGTCACCCCGAAGATCGCCGGCAGGTGGATGCACTGCTGCATCCGCTCATCCTCGAGCAGCTGGAACGCGAGCTCGCGGCGCTCGAAGCGCCCTACGCGATCATCGAGATTCCGCTGCTGGCCGAGGGCGGCTTCGCTTCGCGATTCGACCGGGTGCTGGTCATCGACGTGCCCGAGGAGACGCAGATCGCCCGCCTGATGGCGCGCGACGGCAGCACGCGCGAACAGGCGGAGCAAGCCCTGGCGGCGCAGGCAAGCCGCGAGGCACGGCTGAAGGTCGCCACCGACGTGATCGTCAACGACGCCGGCATCGACGCCTTGCACGATGCGGTGACCCGGCAGCACGAGCGCTATCTCGAACTCGCAGGCCCGTTTGCCGGTCCTGCGCACCGTCCTTCAGAATGACCGCATGAGCGACACGAAAACCTCACGCTGGCTGGCCTACGAGCTGCCGCTGAACGAGCGGGTGCGCACCTTCATGCGCCTCGAGCACCTGTTTGCCGGAGCACAGCGCTACGCTGCCGGCACCGATCCCTGGGACAATCGCGCGGCGCTGACCGCGCTGCTGGAAATCCTCGCCATTCTCAGCCGCGGCGACGTGCGCAGCGACGCGCTAAGGGAAATGGAACGCCAGGCGCAGGCCCTCTCGCGGCTGCGTTCCCGGCCGGGCATAGACACGGCAAGGCTGGACAACATCGTGCAGAGCCTCGAGAAGGTCGGCCGGCGGCTGGATGCTTCCGGCGCGCAGCTCGGCCGCAGCCTGAAGGAAAACGAGTTCCTGTCCGCCGTGAAGCAGCGCATGTCCATTCCCGGCGGCACCTGCAGCTTTGACCTGCCCTCGCTGCAACACTGGCTGGGCCTGCCCGCCGAGAAGCGCCAGGAACAGCTGGCACGCTGGTTTGGCGAACTGGATGCGCTGGACCGCGGCCTGCGCCTCATCCTGATGCTGTTGCGCGAAAGCGCCGTTCCCACCCAGGAAGTGGCGAATGGCGGAATGTTCCATCGCACCCTGGACAGTGGCATGGCGACCCAATTGATCCGCGTGTTGCTGCCGCCGGACAGCGGCGTCTTCCCGGAGATTTCCGGCGGGCGTCACCGCTTCACGGTGCGTTTCCTGGAACAGCCCGATGCCGGCGAACGACCCCGCCAACGGCAGGAAGATGTACCCTTCCAGCTCGCCATCTGCCAGATCTGATCATGAGCGAGAACAAGATCACCGTCGTCGAGTGCCCACGCTGCGGAGCCCGGGTGCCGTGGACGGAAGCCTCGCGCTGGAAACCGTTCTGCTCGGAGCGCTGCAAGATGGTCGACCTCGGCGCGTGGTTCATGGAAGAGCACACGATCCCCGGAGACCCGGTGCCGCCGGACGGCAGCGACGCCGGCGATTAGCCGTTCCAGAGCGAGCGGATCGCGGCGATGCCCTGGCCGCCGGCGAGACGGGCGCGCTCGATGTCCCGCGGATGCATGCCGCCCAGCGCATATACCGGGAAGCAAGCGTCCTCCACCAGCCTTTCGAAACCATGCCAGCCCAGCGGCAGCGCCTGCGGATGCGTGGCGGTCGGCATTACCGGCCCCAGCAACACGAAATCCACGCCGCAGCGCGCGGCAAGCTCCAGGTCCCTGCGATCATGGCAGGACGCCGACAGCCATTTTCCCTTCGGGACAGGCCGTTCCCCGATGCGTGCAAGCCGCCTGCCATTGAGATGAATGCCGTCGGCATCCACCGCGTGCAGTACGGCAGGATCGGCATTGAGCAGCAGCCGCGCACCGTGCCGGCGACAGACATCCAGAACCTGTCGCGCCAGATCGAGGTATTCGCCTTCGTCCAGCGACGGCGCACGCAGCTGCACGAGCCGCACACCATCCGCGATCGCAGTCTCGAGGCCTTGCAGGAAGTTCGGCGTTGCAC
>JAJUFS010000031.1 GCA_029263725.1 Gammaproteobacteria bacterium | reverse complement strand
GACTGGAGCGACTGATGCAACTGCCGATCTACCAGGTCGATGCCTTCACCGACCGCCTGTTCGCGGGCAATCCCGCCGCGGTGGTGCCGCTCGCTGAATGGCTGCCGGATGAAACCCTGCGCCGCATCGCGATGGAGAACAACCTCTCGGAAACCGCGTTCTTCACCGGCGGCAATGGCAGCTACCGGCTGCGCTGGTTCACGCCGCTGCGCGAAATCGACCTGTGCGGGCACGCGACGCTTGCCAGCGCCTTCATCATTTTCGAAAGGTACGAGACCAGCGCCGGCGAACTGCGCTTCGACACCGCCAGCGGCGAACTGCGCGTGCGCCGTGAGGGCGAACTGTTGTGGCTGGATTTCCCGGCGCGCGCTGCCCAGCCCTGGCCGGACGAGGGCAAGGTTGGCGAGGCGCTGGGGCGCGAGCCCGTGGCGGTGCTTCGGACCGCGCTGGACAACCCCGACAGCGACAAGCTGGTCGCGGTGTTCGAGTCCGCCCGCGAGGTCGCGGAACTCGCGCCCGACATGCACAGGCTGCTGGCGCTGCCGGGACAGGGCGTGGCGGCGACGGCGCCGGGCATGAACGGCGTGGATTTCGTGTCGCGCTATTTCGTGCCCAAGGTCGGGGTGCCGGAGGACCCGGTGACCGGCTCCACGCATTGCACGCTGGTGCCGTACTGGGCGGAGCGCTTCGGCCGCGACCGCCTGCGCGCGCGGCAGCTGTCGGCGCGCGGCGGCTCGCTCGAATGCGAGCTCGATGGCGAACGGGTTCGTCTCGGCGGGCGTGCGGTGCTTTACCTCGAAGGCCGGATTTCGACCGGTCAGCCCGGCTGAAAGAACAGCGCATCCTCGGTGACGATCATGCGCACCGGGATGCCGTACAGCCGTTCCAGGTTGGCGGTGGTGAGCACCCTGTAGGTCGGACCGTGCAGCAGCTCGCCGTTGCCGAACAGCAGCAGCACTTCATCGCAGAAGCGCGCCGCCATGTTGACGTCGTGCAGGCTCATCAGCACCAGCTTGTTCTCCCGTTCCGCAAGCTCGCGGAAATGCGCCAGCAGCCGCATCTGGTGGTAAAGGTCCAGCTGGTCGACGGGCTCATCCAGCAGGAACACGTCGGGCTGCTGCGCGAGCAGGGTGGCGATGCCGAGCCGGCGGCGCTCGCCGCCCGAGAGCGCGTGCACGTCGCGTTCCGCCAGCGTTTGCATGCCGGTCACCTGCAAGGCCTGCAGCGCGATCTCGTGATCCTGCTGCGACTCCCATTGCCAGAAGCCGATGTGCGGATGGCGCCCGCTGAGACAGGTTTCCAGCACCGAGGCCGGGAAGGGATCCGCGTGCTGCTGCATCAGCATGCCCAGGCGCTGCGCGGTGCGGCGGCGGCCGAGCGTTGCGAGATCTCTGCCATCCAGCTCGATGCGTCCGGCGGCGGGCGCGCGCAGGCCGGCGAGCGTCAGCAGGAACGTGGTCTTGCCGACGCCGTTCGCGCCCAGCAGGCCGATGCAGCGGCCCGCCTGCAGCGACATCGTGAGCTGTTCGCAGACGGTCTTGCCGGCGATGCGCACGCTGAGCTCATGCAGCGAGAGCCTGCTCATGCCGGACTCCGCGAACGGTTCAGCAGCCACAGGAACAGCGGCACGCCGATGAAGGCGGTGACCACGCCCACCGGCAATTGCCTTGGCGCGATCACCGTGCGCGAGGCGGTGTCCGCCAGCACCAGCAGCGTGCCGCCGAGCAATGCCGCCGCAGGCAGCAGCCGGCGGTGATCGGAGCCCGCCACCAGCCGCACCATGTGCGGCACCACCAGGCCGACGAAGCCGATGCTGCCGCCGTGCATGACCGCCACCGCGGTGAACAGCGAGGCGACGAGATAGATGGCGATGTTCAGCGGTTGCACCGGCACGCCGAGCGCGCGCGCCTGCAGCTCGCCGTGCGCCAGCAGGTTGAGATGCCGCGAGAACGGCAGCAGTCCGGCAAGGCCCAGCAGCAGCACCAGCCATGCGCCGCGCGAACCGCTGCTGAAACTGAAATCGCCCATCAGCCAGAACAGCATGCTGCGCAGGCTGGCATCCGGGCCGATGGCGAGCAGCAGGCTGATCAGCGCGCCCCAGCCGGCGGCGATTACCACGCCGGTGAGCAGCAGGCGCGCCGGCGCCCAGTCGCCGCGGCCATGCGCCAGCGAGAACACCAGTAGCGTGGAGGCGAGCGCGCCGCCGAAGGCCGCCCCGCCGACGGCGATGCCGGTGGCGCCCAGCATGATCACCAGCAGCGCGCCGACCGCGGCGCCTCCCGAGACGCCCAGCACGTAGGGATCGGCGAGCGGATTGCGCAGCAGCACCTGCATCAGGCAACCGGCCAGCGCCAGCAGCGCGCCCGTGGCGAATGCCGCGGAGGCGCGCGGCAAGCGCGCTTCCAGCACCAGCCGTCCGGCCAGCGGATCGCCGTCACCCAGCAGCGCCGCGAGCACTTCGCGCGGCGCGATGGCGACGCTGCCCGCGGCGAGCGCAATGCCCATGGCGGCGATGGCAAGCAGCGCGAGCAGGGCGAGAAATGTCGGGTAATGGCGTGGCATGGAGAACCGAAGTGGAAGCGTCGCGCGATTGTACCCGTCCGGCGCGCCGCAACCGAAAGCCGCGTGCCGATCGGTTAAGATGAGGGCAACAACAGGGGTAGTGGCATGATCGACGCGGATGGCTTTCGCGCCAATGTCGGCATCATTCTCTGCAATGATGAACGGCGCGTGTTCTGGGGAAGACGGGTAGGCCGGGGCGGCTGGCAATTTCCCCAGGGCGGCATTCGCGCGCACGAAACCCCCGAACAGGCCATGTACCGCGAGCTGCACGAGGAAATCGGCCTGCGGCCCGAGCAGGTCGAAGTCCTCGGCCGCACCCGCGAGTGGCTGCAGTATCGCCTGCCCGAGCAGTTCCAGCGTCGGGGCAGCGAACCCCGCTGCGTCGGTCAGAAGCAGCAATGGTTCCTGTTGCGTTTCCTCGGCGAGGAGCAGGACATCGCCTTCGATAGCACCGAGGTGCCGGAGTTCGACGAATGGCGCTGGGTCGATTACTGGGCGCCGGTCGATGAAGTCATCTTCTTCAAGCGCGCTGTCTACCGCCAGGCATTGGAGGAACTGGCGCCGCTGCTTGCCGAATCAGCCCGCCGCGGCACGGCGTCCTGAGCGGTTTCCTTTCCCCGCCTTTCCGCTTATCATTTGCGAATGATTCTCATTTGAAAGGTTTCGCCGTGGAGGTGTTCATGAAAGCCGCCTTTCGATTCGCCGTCGTGCTGCTCGGACTGCTGGCCGGCGCGCCGGCGCTCGCGGCACCCGGAGAGGTCGTCGTCTACTCGTCGCGCAACGAGCACCTGATCAAGCCGCTGTTCGAGCGCTTCACCGCGGACACCGGCATCAAGGTACGTTACGTGACCGACAAGGAAGGGCCATTGATGCAGCGGCTGCGCGCGGAAGGTGCGAACACCCCCGCGGACGTGCTGCTTACCGTGGATGCCGGTAACCTGTGGGCGGCTTCCGAGATGGGCCTGTTGCAGGCGACGGACTCGGAGGTGCTCGAGAACAACGTGCCGGCGCACCTTCGCGATCCTGAAAACCGCTGGTTCGGGCTGTCGGTGCGTGCCCGCACCATCGTCTACAACAGGGAAAAGGTCGATCCGGCAGCGCTGTCCGGTTACGCGGCACTGGCCGAACCCGAATGGCGCGGCCGGCTGTGCCTGCGCACCTCGAAGAAGGTCTACAACCAGTCGCTGGTGGCCATGCTGCTCGCCGAGCATGGCGAGGCGCGCACCGAGGAGATCGTGCGCGGCTGGGTGCGGAATCTCGCCGCGCCGCCGTTCGCCAGCGACAACGAAGTGCTGAGCGCGATCGCCGCCGGCCAGTGCGACGTCGGCATCGTCAACACCTATTACCTCGGACGCATGCTGCGGGCCACGCCGGAGCTGCCGGTCACCGTCTTCTGGCCGGACCAGGACGGCAGCGGCGTGCACGTGAACGTCTCCGGTGCGGGCGTGACGAAGCACGCGCCGAACCCGGAACTCGGCCGCCGCCTGATCGAGTGGCTGTCCTCGGCCGAGGCGCAGGAAATGTTCGCCGGACTCAACCTGGAATACCCGGCCAACCCCGAGGTGCCCGCCGATCCGCTGATCGCCGCCTGGGGCGAGTTCAAGCCGAACGTCATCAACGTCAGCAATGCCGGCCGTCTGCAGGCGAGGGCGGTGATGCTGATGGACCGAAGCGGCTACCGCTGACCGGACATGTCGCGCCGCCGTTTGCCGTGGAGCGCGTGGTGGTTCGTGCTGCCGGTGGTGCTGCCGTTGGCGGCGATTTTCGCGAGCGCGCTCCGGGCGCTCGCTACGCCGCCGGAGATCTGGCCGCACCTGCTGGACTACGTGCTGCCGCAGGCGGCGCTGAACACCTTCTGGCTGGTCGCGGGCGTTGCCTTGCTGGCGGCATTGCTCGGCATCACGCTCGGGGCGCTGGTGGCGCTGACCGAGTTCCCGGGGCGCAGGTGGTTCGAATGGAGCCTGCTGCTGCCGCTCGCCGCGCCCGGTTATGTGCTCGCCTTCGTCTACATCGGTCTGCTCGACTTCGCCGGTCCGGTACAGGCCATGCTGCGCGCGACCGGCATTCACGGCTTTCCCGAGATCCGCAGCCGCGGCGGCGTGATCCTCGTGCTCGGGCTCACCCTGTATCCCTACGTCTACCTGCTGGCGCGCGAGGCCTTCCGCGGCCAGGGCGCGCGGGCCATGGAGGCGGCGCGTTCGCTGGGCATGTCATGGCGCGAGGCTTTCCTGCACGCTGCCTTGCCGCTGGCGCGGCCGTGGATCGCCGGCGGCGTGGGACTGGTGGTGATGGAAACGCTGGCGGACTTCGGCACCGTGGCCGCCTTCAACTACGACACCTTTACCACCGCCATCTACAAGACCTGGTTCGCGCTGTTTTCCTTTGACGGCGCCATGCAGCTCGCCGCCGTGCTGGTCACGGTGGTGCTGGTGCTCGCCGTGCTGGAGCAGCGGCGGCGCCTGCGGCGCCGGTTCGTCGCGGCCACGGGCGCACAAGTGAAACGCACCCGCCTGGGCGGCGGAAAGGCGCTGGCCGCGACCCTGTTGTGCGGGCTGGTGCTGGCGGCCGCCTTCATCCTGCCCTTGCTGCAGCTCATTGCCTGGAGCGTGCAATCCTTCGCGGCGGAGTTTTCCGCGAACTATCTCGGCTACCTTGGCCGCTCGCTGCTGCTTGCCGCGAGCGGCGCGCTGCTGATCGTGGCGGTGGCAGTACTGCTGGGCTACGCCTTGAGGAATGCCCGCGGCTGGCAGGCACAGTTGCTTTCGCGGCTGGCCAGCCTGGGCTACGCATTGCCGGGGCCAGTGATTGCCGTTGGCCTGTTCGCCGTGGTTGCGATGGCGAGCAATGGACTCACCGCCGGCTGGCGAATGCTCGCGGGCGAGGAGGCGAGTGCTTTCCACTTGCAGGGAACGCTCGCGGTGCTGCTGATCGCCTACCTCGCGCGCTTCCTTGCCGTCGGCTTCAACCCGGTCGAGAGTGCCTTCGGCCGCATCGGGCGCAATCTCGATGAGGCGGCGCGCAGCCTCGGCGCGACGTCCGCCGAATTGCTTGCGCGCGTGCACCTGCCGCTGCTGCGCGGTGGCGTGCTGACAGGAGCGATCCTTGCCTTCGTCGATGTGCTGAAGGACATGCCGATCACGCTGATGCTGCGGCCGTATGGCTGGGAAACGCTGGCGACGCGCGTCTTCGAGCTGACCTCGGAAGGTGAGTACGCGCGCGCCGCACTGCCTGCGGTCGCGATCGTCCTGGCCGGCATGCTGCCGGTGCTGATGCTGATACGGAGCCTCAATGCTGCTCGAAATCGATGATCTTGCCCTGCGCTACGAGGCCGGGCCGCTGGTGGTGGAAGGACTGAGCCTGCGCCTGGAGGCCGGCGAGATCGGCTGCCTGCTCGGCCCCAGCGGCTGCGGCAAGACCAGCGTGTTGCGCGCGATCGCGGGATTCGAGTCGCCATGTGCCGGCGAGATCCGCCTTGGTGGCGAGTGCGTGGCCGCCGCGCAGCGGCACGTGCCGCCCGAGCGGCGCGGCGTGCGCGTGGTGTTCCAGGACTTCGCGCTGTTCCCGCATCTCACCGTACTCGAGAACGTCGCCTTCGGCCTGCGTCAGCTTGCTCGCGGCGCGCGGCATGCGGCGGCGCTGGAGATGCTCGCCGTGGTGCGGCTGCCGGATCTTGCGGACCGCTATCCGCATGAACTCTCCGGGGGGCAGCAGCAGCGGGTGGCGCTGGCGCGCGCGCTGGTGACCCGGCCGCGCCTCATCCTGCTGGACGAACCCTTCTCCAGCCTGGACACCGAGTTGCGCGAGGAACTGGCCGTCGAGGTGCGCGACATTCTCCGGAGCCAGGGCGCGACCGCGCTGTTCGTCACCCACGACCAGCACGAATCGTTTGCGCTTGCAGACCGCATCGGCGTCATGCATTCCGGCCACATGGTGCAATGGGATACCGCCTACAACCTCTATCACCGGCCGGTGAGCCGTTTCGTGGCCGACTTCGTCGGCCAGGGCGTATTCATCAACGGGCGGATGGCGGCGGATGGCCGCGTGCAGACCGCGCTCGGGACGCCGCGCAGCCGCGCCGAACACGTCCTGCCCCCAGGGACCGAGGTGGACGTGCTGCTGCGGCCGGACGACGTCGTGCATGACGACGGCGCTTCCATGAAGGCCGTGGTGGTGAAAAAGGTGTTTCGCGGCGCGACCATTCTTTACACGCTCCGTCTCCCCGACGGTACGGAAATCCTGTCGCTGGTCCCCAGCCACCATGACCACCCGCTGGGGGAGGCGATCGGGGTGCGGCTGGACGCCGAGCACGTCGTCGTTTTCCCGCGCTGAACCCGACGGTTCTCAGTCCAATTGCCCCTCCACCATCGCGTCGAATGCGGCATTTGCGTATTGATAACGATTCTCATTTGAACTACGATTCGCGCCATTCCGATTCCGGATATGCAAGAGAGGGATTGATGAAACGCTTGATCGTTGCCGGCTTGCTGCTGGCGGGCGCGGGATTGGCGGTGGCAGATGACGCGGGCCTGGTCGCGCCCGATAGCGCCGCCCTGGAAGTGTTCACGGTACTGGGGCAGGCGGAAGGGATCGTCGAGATTCCCGGTTCCGCGCAGCGCCTTGGGCCTGCCGAGCTGGAAGTCTTCGAATACACCGACATCAACCAGGTACTGCGCAGCGTGCCCGGCGTGTACCTGCAGGAAGAGGAAGGCCTGGGGCTGCGGCCGAACATCGGCATCCGCGGCTCGGGCCAGGATCGCTCCAGCCGCATCACGCTGATGGAAGACGGCGTGCTCATCGCGCCGGCGCCTTATGCCGCGCCCGCCGCCTATTACTTCCCCACGCAGCGGCGCATGCACGCGGTCGAAGTCCTTAAGGGGCCGGCGTCCATCACCGAGGGCCCGCGCACGGTGGGCGGCGCGCTCAACCTGGTTTCCACGCCCATTCCCGACAGCGCCGCCGGCGAGGCCAGCCTGCTGTTCGGCGAATTCGACACCATTGACCTGCATGCCTGGTACGGCGACACCGGCCGCAACTTCGGCTGGCTGATCGAGACCGTGCAGCAGGACGGCATGGGCTTCAAGCAGCTGCCGAACGGTGCTGACACCGGCACGCGGCTGGAGGATTACCTCGCGAAGTTCCGCTTCAACACCTCGCCCGGCGCGAACCTCGAGCAGATGCTGGAACTGAAGCTCGGGCGCACCCTGCAGGACGGCAACGAAACCTATCTCGGCCTGACGCTGGACGACTACGAGCGTGATCCCTACCAGCGTTACGCCGCCTCCCAGCTCGACAACATCGCCACCGAGCACGAGCAGCTGCAGCTAGCCTGGACGGTTGCGCCGGCCGACGGCGCCTGGGATCTGTCGGTGGTCGCCTATCGCAACGAGTTCGCGCGCAACTGGTTCAAGCTGGACAGCGTGAACGGCATCGGCATCGGCGGCCTGCTTGCCGACCCCATCGGACATGCCGACGAGATGGCCTGGGTGCGCGGCGCGACCAGCCCGGATGATGCGTTCAGGCTGCGCAACAACAACCGCGAGTACTACGCGCAGGGCCTGCAGGCGAGCCTTGGCTACGGCTTTGCGACCGGCGCGGTGGATCACCGGCTGACCGTCGGTGTGCGCCTGCACGAGGACGAGGAAGACCGCTTGCAGGACGACGACCTGTTCCGCATGGACGCCGGCACGCTGGTGCGCACCACCGACGGCGCGCGCGGCAGCCAGACCAACCGCGTCGGGTTCGCGGAAGCGCGCACGGTCTACGTCCGCAACCGCATGTCCTTCGGCAACTGGCAGGTCACGCCGGGCTTCCGCTACGAGGACATCGACCTTCGCCGCAGTGATTACGCGCTCAATGATCCGGGCCGCGTTGGCGGTGCGACCGGCGTGCGCGAGCACAATGTTTCCGTGTTCATTCCGGGGATCGGCGCGACCTACCGGCTCGGTGATCACTGGCGCCTGATCGGCGGCGTGCACAAGGGCTTCAACCCGCCCGGCCCCGGCTCAACGTCGGATCCGGAAGAAAGCGTCAACATCGAGATCGGTGCGCGGTATCGCGACAACGGCAATTACTTCGAAGCCATCGTCTTCAACACCGATTATTCGAACATGGTCGGCACCTGCACCGCCTCCACGGGTGGCGGCTGCGAGATCGGCGACCAGTTCGACGGCGGCGAGGCCATCGTGCGCGGCCTGGAACTGCGCGCCGGCACGAGTTTCGCGGTCGGCAACGGCCAGGTTCCGCTCGGCGTTGCCTGGACCTGGACGGCGGAAGCCGAGTTCGAGACCAGCTTCGCCAGCGCCTATGAACCCTGGGGCAACGTCACCGCTGGCGACGAGTTCCCGTACACGCCCGAGCACCAGCTGCAGCTGCTGACCGGTTATGTGCAGGGCGCCTGGGACGTTGGCCTTGCCATCAACTACGTCGATGCCACCCGCGCGACGGCGGGCAGCGGCGCGACATCCGCCATGGAGCGCATCGACAGCCGGGTGCTGGTAGACCTCTCAGTAGCCTACGCCCTGAACGCCAGCACGGACGCCTTCCTGCGCGTCGACAACCTGTTCGACGAGGAGTACCTGGTTTCCTGGGCGCCGGCAGGCGCGCGCCCCGGCAAGCCGCGCATGGCACTGGCGGGGCTCAGACTGGCCTTCTGAACCTGGGGAAGGGAAAAGCCGGCCTTTGCGCCGGCTTTTTACTCAATCTAATTGACAATCATTCCCATTTGCATTCAAATACTGCCGAACCGGAGGGTGACGCATGTACGTCTGCATCTGCAATGCCGTGACTGACAAACAGATTCGCGCCAAGGCCCGCGAAGGCTGCTGCTCGCTGCGCGAACTTTCCCGTACCACCGGGTGCGCCACCACCTGCGGCAAGTGCGCCCCTCTCGCCCGCCAGATACTCACCGACGAACTGGAAAAGTCCGCCCGCCAGGAAGTGCCGATGGGCACCTGGTCGCCCTCCGCGGCGTAAGCGGAATCGTTTTCATTCCGATTATTTTCTTTGAAAAACAACGACTTATTTGAGCTCTTCAGCGGCTTGCGGTAGGCTTGCAGCATTCCGGAACCGCTGCCAGGAGTCTCGTCATGAAAGGCGACCCCAAGGTCATCCAGTACCTCAACAAGGCACTGACCAACGAGCTGACCGCCATCAACCAGTACTTCCTCCATGCCCGCATGTTTCGCAACTGGGGGCTCAAGGAACTGGGCGAGAAGGAATACGAAGAGTCCATCGATGAGATGAAGCACGCCGATGCGCTGATCGAGCGCATCCTGTTTCTCGAGGGACTGCCGAACCTCCAGGACCTGGGCAAGCTGCTGATCGGCGAGGACGTGCGCGAGGCGCTGGAGTGCGACCTGCGCCTCGAGAAGGACGCCGTGCCGCTGCTGCGGGAGGCCATCGCCTACAGCGAAAGCGTCGGCGACTACGTTTCGCGCAAGCTGTTCACGGAGATTCTCGAATCCGAAGAAGAGCACATCGACTGGCTGGAAACGCAGCTCGAGCTCATCGAGCGCGTCGGCCTGCAGAACTACCAGCAGTCACAGATGTCGTAACAGTAACAGGCGAAACAAGAAAGCCGCCCGGAAGGGCGGCTTTCTTCATGCCTCGAAGGCAGGAGCGGATTACAGGTTCTCCGCTTCCTTCGCGAGGTAGTCGGCCACGCCCTTCGGGTCGGCCTTCATGCCGGCCTTGCCCTTCTGCCAATTGGCTGGGCAGACCTCGCCGTTTTCCTCGAAGAACTGCAGCGCGTCGACCATGCGGATCAGCTCGTCGATATTGCGGCCGAGCGGCAGGTCATTGACGACCTGGTGACGCACGAGGCCATCCTTGTCGATCAGGAATGCGCCGCGGAAGGCCACCGCGCCATCCGGGGTTTCAACGCCGTAGTCACGGGCGATCTGGTGGGTGACGTCCGCGGCCATGGTGTAGCGGACCGGGCCGATGCCGCCCTTGTCGATCGGCGTGTTGCGCCAGGCGTTGTGCGTGAACTGGCTGTCGATGGACACGCTGACGACTTCCACGTTGCGCGCCTTGAACTCATCCATGCGCTTGTCCAGCGCGATCAGCTCGGAGGGGCAGACGAAGGTGAAGTCCAGCGGATAGAAGAACACGAGGCGGTACTTGCCCTTCGTGTGCTCAAGAAACTTGAATTCATCCACGATCTTGCCGTCGCCGAGGACGGCAGCGCAGGTGAAGTCGGGGGCCTTGCGGCCAACGAGCACGCTCATGTTTTGCCTCCTTTATCAGTGTTGGTGTTTTAACTTTTCTAATTCTAGCATTGAAACATCAGAACGGCTTCAAACCGGCCAGCAGCACGATGGCCACCAGGAACACCACCGGGACTTCGTTGAACCAGCGGTACCACACGTGGCTGCGCGTGTTCGCATCGCGGCGGAATGTTCGCACGATGCGCGCGCACCAGACGGTGTAAAGCGTCAGCGCGACGAGCAGCGTGAGCTTGGCGTGCAGCCAGCCCTGCGAGCCGAAGGCGGCCCAGGCGTAGTTCGCGAGCATGGCGAGGCCGAAAATCCAGGTCAGCGCCATGCCGATGTGCGTGATGATGAGCAGCTTGCGTTCCATGACCTTGAAGCGCTCGTTGCCCGCGCTGTCCTCCGTCATGGCGTGGTAGACGAACAGGCGGGGCAGGTAGAACAGGCCGGCAAACCACGTGACCATGAAGATCAGGTGAAAGGATTTCAGCCACAGCATCGGTCTCTCCTCGTGTCGCGGTGCGGCGATTATAGCCCCGGGCTTACCGCTCAACGTCGTGCAGCGGTTATGATCTAAGCCTTTGCCCGGAGCTTCTTGTCGATGACCAGACTGGTAGTACGCCCGCACCGACCCTATCGCAACGCCATCATCTGGACGGTGATGACAGTGCTGGCAGCGGCAGCCATTGCCGGCGCCTTCGAGTTCGGCCGCCGGCGGGCGGGTTTTGATGCCTTGGAGGCCGGGCGCCTGCAGCAGCAGCAGGCGGACGAAATTCGCCGGTTGACCGAAGCGAATCGTGAACTGCGCGAACGCATTGCCCTGCTGGAGCGCTCCAGCGAGATCGACCGCGAGGCTCGCGAACGCGTGCAGCGGGAACTCGCCGAGATGCAGGACGAGGCGCTGGGGCTGCAGGAAGAGCTCGCCTTCTACCGCGGCATCGTCTCGCCGGAAAACGGCCAGGCCGGCCTGCGGGTGCAGAGTTTCTCCGTCGCCCGTGGTCCTGGAGAGGACAGGCTATACCGTTACCGCCTGGTGTTGATCCAGGCCGTCAAGCACGACCGGCGCGTGTCGGGCAAGGTGGAGGTCAAGCTTACCGGCATGCAGGGTGGCGAGCCGCGCACGCTGTCGCTGCAGGAGCTCCTCGTGGGAGAAGGCAAGGAGCTGGCCTACTCCTTCCGTTACTTCCAGGACTTCGAAGGATTGTTGCGCCTGCCCGAGGATTTCACTCCGGAAAGCGTGGATATTGCAGTGCTGCCCAGCGGTCGTGGTGCCGAGCCGCTGATGCAGACACTGAAATGGACCGACATCGCCGGCTGACAAACGTGCTGTGGCCCGCGCTTTGGCGCCGTGGCTTACGGTAAAATGTTTCTTGCAGATTACAGGGCACTCCGGGAGGACCCGATGCTGGGTGGCAACAAACGCAGATCGCCGGCCATGGATACCTTGGTCGGGAACAATACCAAGGTTACTGGGGACATCCTTTTCCAGGGTGGACTGCACGTGGATGGCAACGTCACCGGAAATGTGACGGCCAGCGAAACCGGTTCGCGCCTGTCGGTGAGCGAGCGCGGCGTGATTGAAGGGGAAGTGCGCGTTCCCGAGCTCATGCTGAACGGCACGATCAAGGGTGATGTCCATGTCACCGAGCGTCTCGAGCTGGGTGCGCAGGCCAAGGTCGAGGGCAACGTCTACTACAACCTCCTGCGCATGGAGGCCGGCGCTACCGTCAACGGCAAGCTGGTGCACAAGCCGGGCGGACAGCCGCGGCTCGCGCTCAGCCATGATGCCGCTGCTGCGGAGCCGGCCGAAGAGTCCAATTGATGGGTGATGCAATGAGTGTGCAAACGCATGATCCCGCGGCAAACGCGCTGGTGTTTACCGAGTCGGCAGCGAACAAGGTGCGGGAGCTGATCGAGGAAGAAGGCAACGAGAACCTGAAGCTGCGGGTGTTCGTCACCGGTGGCGGATGCTCGGGCTTCCAGTACGGCTTCACCTTCGATGAGGAAGTCGCCGAGGGCGATACGGAAGTCGAGAAGGCCGGCGTGAAGCTGCTGGTCGACCCGATGAGCTACCAGTACCTGGTCGGCGCGGAGATCGACTACAAGGAAGATCTCGAAGGCGCGCAGTTCATCATTCGGAACCCCAACGCCAGCACGACCTGCGGCTGCGGCTCGTCGTTCTCCATCTGAGCGGTCCCGCCTTCCGGACGTTCAGACTCCCGGAAGGTAGACGCTACCCAGGGGCGCGGCTTGCGTCGCGCCCGTCACCGAGGGTAGGTTGCCCGGGCGCGATGCTAGGCGCTGTTGTGCCAGCCAGGCGAATGCCGCCGCTTCCACGAAATCAGGATCGAGACCGTGTTGTCCGGTGGATTCCACCGGCAGCGGCGCAAGCTCGCGTTCCAGCGCCTTCATCAAGGCGACGTTCCTCGTTCCGCCGCCGCAGACCAGCACGCGCCGTGCCTCCGCCTCGCGGCATTCCTTCGCAATGCTGGTCGCGGTGAGCGCAAGCAGCGTCGCCTGCACGTCCGCGTCGTCGAGCGGATACCTTTCGATGTGTCGCTTCACCCACGCGAGGTTGAAATGTTCCCTTCCGGTGCTGCGCGGTGGCGGGCGGCTGAAGAAAGGGTCTGCAAGGAAGGCCGCGAGCAGCGATTCGCTGATTCGTCCGCTCGACGCCCATTCGCCGTCGCGATCGAAAGGCTCGCCGCGCCGCTCACGAATCCATTCATTCATCAGGCCGTTGCCCGGGCCGATGTCGTAGCCTATGACCGTCTTTCCCAGGCGGGTGAGGTTGGAAATTCCACCGATGTTGATCACCGCGCGCACCTCGTCATCACGCCCGAAGCAGGCTTGATGAAAGGCGGGCACGAGGGGTGCGCCCTGGCCGCCGTAAGCCATGTCCATGCGGCGGAAGTCGGCGACGGTGACAAGGCCGGTGAGCGCGGCAAGCCGGTTGGGGTCGCCGAGCTGCCATGTGAACGGATGAGCGAGATCGGGAGAGTGGCGAATGGTCTGACCGTGACAGCCGATTGCCGCGACTGCCTCGCGAGTCATGCCGGCTTCATCCAGCAATCGCTTCACGACGCCGGCGTAAGTCTCCCCAAGCCAGGCATCCGTCTCGCCGAGCATGTCCAGGCTGACGCTTTGCGGCCCGTCGATGATGGCCGCAAGCCTGTCCCGCAGGTCCTGCGGAAAGTCCGCCGTCAGCGCATGGACGACGTGGATGCCATTCGAGAAATCGACAAGCGCGGCGTCTATGCCGTCCAGACTGGTTCCGGACATGAGCCCGACATAGAGCTCGCTCATGTCCTGTTTCCTCAGGGCGCTGCCGCGATCTGGATGACCGGGTCGAGCAGCTCCAGCTGCCGGAACAGCGGCTGGCTCATCGCCACGAACCGTTCACGGTAGTTGTCGGGAATCGGTGCGGCATCCGGCAATTCCACCGTGCGCGGATTGCGATGCACGCCGTCGACCAGGAACTCGTAGTGCAGGTGCGGGCCGCTGGCGAGGCCGGTCGAGCCAACGTAGCCGATCAGCTGCCCCTGCTTCACGCGATCGCCAGTCTTCACGGCGCGACGGGAGAAATGCAGATACTTCGTGACGTACCTCGAGCCGTGCTGCAGGAAGACGTGGTGACCGTTGTTGCGATCGTAAGCGGAACGCACCACGCGACCGTCACCGGCGGCATAGACCGGCGTGCCTTCGGGTGCGGCGTAGTCGATGCCGTTGTGCGGCCGGACACGCTTCAACACCGGGTGCAGCCGGCGCGGATTGAAGCCCGAACTCACGTACCTGAAATTCAGCGGCGCGCGCAGGAAGGTCTTGCGCATGGCCTTGCCGTCCGGCGAGTAGTAGGCGATCTGTCCCTCGTCATCGACGAAGCGCACGGCGCCCAGCCGGCGTCCCGCATTGATGAACTCGGCGGCGAGAATGCTGCCGTCGGCGATCTTCTCGCCGTCACGCCAGAGCTCCTCGTAGATGATCCGGAACTGGTCGCCTTCGCGGATGTCGAGCGCGAAGTCGATGTCCCAGCCAAAGATGCTGGCGATGTCCATGATCAGCTTGTCGGACAGGCCGGCGTCGTAGCCGGCCTGGTAAAGGGACGTGCGAATCGTGTTGCTGGCGACCTTGATGATGCGCTGGACAGGCAGTTCGATTTCGCTCGCGAGGAAGCCGCCCTCCTGGCGAATCACTTCCAGCCGCTGCTCGCTTCCCGCCGTCGTGGACAGTCGGATGACCTGGCCGTTCTTCTCGGCGCTGACCTCTATCACGTCGCCCGGATGCAGGCGCCGCAGGCGTGATACTGCCGGTCCGAGCTTCATGATTTCATGCAGATCCTGGGCGGAAAGCCCGTGACGCTGGAACAGGGCCGCGAGCGAATCCCCGGGCTGCACGACGAGTTCCATCACCCGACGTTCGGCGTCGCTGGCCGCCGTGACGTCGCTTGCCGAAGAGGGAAGCGGCGGAACGGGGAGCGCGCGCGGCGCATCACTGTAGAACGTGGCCACGTCAATGGGAGACTTTGACGGGCTCGAGGACACGTTGAAGATCACCACCGCCAGCAGGCAGGCAAGCGACATCAGGAAATAGTGGTGACGAGCACCGCGAGCGAGCCGCATGCTTGCCTTATAATCGGTTCTGGTACGACGAAACTCCGACATGGAACTACCCCTCGAATGGCGCGGTAACAGTACTCGCGCTAGGACGTTATGGTCAATGTTGGAGTAGGCGGTTTTTCCCGGGAAATCCGGGAATTACGAGCGCTGCAACATTAAGAACACGACCTCTGGGAGTCTTTCTGATGGTTTCCCCCCAAGCTTCGCCGAGCGACGCCATGGAGCTCCTGCGCCGCGGTGCCTCCGAAATACTTGTTGAAGACGAACTGATCAAAAGGCTCGGCGAAGGCAGGCCGTTGCGCGTGAAAGCGGGTTTCGATCCGACAGCGCCCGACCTGCACCTCGGGCACACCGTGCTGATAAACAAGATGCGGCAGTTTCAGCTGCTCGGGCACGAGGTCGTGTTCCTGATCGGCGACTTCACCGGGATGATCGGCGACCCGACCGGCAAGAACGCGACGCGTCCGCCACTCACTCGCGAGGAAGTGCAGGAGAACGCGCGTACGTACCAGGAGCAGATATACAAGATCCTCGACCCGGAGAAGACGCGCATTGCCTTCAACTCGGAGTGGATGTCAAAGATGGATGCCGCCGGGCTCATCCAGCTGGCTGCCAAGCACACCGTGGCGCGCATGCTGGAGCGCGATGATTTTCATCGTCGTCATTCCGAGGGGAGGCCCATCGCCATCCATGAATTCCTGTATCCGCTGGTGCAGGGCTACGACTCCGTTGCATTGCGTGCGGATGTCGAGCTAGGCGGAACCGACCAGAAGTTCAACCTGCTCGTCGGGCGGCAACTGCAGGAGCACTACGGCCAGCCGCCGCAGGTCGTGCTCACCATGCCGCTGCTCGAAGGCCTCGACGGCGTGCAGAAGATGTCCAAGTCGCTCGGCAACTACATCGGCATCACAGAAGCGCCCGACCAGATGTTCGGGAAGATCATGTCCATCTCGGATGAGCTCATGTGGCGGTACTTCGAGCTCCTGTCCTTCCGCGACGCCCGCGAGATCGAGAAGTTTCGGCGGGAAGTGGAGGAGGGTACGAACCCCCGTGACATCAAGTTCATGCTGGGCATGGAGATAGTCGACCGCTTCCACGGCAGTGGTGCGGGGGCGCGTGCGCGCGACGAATTCATTGCCCGCTTCAGCGAGAACGCCATGCCGAAGGACATGCCCGAGGTCACGCTTGATGCCGGCACCGAGGGCCTGGGGCTGGCACTGCTGCTCAAGCAGGCGGGCCTGGTCAGTTCGACATCGGAAGGTATCCGCATGGTTGCCCAGGGCGGGGTCCGGGTCGATGGCGAGCGCGCGGCCGACCCTCGCCAGGTCGTACCCGCCGGTACCACTGCCGTCTTCCAGGTCGGCAAGCGCAAGTTCGCGCGAGTGACCGTCAAATAAAAATCACAAACCGCTTGACCATCTCTGGCGGGTGCCTATAATGCGCGCCTCCACGACGGCCTCGGCCCTTCCGGAAAACGGTTTTTTGAAAGGGTGTTGACGTCGAGAAAAGAGGCACTATAATGCGCGCCTCTCGCAAGGAACGCGGCAGCGACGAGCCCCGAAGGAAACGCGAAGGGGTTGACACGGAAAGCGAGTCGCGTAGAATAGATCGTCTGCCCGGGGCGAAACGAAAATGACCGGGACGCTCTTTAAAAACTGAATCAAGTGACTTGTGTGGGCGCTCGGGTCGTGAGTTGTGAACGCAACAAACGATCAAGAGTGACCATCAAGAGCCCAAGAATGAAATGCAGTAGTTCTTGAGTTCCAGAGGTTACTCTCTTTAGTTTTAAACTGAAGAGTTTGATCCTGGCTCAGATTGAACGCTGGCGGCATGCCTAACACATGCAAGTCGAACGGCAGCGCGGGTAGCTTGCTACCTGGCGGCGAGTGGCGGACGGGTGAGTAATGCATAGGAATCTGCCCAGTAGCGGGGGATAACCCGGGGAAACTCGGACTAATACCGCATACGCCCTACGGGGGAAAGCAGGGGATCTTCGGACCTTGCACTATTGGATGAGCCTATGTCTGATTAGCTAGTTGGTGGGGTAATGGCCTACCAAGGCGACGATCAGTAGCTGGTCTGAGAGGACGATCAGCCACACCGGGACTGAGACACGGCCCGGACTCCTACGGGAGGCAGCAGTGGGGAATATTGGACAATGGGGGCAACCCTGATCCAGCCATGCCGCGTGTGTGAAG
>JAJUFS010000088.1 GCA_029263725.1 Gammaproteobacteria bacterium | reverse complement strand
GTATTCGTTGGCAAGGTAGTCGCGCAGGCGGCGGTACGCAGGAACCACCTGCTCGCTGATCGCCTCGCGGTATCTTTCTTCCAGCGCGGCACGCTCGCCGTCGCCGATCTCCTCCGGCATGTTGACGATGGGCTGCCAGAAGATCGACTGCGTCACGTCATCCACGACATGTGCGTCGAGCTGCGGAATGATGCGCTCGACGATGATCTTCGGCAGCGTCACGCCGCGCTTGATGCCCTCGTCGAGGTTGGTCTCGATCTGGCGCATCAGCACGTCGAAGTCATCGATGCGGCCCAGCCAGTTCTCGTAATCCTGCACGTTGCGGAACGGCTGCGCGCTGTGGCCCGAGCCCATGATCGCCATGAAGGTGGGGATGCTGTAGAACTGGCTGATCGGCATCAGCTCGTCGGGAAAGCGCTCGCCTTCCACCGCCCACTCGCGTTCCAGCTTGAACACGTCCCAGGTGAGCTGGTCGTCATGGGAGAGCGCGCTGCGGTCGATGTCGCGGATCGCATCGAGATACTCCTGCTCGAGCGCATGGCTCTCGGCGATGAATTCGGGGCTCAGCATGTTGGGCAGTTCATCGTCGAAGCGATGATCGCCGATGAATGTCGCGTAGACCGGGTTCCTTTCCAGCTGCCGGTCGAAGTATTCCTCGACCAGCCTGTCGAGACGCTCCGACTCCCGGGCGCCCATGTCCTGCGGCGCCGCCGCGCATCCTGCAAGCGCCAGCGCGCCCGCCACCAACCATGCCTTGTTCATTCCCGTCTCCCTGAAATGAGACGGCCCTGCTGAGCAGGGCCGTCCTGTGCCTGTCAAAGCTTCTGTTCGATCCAGCGGTCGATCTTCGCCTCGAGTACGTCGAGCGGCAAGGCGCCGTCGAGCAGTACCTGGTTGTGGAACTCGCGGATGTCGAACTTCTCGCCGAGTTGCGCCTCGGCGCGTTCGCGCAGTTCCAGCAGCTTGAGCTGGCCGATCTTGTAGGCCAGCGCCTGCGAGGGGATCGCCATGAAGCGCTCGGTCTCCGAGACCGCGCGCGCTTCTCCGACCGCGGAGTTCGCGTACATGTACTCGAGCACCTGCTCGCGTGTCCAGCGCTTGTGATGCAGGCCGGTGTCCGCGACCAGGCGGATCGCCCGCCACAGCTCGGCGTTCAGCTTGCCGAACACCTGGTAGGGATCCTCGTACAGGCCAAGGTCTTCGCCCAGCGTCTCGGCGTACAGGCCCCAGCCTTCGATGAACGCCGTGTAGCCGCCGAACTTGCGGAAGTCCGGCAGGTCTTCCAGCTCCTGCTGGATGGCGATCTGGAAGTGATGGCCGGGCGCGGCCTCATGCAGGAACAGCGATTCGGTCGCCCAGGTCGGCCGCGCGGTGAGGTCGTAGGTGTTCACGTAGAACACGCCCGGGCGCGAGCCATCCGGCGTGCCGCGCATGTAGGAAGCCGCCGAGGCGGAACGCTCGCGGAATTCCTCCACTGCGCGAATCTCGAAATCCGCTTTTGGCATGACGTCGAACAGCTTGCCGAGATGCGGTTCGATGCGCGGCCGCACCGCCTCGAAGCCGGCGAGCAGTTCCTCGCGCGAAGCGGCGATGAAGCGCGGGTCGCTCATCATGAACCTGAAGAATTCCTTCAGGTCCCCCTTGAAGCCGGTCTTGCGCATCACGTCGCGCATCTCCTTGTGGATGCGCGCGACTTCATCCAGGCCGATCTGGTGAATCTCGTCGGGCGTGAGGTCCGTGGTGGTCGTGCCCTCGACGCGGAACGCGTACCACGCCTCGCCATCCGGCAGGTCCCACATGCCGTGCGTGGTGCGCGCGGCAGGGATGTAGGTGTCGCGCACGTAATCGCGCAGCTTCGCATAGGCGGGTACGAGCTTCCCGGTGATAGCAGCGCGATACTCGCGCGTCAGACGCTCGCGGTCCGCGGCGCTGATGCCTTCCGGCATGTTGGCGATCGGCTTCCAGAAGATGCTTTCTTCCGGGTTGCTCACGATGTGCGCTTCCAGCTGCGGGATGGTTCGTTCCATGAGCACGCGCGGCTGGGTGTAGCCCTTGGCGATGCCTTCGTTCATGTTGACGATGGCCTGGTCCACCCAGGCGACGAAGCCGTCGACGCGCTTCAGGAAATCGTCATAGTCCCTGGCGTTGCGGAACGGGTGCAGGCTGGAGCCCGAGCCAAGCTGTGCGAAGAAGTTCGGCGTGGAGTAGAACTGGTTGAGCGGCAGCAGGTGCGAGGGAAACTGCACTGCCTCGATGGAGCGCTCCAGGTCATGCACGAAGATCTCGTAGCTCAGGCGGTCCTGGCCTTCGAGTTCATCCGGGGCGATCTCGCTGATGCGCCTGAGGAATTCCTTGTCGGTCTCAAGCGAACGTTCGCGCCATTCCGGCGAGATGCTGACCTCGAAGCGATCGTTGTAGCGGTCATCGCCGATCGCGCTCGCCTGGATGGGATTGAGTTCGAGCTGCGCCTGGAAATATTCGCGGTAGATCCGGTCGGCGCGCTCGGCCGCCGTCATCTTGCCGGCCGGCTGGCTTGCGCAGGCGGCAAGCAGCAAGGCGGCAAGCGGAAGCAGGATTCGAAGTTTCGGCACGGACATCTCCCGTCATGAATGAATGCGGATTCTGACAAGCCTTGCCGCGCTTGGTTCCCGTTCAGCGCCGTACGTGCCGCCACCAGAAGCGGCCGACCAGCATCAGGCCGGCGGCGCACAGGCCCGCCACCAGGCCGATCCACACCCACACCGGCCCGCCCTGCTGGCGGATTCCCGTCAGCCAGGCCACCTGAAAGCCGATGCCCCAGTACGCGATCAGCGTCATGATCATCGGAACGCGCGTGTCCTTGTATCCGCGCAAGACCCCGGCTGCGCCCACCTGCAGTCCGTCAAACAACTGGAAGGCGGCGGCCACGAACAGGAGACTCATGGCCATCGCGGTGACGGCGGGATCGTCCGTGTAGAGGCCGACGATGTGCTTGCGGAACGCCAGCATGCACAGCGCCGACACCGCCATGAACCCCACGCAGAGCACCAGCCCGGAGGCGCCGGCAAAGCGCGCCTCGTCCGGCTTGCCGCGGCCCAGCGCCTGGCCGACGCGCACGGTGATGCCGGCGGCAAGCCCCAGCGGCACCATGAACATCAGCGCGCCCCAGTTGACCGCAATCTGGTGGCCGGCCACCGCGGTGGTGCCGAGCGTGGCCATCAGCAGGCCCACCGCGGAAAACAGCCCGCCTTCCATGAACACCGACACCGCGATCGGCACGCCGAGGCCGAGCTGCTCGCGGATCATGCTCCAGCGCGGCCATTCGAACTTCTCGAACAGCCGGAACGGCCGGAACAGCGGCGCGCGCCGGACCTGGGAAAGCAGCACGAGGAACATGACCCACTGTGACAGCGCCGAGGCATAGCCCGTGCCCACCGCGCCCAGCCGCGGAAAGCCGAGCTTGCCGTACATCAGCACCCAGTCGGCGAAGGCGTTGAACAACAGGCCCGCGACCGCCACCAGCAGCAGCGGGCGCGTGTAGGAAACAGCCTCGCTGGCGAAGCGCAGCACGTAGAACAGCATGATGGCGGGCAGGCCCCAGGAAATCCCGCGTGCATAACCCGCGGCCTTGGGAATCAGCTCGGGCGCGACGCCGATCGCCGTCATTACCGTCCCTGCCTGCGCCAGAACCAGGATGCCGAGCAGGCTGCCGGCCAGCGCCACCCACGCCGCCTGGCGCACGATGGATGCCACCAGCAGCCGGTCGCCGGCGCCGAAGGCATGCGCCGCGAGAGGGCTCACCGCCATCAGTACGCCCATATTAAAAAGAGTCACCGGCATCCACAGGTCACCGCCCACGGACACGGCGCCGAGGTCCTCCGGGCTGAGCTGCCCGGCGAACACCGTGTCCGTGAAGCGCATGCCGATGTAGGAGAGGTTGACCACCACCATCGGCCACGCGAGTTGTGCAAGCGCCGCAAGTTCGCGCAGGATGCGGCGCAGGAGAGATTCGGTCATGATGCGGAACGGTTAAAACGAGTGTTTGAATCCCGTGCGGAGCGGCGCTAGCATACGTGGCTTGGCCGTTGCGCCGTGCGTAGACCGGCCCAGTGTAAACCACACAACCAGTTCCCCCACGGGAGAAATGCATGATCCAGGACAAGCCCCGCAGAGTTGCGATCATCGGCGGCACGCGCATTCCGTTCGCTCGCGCCTTCACGGCCTACGCCCAGTGCAGCAACCAGGTCATGATGACCGCCGCGCTCAAGGGCCTGGTGGAAAAGTACAACCTCAAGGGCGAGCGCATCGGCGACGTCGGCCTTGGCGCGGTCATGAAGCACTCGCGCGACTTCAACCTCGCGCGTGAATCCGTGCTCGGCTCCGGCCTCGACCCGCACACCCCGGCGTTCGACCTGCAGCGCGCCTGCGGCACCAGCCTCGAGACCGTCATCAACATCGCCTACAAGATCGCCCTCGGCCAGATCGACTCCGGCATCGCCGGCGGCGTGGACTCCACCTCCGACGTGCCCATCGTCTACGGCGACGACTTCCGCGAAATCATGCTCGAATCCAACCGCGGCCGGAGCTTCGGTGACAAGCTCAAGCCCTGGCTGAAGCTGCGCCCGAAGCACCTGAAGCCATCCTTCCCGGGTGTTGCCGAGCCGCGCACCGGCCTTTCCATGGGCCAGTCCTGCGAACTGATGGCCAAGGAATGGAAGATCAGCCGCGAGGAACAGGACGAGCTCGCCTATCTTTCGCACAGGAACGCCGCGGCCGCCTGGGACGCCGGCTGGTACGACGATCTCGTCACGCCGTTCAACGGCCTCGCGCGCGACAACAACGTCCGCAAGGACACCTCGCTGGAAAAGCTGGCGACGCTGAAGCCGGTGTTCGACCGCGAAAACGGCACGCTCACCGCCGGCAACTCCACGCCGCTCACCGACGGCGCCTCAGCCGTGCTGCTCGCCACCGAGGAATGGGCGCGCGAGCGCGGCCTCGAACCGCTGGCCTACTTCACCTTCGGCGAAGTCGCCGCGGTGGACTTCGTCTGGCAGAAGGAAGGCCTGCTGATGGCGCCGGCCTACGCCGTGCCACGCATGATCGACCGCGCTGGCCTCAGCCTGCAGGACTTCGACATCTACGAGATCCACGAAGCCTTCGCCGCGCAGACGCTGTGCACGCTCAAGGCCTGGGAAAGCGACAAGTTCTGCCGTGAACGCCTCGGCCGCGACAAGGCGCTCGGTCCGATCGACCGCAGCAAGCTCAACCTCAAGGGCGGCTCGGTCGCGCTCGGCCACCCCTTCGCCGCCACCGGTGCGCGCATCGTCGCCTCGCTCGCCAAGCAGCTCGCCGAACGCGGCTCCGGCCGCGGCCTCATCTCCGTCTGCACGGCCGGCGGCATGGGCGTCACCGCCATCCTGGAACGCTGAGACGCGTCACCATTAATTAATGTGTCAATGAACAAGGGCCGAAAGGCCCTTGTTTTTTTATCGGCGAGCAGCTCTCGTGACTCGCTGCCGCGCCGCTCTTATCCCGCCGGGCAGCGTTTTCTTCCCGTCCTGAAATCCGGGCCTTCCTGATTTTCTTTCCCTCGAAGAACCGGGGAGGCTGTCACCCCTTCTCACATGGAGGTCTTGTGATGGGAACGTCCAAAGTACTCATGGCCCTGACAGGCTGCTTGTTAATCAGTGGGGCTGTGGCGGACGACGCCACCGTTGTAATAGAGGACAACGCGCAGATCACTTACATCTCGCAGGCCCGGATCGGCGACACCCGGCTTCTGGCGTGGAGAAGCGACGGAAGCGGAGATTCCATACGGCTCATGGCGGCCTTCGTGGACGCCAATACCCACCAGCTGCTCGACGGTCCCTTTGAACTGGGCGCCGCTAACGAAACTTTTGATTGTCCCGATGGCGCGAATCCTCATGGTCGTGTCACCTGTGAGCTTACTTCCCTGCTTGGTTCTTATCCGACAGTTCATGGCAGCGAGGACAGTGGTCAGTTCCTGGTCACGTGGACCAGCAAAATCAGACCTGATATCGATTCCTCGAAGCCGCAGGCCTACGACGTCCTGGGGCGGATCATTCGCATCGATGACGACGGAAGACCCGATATGCAGCCGCTGCTGCGCATCAGCACCGTTGATAACGACCTTAATAGTACGCTTCAGGCAAGCGTTGGTTCGCCTGTCAGCGGTATCGCCTTCAATCCGGATACAGGCGAGTACCTCGTAACCTGGCTTGGCAGTCATCTCGTCGACGAGAACGATCAACCATACGTACAGCGCCTGAACCTGCAAGGCGAACTCATCGGTACGCCTGTTCGCATTTACGCCGGAATACGAAGCGATTTCCCCACGGTGCCGACCATCATTTACAGCAATGATACGGCCGAATACCTGGTCGTCCTGCCGTCATCCCAATCGACTGCGGGTGGTCAGACCTTGCTCGGCACGTCATTGATGCCGAACGGCCAGGTATCGACATTCATGCGCGACGTTATGCCGCCTGGCGGCATCGGCGGTTCCCCGGGCAACGCGGCGCTGCTGCCGGTGTCCCCCCAGCGCACCCTGGTGTTCTTCCCGGATGGTGAGAAAAGAGCTGCGAACGCTTTCTGGCTCGACATGACTGCCTCGCTCGCACCATCCGTTCGCACGGACATCACCGGCTATGGAGCAATCTATTCCATCGATAACGCGCAGATCGCCCGACTTCCGGGCACGGATGCCGCGGTTCTTCTTTACACGGATAACGCGAACGATGGCGACGATAACCGATCCACTGGCGAGCTCCGTTACCGTACCATCGACCTGAATGCTCCTGCCGACCAGCCCGCGTCTTTGGGAGCAACGCGAACGGCAGTGAGGCTCTCCGGCAAGGCCGTTGATGAAGACGGGGCAAACCGCTTCAATCTCACCGCCTCGGACGCGCTCGACGAGGCCCGGTTCGTGACCTTCTTCGTTGATGCCAGCCGGCCGAATGCCAATACAGACCATGGAGCATGACCTGCGCCGCAACGAGCTCGCCATCAGTGGCGGCGAGGATGTAACGGTCGTTGCAGGCGAGAACGTTTCGGTCTCCTTCACGTTCGTGAATCTTGGAAACGCGGACGAAGTGGTTCCGCTAAGAACGCTGCCCGAACCTCACGCCGTGCTTGAAATCTCTCTGCCGGAAGGCCTCGAGATCACGGCAAGCGAGGGCTGCACTCTCGACCAGGCGCAGCCCTCGCGCTGCGCCATCACGGGACCCATCCCCGCGAATGCCGGTCATGCCTTGACGTTCACCGTCAGCACCGAGGGCAAGACGAGCCTGGAACAGGAAGAGCTGCTTACCGTTGGCGTATCGTTGCTTTCCGAACTGGATGGCATGGATCCTTCGAACAACTCGGCAGGCGTCTCGGTCAGGGTCAAACCTGCCGCACAACCCGGCACGCCGGGTGATTCGAACGATCCGGAAGACCCGCAGCAGCCCGAAGATCCGAAGCAGCCCGAGCAACCTCCGAAGAAGAAAGGCGGCGGCAGCCTGTTGTGGATGCTGCCCCTGCTTGCACCGCTCTCCCTGCGGCGCCGCCTGCACTGACGGCGCCTTCCCACCCGACGCCCGGCTCTGCCGGGCGTTTTCTTTCGCGCGTGTTTCCGCCTGAGGCTTCGTTCCCCGCGAGCGGCTAGCCGGAGCGCCAACCCGCAGATCGAGGATCAGATCTCCAGCGAAGCCAAGGGGCGCACGAATCCCCGCAATGTCATGCCTTTGGCATCGACGCGCCCATAAGCCGGCCTTTCGAGCTCTGTAAGATTTCCCATGCCGCGGAGCGCGGCAGCCAGCGGGAGCAACTCGTCCTCCTGGATCTGCTGGACCTGGCCATTGCGCGTCCGCCT
>JAJUFS010000091.1 GCA_029263725.1 Gammaproteobacteria bacterium | reverse complement strand
GTAGGCGACCACCATCGGCCGGCGCAGCAGCATGGCTTCCAGCGCCGCCGTGCCCGAGGCGAGCAGCACGCAATCCGCGGCCGTCATCACCTCGCGCGACTGGCCGTCGGTGATCGTGACGTCCAGGCCAGGGAAAGCCGCGAGGGCCTGCTCAAGATGGGCTCGCAATCGAGCCGTTGCCGCCGGCACGACGAATTGCACGTCCGGCTCGCGCTGGCGCAACCAGGCCGCCGTGGCCAGGAACGGTTCCGCCAGGCGCGTGACCTCGCTCATGCGGCTGCCGGGCAGCAGGGCAACGATCCGGCCCGTCTCCGGCAGGCCCAGCGCGCGGCGCGCGGCGGCGCGGTCGGTCTGCAGCGGAATCAGGTCGGCGAGCGGATGGCCGACGAACACCGCGTCCACCCCGTGCCTGGCATAGATTTCCGGTTCGAACGGGAACAGGCACAGCACGCGATCCACGCTGCGGCCGATCTTCTCCGCCCTGCCCTCGCGCCAGGCCCACACGGACGGGCTCACGTACTGCGCGGTGCGAATGCCGCGCGCCTTCAGGCGGCGGGCGAGACCAAGATTGAAATCCGGCGAGTCGACGCCGACGAACACGTCGGGGCGGGTCTTCGTGAAGTGCGCGACCACATCCCGCCGCAGCTTCAACAGCTCCGGCAGATGCTTCAGCACCTCGACGAGACCCATGACGGAGAGTTTCTCCAGCGGCCAGAGCGAACGGCAGCCCGCCGCCTGCATGCCGGGCCCGGCAATGCCTTCCGCGGAAAACGCCGGATGGCGCCGAGCCAGTTCCTCCAGCATGCCCGCGGCGAGAATGTCACCGGAGGCCTCGCCTGCGACGATGCCGATCTTCAAGCTCATGAGTGCAGAACTGGAAACAGGAAACGCAAAACAGGAAGGGAGAAGGGAGAAGGAAGAAGTGGTTCTGCCCTGGTGTCGCGAATCTTCTTCCTTCTCACTTCGCCCTTCTCCCCTCTACCTGATGATGCCCCGCTCGCTCGCGGCACTGAATTCCACGAACGGCTGAACTTCCGGGTTGTCGCGCGCCATCCTTTCGATCTCAGCGACGGCCTCCTCCAGCCGCAGGCCGGAGCGATACAGCAGCTTGTAGGCGCGCTTGATGTTGCGGATCTGCTCGGCGCTGAAGTTGCGCCGGCGCAGGCCTTCGCTGTTGATCCCGAATGGTTTCGCCGGCATGCCGGAGCAGGTGACGTACGGCGGCAGGTCCTGGTTCAGGCCCGCGTCCATGCCGCAGAAGCTGTGCGCCCCGATGCGGCAGAACTGGTGCACCTTGGTAAAGCCGCCGAGGATGGCCCAGTCGCCGACGTGCACATGGCCCGCCAGCGTGGTGCCGTTGGCGAGGATGGTGTTGTCGCCGACCACGCAGTCATGCGCGACATGCACGTAGGCCATGATCCAGTTGTCGCTGCCGATGGTGGTTTCGCCGCGATCCTGGCTGGTGCCGCGGTTGAAGGTGCAGAACTCGCGGATGGTGTTGCGATCGCCGATCACCAGCCGCGTAGGCTCGTCGGCGTACTTCTTGTCCTGGGGTGCCGCGCCCAGCGCACTGAACTGGAAGATGCGGTTGTCGCGGCCGATCACCGTCGGCCCTTCGATGGTCACGTGCGAACCGATCTCGGTGCCGGCGCCGATCACGACGTCCGCGCCGATCACGGAAAAGGCGCCGATGCGGACATCCTCCGCGATCTGCGCCTTCGGATCGATGACGGCGGTGGGATGGATTCGCGGCTCGCTCACTGGAATTCCCTCGCCGCGCACATCAGTTCGGCCACCGTCACCGGCTTGCCGTCCACCTCGGCGACGCCCTTGAACTTCCAGACGCCCTTCACGGTACGCACGAGTTCCACCTTGAGCACCAGCTGGTCGCCCGGCTCCACCGGCTTCTTGAAGCGCGCGTTGTCGATGCCGACGAAATAATAAAGCGTGTTGTCATCCGGCGCGGCGCCAAGCGTGGCGAAGGCCAGCAGGCCGGTCGCCTGCGCCAGCGCTTCCAGCATCAGCACGCCCGGCATGACCGGGCGGTGCGGGAAGTGGCCGGGAAAGAACGGCTCGTTGATGGTGACGTTCTTGATGGCGGTCAGCCGTTCGCCGGGCACGCATTCGATGACCCGGTCGATCAGCAGGAACGGATAGCGATGCGGCAGCTGTTTCATCACCGCATGGATGTCCATGGTGAACCCGGTGTCGTTCACTTCAGTCATTGTCCTTATCCCCTTCGAGCGCGCGCAGTCGCTGTTCCAGCCGTCGTACCTTGCGCGCCAGTTCGTCAAGTTGCCGCAGTCTCGCGCTGTTGCGGCGCCATTGTCCCACTTCTTCAATGGGATGGCTGCCCGAATACACGCCAGCCTTGTGTATGGAATGCGATACCAGAGTCATCGCCAGCACGGTGACGTCATCGGCGATCTCGAGATGCCCGACGATGCCTACCGCGCCGCCGATCATGCAACGGCGGCCGATCCTGGCGCTGCCCGCGATCGCCGTACAGCCTGCAATCGCCGTGTGCGCACCGATCCGCACGTTGTGCGCGACCTGGATCTGGTTGTCCAGCTTCACGCCGTTTTCGATAATGGTGTCATCCAGCGCGCCGCGATCGACCGTGGTGTTGGCGCCGATCTCGACATCATCGCCGATGCGCACGCTGCCGAGCTGCGGCACCTTGAACCAGCCCTCGCCGTCGCGCGCCTGGCCGAAGCCATCCGCGCCGATCACAACCCCTGGGTGAAGAATGCAACGCGCGCCGATCACCACGTCGCGGCACAGCACCACGTTGGGATACAGCCGCGTGCCTTCGCCCACGGACGCGCCGCGCTCGATGCTGCAGTTCGCGCCGATGCGCGCCGATGCGCCGATGACGGCATCTGCGCCGATCACGCAACCCGCGCCGATCGACGCGGTGGCATGGATGCTCGCCGTGGGATGCACCACGGCCAACGGGTGAATGCCGGGCTCGGCGTCGTCCTCCGGCGCGAAGCAACTCGAAGCCTTGGCAAAGGCGAGATACGGGTTGGCCGAGATCAGCGCATTGCCCTGCCAGTTCGCGGCGTCAGCCTCGGAGAGGATCACCGCACTCGCGCGCGTCTGCCTGAGCGCGTCGTGATACTTCGAGTTGGCGAGGAAACTCACCTGCCCGTCTGACGCGGCGGCGAGCGTGGCCACGCCGGTCACCGGCAGCGAAGCGTCACCGCGCAGGCGCGCGCCGATCTTCGCTGCCAGCTCGCCAAGCGTCATCGCCATTACTTCTTGATCTGTGCCAGGACCTGGTCGGTGATGTCGAGCGCCTCGTCCGCGTAGATCACGCCATCCACCAGCACGAGGTCATAGCCCTGCTTCTCCGCAAACTCGTTCACCGCGGTCACGAGTTCGCGCTGCAGCTTGGCAAGCTCCTCGTTGCGGCGCGCCTGGGCATCTTCCATGAAGGTCTGATTGCGGTACTGCAAGTCACGGCCCATGTCGCGAATGCGGCGTTCCATGTCGCTGCGCTCCGACTGGCTCATCACCTCGGCATCACGCTGGAACTTTTCCTGCAGGCCCTTGAGGTCGTTCTGCAGCGCGAGCAGCTCGCGGCGTTCGCCGGCAAACTCCTGCTCCAGGGATTCCTGGATCTTCTTTGCCTGGGGCGATTCCGCCGCCAGTTTTGCAAGGCTCACCACGCCGATCTTGAGTTCGGCGGCCGATGCGGGTGCGGCGAATGCGAGCGCCAGCGCCGCGACCGTGAGTGCACGTTTGATCATGTTTCCCCTCCAGGAGTCAGAAAATGGAACCAATGGTGAATTGCAGGGTTTCCGTCTCGTCGCCGTCCTTCCTGACGATCGGGTAGCCAATCGCGAAACGCAGCGCACCCATCGGCGTCAGGAAGGTCGCCGCGATACCCGTCGAAACCCTGAATTCGCTTACGTCGAATGCGTCGATGTCCTTGTAGAGATTGCCCGCATCCAGGAACAGGGCAAACTGCGAGCTGCTCGGCGGTGCGGTCGGATCCTCCGCCGCGAAATTCGGCAGCAGCAGTTCGGTCTGCACGAAGGTTCGCAACCGTCCGCCAATCGGATAACCGGTGCCGCGATGCACGAGCTCGCCATCCTCATCATATACGTCCACATCCCGCGGACCGAGGTAGCTTTCGCGGAAGCCACGGATGGTATCAAAGCTGCCGGCAAAGAACCTCCTGCCCGGGGGCAGCTCGGTGGTGTCGCCAAACGGCTCCACCAGGCCGAGATTGATGTTCGTGGTCAGCGTGTAACCTGCCCCCAGCGGGAAGAAGTTACGCTGGCTGAAGCGTGCCTGGTAGTAGTCGATGTCGCCTACCGGGGCCGTGACCGCGAGGCTGAGCTCGCGGCGCATGCCGCGGTTGGCGAATATGGACCGGTTGCGCGTGTCATGGATATAGCGGCCCGTGACCGTCAGCTCCTCGTAGCCGAGCTTGAGTATCTCGCTGCTGCCGAACTGGGTGATGGTGACGTCGCCATGGTCGGGGTTGGTGAGGAACTCCTCGATCACCAGCGACGAGCCGGGCCGCGAGCCGGTGATTTCGTTGCTGCTTCCGGACAGTCCCCAGCCTATGAACGAATATTCCGAGATCGGATAGGAATAATCGATGCCCGCGCCGAAGGTAGTGGTATCAAATTCCTCGAGCCGTCGGCCGAGCGAACTCTGGTCGTGGTAGAACAACGACACCGAGCGGCTGATACCTTCGATGGTGGCGAACGGGTCACGATGCGAGATGGAGAGGTTACGCGAGAAGCTGCTTGAGACCGCGGAGAAGTTCAGCGTGTCGCCGCTGCCGAGGAAGTTCGTGTGCGACACGGAAACGTTGCCCATGAGCCCCGTCGTGCTGCCCGCATAACCGATGCCGATCTGGAACTCGCCCGCGTTGCGTTCCTTGATGTCGAAGACGACATCCACTTCATCGCTGCTGCCCGGAACCGGGGTCGTCTCGACCTGCACGGTTTCCACGAACGGCAGGCGCTCGATGCGTGACTTCGAGCGTTCCAGCCGGGCATTGTTCAGCCATGCGCCTTCGAACACGCGCATCTCGCGCCGATACACCTCGTCGTTGGTGCCCGGCACGTTCAGGAAGACGATGCTGCGCACGTAGGCGCGCCGTCCCGGCGTGACGAAATAGGTCACTGTGACCGTCTTGTTCTCCGTGTCCACCTCGGGGACCGGCTCGACCTTGGCGAAGGCATAACCTTCCGCCTCCAGCCGCCGCACCATCAGCTGCGCACCTCCCTCCGCCGTGCGCATTGAAAAGGTGTCGCCATCCTTGAGAATGATCAGCTGTTCCAGCTCTTCTGCCGGTACGATCAGCTCGCCGCGGAGCTGGCTGCCGCCAACGGTGTACACCTCGCCTTCACGCACGCCGATGGTGAGATACACGTCGCGCCGATCCGGCGACAGGCTGACCTGCACGCTGTTGATCTCGAAATCCGCATAACCGCGGTCGTAGTAGAAGGAGCGCAGTCGCTCCAGGTCACCGGACAGCGTCTCGCGCGAGTAGCGGTCATCAGCAGCCAGCCACGACCAGAAGTGCGAGGCGCGCAACTCGAGAACCTCCGCCAGCCGCTCGTCATCGAAGACTTCGTTGCCGACGAAGTTGATGTCGGCGATGCGTGACACCGCGCCTTCGCGGATTCGCAGCGTGACGTCGACGAGGTTGTTCTCCAGCTCCTCGACTTCCGTTTCCACGATCACGTTGTAGCGCCCGCGGCCGTGATAGACGCGCTCCAGCTCGATTTCCATGAGCTCGAGCACGGAAGGATCGAGAATGCGGCCTTCGGCGAGCCCTTGCTCCCGCAGGATGGCCTGCAGCTGCTCGGTCGGAATTTCCTTGTTGCCCGTGACCGTGAAGCGCGCGATCGTCGGGCGCTCCTGGAAGACGAATATCAGCCGCTCGCCATCGGCGCGTACGGCGACGTCCTCGAAGAAGCCGGCGCGAAACAGGGTGCGCACCGCAAGGCGGATGTCTTCGCGCGACACGGCCTGCCCTTCCCGCAGGGTGAGATAGTTGAGCACGGTGCCTTCGGAGATGCGCTGCAGCCCGACGAACTCGATGTCGCTGACGAACAGGGCTTCCGCTGCATGCAGCTTCATGCCCGGAACGAGCAGTACCGCGCATAACAGCAGCCTCCGGAGCAAGCCGTGAATGACCAAATCAACCTCCAACCAGGCGCATGATGTCGTTATAGAAAGCCAGGCACATGAGCAGCGCGATGAGCATCAGCCCGAGGCGCTGGCCCATGGCTTCCGCAGCGGCCGAAGGTGGCGCCCCCCGTAGTGCCTCCCAGCCGAGAAACAGCGCGTGACCCCCGTCCAGGATCGGCACCGGCAACAGGTTGAGCACGCCAAGGCTGACGCTCACCACTGCCAGGAACACCAGATAGGAAACCGCACCGTAACTCGCAGAGCGGCCGGCGTAATCGGCGATGTTGATCGGTCCGCTCAGATTCTTCAGTGAAACGTCGCCGGTGAGCATGCGTCCGAGCACCCGAAGAGTCAGCGCAGACACTTCGGCAGTCTCGGTGACGCCTCGCCACAGCGCCGCGCCGACGCCGAGTCGCTCCTCGGCGTACCACTCGTCGACCAGTTCCTGCGGCGCACCGACGGCAGCGCCGATGCGACCGACCGCCTGCCCGTCTTCTTCTATGGCTTCCGGCGTCAGCACCAGCGACCGCCGTTCGCCGTCGCGCTCCACCAGCACTTCCAGCGGCTTGCCCGGGTTGGCGCGGATCTGCTCGATCCAGGCACTGACGGCGGTGACCGGCTCGCCATTGGACATGAGCACGCGATCACCCAGCCGCAGCCCGGCTCTCTCCGCTGGCGAGCCCGCCTGCACTTCGCCGATCTCGGGCACGAAGGCCGGCATCCATTCGCGGATGCCCAGTCCCGGCAGCAGCGCGCCCGGCTCGGTCAGGGCGCGCCGTTCCGCCACCACCTGCAGGGCGAGCGTTTCCCGCGCGCCCGAGACGCGTTCGACCTCCACCCGGATCGGTGTCTCGTCGAGCACGCCCTGCAGCAGCGCGATGCTCGCCGCGCTCCAGGTCGGAGTGGACTCGCCGTTGACGGCAACGATGCGGTCGCGCTCCTCGAAGCCTGCCACCGCGGCGGGGCTTTCGGGAACGACCTCGCCTACCACCGGCTTCAGGCCGGGAATGCCGGCCATGTAGACCACCCAGTAGGCCAGGATTGCAAACAGGAAATTGAACGCCGGGCCCGCCAGGACAATCGACAGGCGGCTCGGTATGGACTTCGCGTTGTAGGAAAGCGCGCGCTCCGACGCGGCGACCTCGCCTTCCCTCTCGTCCAGCATCTTCACGTAACCGCCGAGCGGCAGCGCCGCGACCACGTATTCCGTGCCGCCGTCGCGCCCGCCCCAGCGCAGCAGCGGCGGACCGAAACCGATGGAGAACCGCAGCACCTTCACCCCGGCGAGTCGCGCCGCGAGGAAGTGGCCGAACTCGTGCACGGTCACAAGCAGGCCGATGGCGGCTACAAACGCCAGGATGGAGTTGACGATAATCATGCTGTCAGCAGTCTATCCGTGAAGAATCGGGATCGCGCCGCAGCTCAGCGGCCAAGCGCCCAAACTCCTTCAAAAATTCCAAATTTCGTGCCGGCGACGATGAGCATCGGCGCGGCCGCAAGCAGCGAGTCGAGCCGGTCGAGCACGCC
>JAJUFS010000020.1 GCA_029263725.1 Gammaproteobacteria bacterium | reverse complement strand
CCCTCGAGCACGAGGGTGGTGGCGGGGAACAGCAGTATGATGGCCGCGACCAGCCACGCGCGCGGTCCCTGCAGGGCGTCCCGGAAGACCGGATTGGCGTCCATCGCGGCCGGTGCGCCGTCAGTCGATCAGCACATAGTCGGCGCTGCAGTAGGGACAGCGTGCGGTGCCGGTTTCCTCCACCGGAATGAATACACGCGGGTGGGAATTCCACAGGCTCATGCCCGGCATCGGGCAATGCAGCGGAAGGTCCTTGCGGGTGACTTCATAACGATTCTGCGTGTTCGGCTGGATGGTGCCTGCCGACGCTGCCTTGGTTTCCACCACGGGGAAGCTCCTCTTGCCGATCAAGCGGGCCGGCCCGGCCCGTCACTGGGCGCGGATTATATCAGGGGCTGACTAACCCCGTCCTCGCCGAACTCCGCCCGCCAGGCCGCCTGGACACGACCGCGCGTCGCCTCGTGCAGGCTCTCCGGCAGCACCGGCGGACGGCCCTGCAGCGCCAGCGCGTGCACCGAATGCCGCAGTTCAAGGTAGGCATCCACCAGGCCCTCGAGCCGAGCGGCCGGCACCCGCCCGCAGGACTCCAGGCCCTCGAGGAAACGGATGGTGTCGGTGAACTCGAGCAGTTCGGGAGCGTGGTGCGCCTCGCGCAACACCCAGTACTGGGCCAGGAATTCGACGTCGGTGATGCCGCCGAAGCCGTTCTTGAGATCGAACTGGCCCGGCTGCTCTCCCGCGGCGGCACGCATGCGCGCGCGCATTTCCAGCACCTCGCGGCGCAGTTTGGCGTCGTCGCGCGGCTGGCTGAGCAGCGCAACGCGCAGCCGCCGGAAGGCCTCGGCGAGTTCCGCCGCGCCCGCCACCGGCCGGGCGCGCAGCAGCGCCTGGTGTTCCCAGGTCCAGGCCTGCTCGCGCTGGTATTTCTCGAAGGCCTCCATGGAGCTGACCAGAAGACCCGCCTGGCCGGACGGCCGCAGCCGGGTGTCGACCTCGTAGAGCGTGCCCGCCGCCGTGGGCGTGGACAGGAAATGGATCAGCCGCTGCGTCAGCCGCAGGAAGAACAGGTTGTTGTCCAGCGGGCGCGGGCCGTCAGTCTGCTGGATCTCGCCGCTGGAATCGTGCAGGAAGACGAGGTCGAGATCGGAGCCGTAGCCGAGCTCCAGGCCGCCGAACTTGCCGTAACCGACCACCAGGAAGCGCGCCCGCCGCTCCTGCCCGCAGCGCGGCTCGCCGTGGCGCTCCACGAGATGCGCCTCGGCCATGTCCAGCGCCGCCTGGATGACCAGCTCGGCGACGTCGGTGAGCCGGTCGCTGACCTTCATCAGCGGCAGCACGCCGCTGATGTCGGCGGCGGCGATGCGCATCATGCTCACCTGCTGGTACTCGCGCAGCCCGTCCAGCATGGCCTCGAGGTCATTGGATGGCGCGCGCGCCAGTTGCTCGGCGAGTTCCTCTTCCAGCGACTCGCGCGTCGGCGCCTCCTCGAACAGCCGCGGGTCGATCAGCTCATCCAGCAGCACGGGGTGCCGGGTGACGAACTGCGCGATCCAGTCGCTGGCGGCGCAGATGCGCGCCAGCTGCTCCAGTGCGCGCGGATTCTCCAGCAGCAGCGACAGGTAAGTGGTACGGCCGAGCACCGCCTCGATGAGCCGGAGCATGCGGGCCAGCGCAAGCTCGGGTTCCGGCTGCCGGGCCGCCGCCTGCAGCAGCAGCGGCATGAGCTTCTCCAGCCGCCGCCCGCCCTGCGCGCCGGGCGGATACTTCTCCACGTGCGCATGCAGCCGCGCGAGCGCCTCCGCCACCGCTTCAGGCTGGCGGAAGCCCGCCTCGGTGAAGGCCTCGACATGCGCCTCGGGCGCCCGCCAGGCTTCCCCCAGCCCGTCATCGCCGCGCTTCGGCTCGTGGCCGAGGACGACGTCGTCGAACAGCCGTCGCACGGTCTCGCGATGCCGACGCCATTCCGCCTCGAAGGCTTCGACGCTCGCAAAGCCGAGGCTGCAGGCCAGCGCCATCCGTTCCGCCGCATCTTCCGGTACTTCATGCGCCTGCGCGTCGTTCCGCTGCTGCAGGCGGTTCTCCAGCCTGCGGAGGAAGTCATACGCCTCCGCCAGCGCCTCGCCGTCACGAGTCGGCAGGCAGCCCGTCCGGATGGCGGTGGCCAGCGCGGCCCGGAAACCGCGCGCCCGCAGCGCCGGTTCGCGGCCGCCGCGGATCAGCTGGAACAGCTGCAGCACGAACTCAGCCTCGCGGATGCCGCCGGGCCCCAGCTTCACATGATTGTCCAGCTCGCGCCTCGCCACCTCGCGGTTGATGGCGGCCTTCATCTCCCGCAGCGATTCGAACACGTTGAAGTCGAGGTAACGGCGATACACGAATGGCCGCAGCCGGGCGAGCAGCGCCTCGCCGGCGGCGAGATCGCCCGCCACCGGTCGCGCCTTGATGAAGGCGTAGCGCTCCCATTCGCGGCCGTGCTGCTCGTAGTAGGACTCGGTGCCGTTGAAGGACATCACCAGCGGCCCGCCGTCGCCGAAGGGCCGCAGCCGCATGTCGACGCGGAACACGAAACCGTCGGCGGTGCGCTCGTCGAGCACGCGGATGAGGCGCTGCCCGAGGCGCGCGAAATACTGCTCGTTGGCGAGCGGCCGCTGGCCGTCGCTTTCGCCGTTCTCGGGATAGGCGAAGATCAGATCGATGTCGGAAGAAAAATTGAGTTCGCCGCCGCCGAGCTTGCCCATGCCGAGCACGACCAGGCCGAGCGGCCGGCCGGCCGCATCGCGCGCCTCGCCGTGGCGCTCCCGGTGCCAGGCATGCAATCGCGCGAGCGCACCGTCGACAAGCGCGTCCGCCACCGCGCTGGTGACGCTCACGGTTTCGGCCACATCCGCCCAGCCGGCAATGTCGCGCCAGGCGATGCGCGCGCTCCACGCCTGGCGGATGCGGCGCAGGCGGCGCATCAGCTCGGGCTCGTCGGCGGCATCGGCGAGCGCCGCGTCCACGCGCCTGCGAATGTCGTCCATGGCCAGCGGCCGCTCCAGCCCGGCCAGCCACTCGCCTTCCAGCAAATCCGGCTGGGCGCGCAGCACGCCGGCCACGAATTCGCTCCAGGCCAGCACGCGCGGCCAGGATTCGCTGAGGCCCTCGGACATCGTCGCGGGGAAACGCAGGCCCTCGGCGCGCCTTTCGGCAAGCGCGCGCAAATCGGGGGGAAGCGGGGGAAACGGCATGCGGCGATTCGGAATGGCCTTGAGTGCGGGCCAACATACCGCAGCGCGCAGGGCGGGTGAACCGTCAGCGCAGGTCGCGCGGGCTTTCGCGAATCTCCGGCGGCACCGGCGGCTGCAGCGTGAACTCGCCCTCGATCATCTCCTTGAAGCGCAGCATGTCATTGCGCAGCCGCCGGTAGAGCCCGTCGCGGAGCATGGGCGCGAGAATCTTCACCCAGCCCTTCAGGCGGTATTCGGCCTCGGCATGCCAGCGGGTGCCGCCATCCGGCAGCGCTTCGAAACGGCAGACCATGTCATTCACCGACCAGGCGTTTTCGTAGCGGCCGGCGAAATGCCGCCCTTCGCTACGTTCCAGCACCGTGCCGCGCACCTCCACGCGGCGGCCGTCCTCGTGGTAGACCAGCAATGACACCGCGCCCGGCCAGCCCGGCTCGCCGGAAACCGCCTCGTAGCTTTCCAGGCTGGCCTGCCAGCGCGGCAGGTTCTCGGGGTCACTGAAGATGCGCCAGACGGTGTCCGGTGGCGCATCAATATCCACATCAAATTCAAAATGCATCACTGCAACCTCGCCCGTGACCCTAGGTTAGAATGCCGCTTCATCTTCACGAACGCCGTACTGGAGTTACCCGATGTACAGCCGACTCTTGAAAGCTCTCCTGCCCTTCGCCTTGCTGTTCGCGTGGCCGGGTCATGCCGCCGAAACCTTCCAGGCCGGCAAGCATTACAACGTGATCGCCGAGACGCCCACGCCCACCGCATCGGTCATGGAGTTCTTCTCCTACGGCTGCGGCGCCTGCTTCAACTTCGATCCCTACATGAAGCATCTGAAGACTGCGCTCGGCGACCAGGCGGAAGTCGAATACATCCCGGTCGATTTCGGCGGCGGCTTCTGGACGCCGACCCAGCAGCTGTTCCTGGTGCTGGAAACGCAGCGCCGCGAAGCGGAACTGCATGACGCCGTGTTCCAGTTCATCCACGGCGAGCGCAAGGGCCGCGTGGGCCCGGCCGCGGTGCGCGAGTTCGCCGCGCGCCACGGCATCGACGAGGCCGAGTTCGACAAGTCGCTGAAGGGCTTCTATGCCACCAGCCGCAAGAACCGCTATGACCAGCTGACCCGTCGCTACGGCATCAGCGCCACGCCGACCATCATCGTCAACGGCAAGTACCAGATCGAGAACCGCGCGCTCACCACGCCGGACGCGTTCGTGGAACTGGTGAAGTTCCTGCTGAAGAATCCGTAAGGCTTTTCATGCCGTAAGACGTGAGAGGTGAGACGACCGCGCACGCTGCCGATCATCCTCCCCAACGTCAGTCACCCTAAAACAAAAAAAGCGGCCATCAGGCCGCTTTTTCGTTGGCAAGGATTCGGATGCGCGGAAAGCCCTGAGCTTCCGCACCCCGTCGTCTCACCTCTCACGAAAGCTCCCGGCTTTCGCTTCGCCAAGCCGGAAGAAGGAGAAGGGATAAGACTCGCGGCTCTCGGCCTTCTAACCTTCTCCCCTTCTTGAAATTCCCGCCCCCGCACCAATTGCTTGCCGTAAAGCGACCGCAAAGGAGCAGCACCAGTGGCAGGCAGACAGTTCCAGCAGGGCGATGCGTTGCTGTTGCTCGACGTGCAGCGGGATTTCTTCGAGGGCGGCACCACGCCGGTGCCGGACGGCGAGGAAATCATCCCGGTCCTGAACGACTGGATCTCCGACGCGCGCGAGCGGCGCATACCCATCATCGCCGTGCGCGACTGGCATTCCGCCTATCATTCCTCGTTCCGCGATGTGGGCGGGGAATGGCCGGTGCACTGCGTCCAGGACACGCCGGGCTCCTTCTTCCATCCCGCGCTGCGCCTGCCGCATGACGCGATCATCGTCAGCAAGGGCACGGCCTTCGACGACACCTGTCATTCCGCCTTCCGGCATACCGGCCTCGCGAACTTCCTGCGCGAGCGCGGCATCCGGCGGCTATGGATTGGCGGCGTGATCGAGGAGATCGGCGTGCGCCAGACGGTGGAGGAAGCGCGCGAGGCAGGCTTCGAGGTCTGCGTCATCGAAGACGGCGTCCGCCCGCTGGATCCGCGAGCCGAAGCGGACGCACGCGATGCGATGCGGCAGGCCGGCGCAAGACTGGAACGACGGCCCGAACCTGTACACACCTCCGACTGACGACCTGTCAGAGCAACTGCTCCACCGCTCGCCGTGATGATTTCGCAGGAAGGCGGCTGCCGTCGCCGCTGGGTGATGCGCGGCCTTTCATCCGTTCGTCTTCGCGTTGTCCGTATAATTCGTTCATGAATCTCATCTACCTGGACGACATTTCCCTGGACATCGGCGACCAGCCGATCCTGCGCAACGCTTCCCTGCACATCGAGCCGAACGAACGCGTCTGCCTGATCGGCCGCAACGGCGCCGGCAAGTCCACCCTGCTGCGCATCATCATGGGCGAACAGGCCATCGACGGCGGCGAAATCCGCCGCAAGCAGGACCTGCGCGTCACGCAGCTGGACCAGGCGTTGCCGGATGCGCTCGATCTTCGCGTGCATGAATACGTTGCGCAGGGTCTTGCGCATCTGCAGGTGCAGATCGACGAGTACCGCGCGCGCTCGGCGGCGACGCTGGATCGCGCCGGCCTGCACGAGCTCGAGGAACTGCAGCGGCGCATCGAGGCGGAAGGCGGCTGGGACCTGGACCGGCAGGTCGAACGCGTGCTCACCGAGCTCAGCCTGCCGGCGGAAAGCCGCCTGAGCGAACTTTCCGGCGGCTGGCGCCGCCGCGTGGGGCTCGCCCAGGCATTGGTGTCGAACCCCGAACTGTTGCTGCTCGACGAGCCCACCAATCATCTCGACCTCGCCAGCATCGAATGGCTGGAGGAACGCGTCCGCAACTGGCCGGGCAGCGTACTGTTCATCACCCATGACCGCGCCTTCCTGCAGAAGCTCGCCACGCGCATCGTCGAGCTGGATCGCGCGAAACTCACCAGCTGGCCGGGCAACTACGACAACTTCCTGCGCCGCAAGGAGGAAGCGCTCGCCGCCGAGGCGCGCGATCGCGAACTGTTCGAGAAGAAACTGGAAGAAGAGGAAGCCTGGATACGCCAGGGCATCAAGGCGCGCCGCACCCGCAACGAAGGCCGCGTGCGCGCGCTCCAGGCGCTGCGCCAGGAGGCTGCCGAGCGCGACCGCTTCAAGCCGCAGCAGCAGGCGCGCATCAGCATCGAGGAAGCGGAGGCTTCCGGCCGCAAGGTGATCGAGCTGCACAACGTACGGCACGGCTTCGGCGACGAGACGCTGATCGACGGCCTGTCGCTGAAGATCATGCGCGGCGATCGCATCGGCCTCGTCGGCAACAACGGCGTCGGCAAGAGCACGCTGCTGAAGATCATGCTCGGCGAGATCACGCCGGACGCGGGCACGGTGAAGATCGGCACCAATCTCGAGATCGGCTACTTCGACCAGATGCGCCGCGACCTCGATCCCGAGCGCACCGTGGCGGAGTTCGTCGGCGACGGCCGCGATTACGTGCGCATCAACGGCAAGGAGCGTCACGTCATCGGTTATCTGCGCGGCTTCCTGTTCTCCGCGAAGCGCGCCAGGACGAAGATCGGCGTGCTTTCCGGCGGCGAACGCAACCGCGTGATCCTCGCGCACATCTTCACGCGCCCGAGCAACCTGCTGATTCTCGACGAACCCACCAATGATCTCGATGTCGAGACGCTGGAAGTGCTGGAAGCGCAGCTGGTGGACTACCAGGGCACGCTGATCGTGGTCTCGCACGACCGCGCCTTCCTCGACAACGTGGTGACGCAGGTGCTGGTGTTCGAGCCCGGCGGCAAGGTAGTGCGCTACGCCGGCGGCTATTCCGACTGGCTGAAGCACGGCCGGCGTCTGGCCGAGAAGGATGCACCCGCCGGCACCCGCGAGCCCGATGAGACGCCGAAGGAAAAACCGCGCGGCGGCAGCGGCGGCAAGCTGAGTTACAAGTACAAGCTGGAACTCGAGCAGCTGCCGGATCGCATCGACGCGCTGGAGAAGGAACTTGCGCGCTTGCGCGAGACCGCCAACGACCCGGATTTCTACACGCGGCCCTTCGAGGAAGTGCAACCGGTGCTCGACGCGCTGGCCGCGAAGCAGGCCGAGCTGGATGCGGCCATCGAACGCTGGGCGGAACTCGAGGAAATGCGCGAGGCCGCGGAAAACGGCGCCCGCTGATCTACGGGCATCCACCTGCGGCATTTCCGATCTTGTTGCGCCCCGAGCGCGGGGCCGAGAATGCGGCATGACTCCACCACCGGAGGCCCGCATGAAAACCCGCGCCCCCCTGCACGCATTCCTGGTCCTTCTCGTCGCGGCGCTGACCGCGCCGTCCGCGCACGCCATCGACTGGATTCGCACCCGCGACCTGCAGTCCTTCTGCGAGGCCTTCCTGGTGAAGGCCGACAGTCCCTCGGGCCGCGTCTGCATTTCCTACATCCAGGGCTTTCTCGACGGTCTCAAGTCCACGGAGGATGATCGCTTCCAGCGGATCGCCGCCGGTGAGCCCGCCGGCGAAGACTCCGACTACACCTTCACGCTTGCCGGCGTCTGCCTGCCGCGCGATACCGGCATCAACCGCATCCTGCGGGTCGCGGCGCGCGCCATCGTCGCCGGCAGCACCGAGGCGCATGACCCCGAGCACAGCGTGATCACGGCGCTGCGCGAGAACTACGGCTGCGAGCAGGATTCCAGCTGACGCCTTCCGGCCTGTAGACTTGCGGCGGTCGACCAGGCCGATCAAGGAGAACATCATGGCGCGAATCAGTTTCCTGCTGGCAGGCGTGGCTGCCCTTCTGCTCAGCGGCTGCGGCAACGGCGACCAGGCCGCGGAGCAGCAACGGCAGAGTGGCCGCGTGCGCGCGACCGAACAGGCCGAGCGCGCGCCGACGCGCCCGGAGGCCATTCCGGCGCCGGAGGACGTCGCCTCGCCGCCGGCGGATGCGACCGTCACCGAAAGCGGGCTCGCCTACATCATTCTCGAGGACGGCGGCAGCAACACGCGGCCGCGGGTGGAGGACACCGTCACCGTGCATTACACCGGCTGGACCACCGACGGGCAGATGTTCGACAGCTCCGTGCTGCGCGGCGAACCGGCGACCTTCCCGCTGAACCAGCTCATCCAGGGCTGGCAGGAAGCGATTCCGCTGATGTCGGTCGGCGACAAGTTCCGCTTCTGGATCCCCGGCCGGCTGGCGTACGACAACTCCACCCGCCCCGGCGCGCCGAAGGGCACGCTGGTGTTCGACATCGAGCTGATCGCCATCGAGACCGCCGAAAGCGGCGCGGGCGAGGCGCCGCCGGCGCCGCAGTCCGAGCAGCTCTGATTTCGGAGAACTGGTGAAAGCGTCGCGGCGGTGCAGGAGCGGCCGCCGCGACGCGCTAGAATCCGCGTTGGCCCTGCGGACGCGGCGCATGAAATTTCCCCGCTTCAATCTCTCGCTGAAACTGTTCCTGGTGGTGTTCCTCACCAGCCTGCTGGCCATCGTGGTGATGAGCACCGCCATGCGGCTGGGTTTCCAGCAGGGCTTCCTGAACTTCCTCAACGACCTCGAGCTGCGCCGCCTGGCGGCGCTGGAGCAGGTGCTGGAACGCGCCTACGTCGCCGAGGGCGGCTGGGATTTCCTGCGCGGCAACCCGCGCAACTGGCAGGTGTTCCTGCAGCGCTACTGGCGCGCCGAGGAACTGCAGAGCCGGCTGACGCCGCCCGGCATGCGCGCCATGCCGCCGCCCTCGCCCAACCTGCTGGCGCGCATCTCGCTGCTGGACGCACAACAGCGCTTCGTCGCCGGGCCGCGTCCGCCCGAGAAGGGCGCGCGGCTGCGGCCGCTCGAATCCCGCGGCGAGGTCATCGGCTTTCTCGCCGTGCAGCCCATCCAGGCATTCACCGAAGCCGCCGAAGTCGCCTTCCTGCAGCAGCAGCTCGACATCCTCATCATCAGCGCGGCCTTCACCGCGGCGCTCGCCGCCATCGCGGCATTCATCCTCACGCGCCTGTACGTGCGGCCGCTGCGGCTGGCGACGCGCTCGATACGCGCGCTGGCCGACGGCAACTACGACATGCATCTTGCCGAATCCAACCAGGACGACATCGGCCGCCTGTACGGCGACATCAATCACCTCGGCAATACGCTGGCGCGCAACGAGCGCCTGCGGCGCGAGTTCACCGCCGACATCGCCCACGAGCTGCGCACGCCGCTCGCCATCCTGCGCGGCGAGCTCGAGGCCATCGAGGACGGGGTGCGGCCCATGAACGAGCAGACGCTGGAATCGCTGCGCGGCGAGCTGGAACAGCTCGGCAAGCTGGTGGATGCGCTGCATGAACTGCAGCTCACCGACAAGGGCGCGCTCGCCTACCGCAAGCACCGCATCGACCTTGCCGCACTGATCCGCGACAGCCATGCGCGCTTCGCCGAGCGTCTCAATGCCGCCGGCATCGAGGTCGAGCTGGACCTGCATGACGGCCTCATCATCAACGGCGACAGCGACCAGCTGGGAAGGCTGTTCGGCAACCTGTTCGAGAACAGCCTGCGTTACACCGCTGGTCCCGGAAAGCTGCGCGTTGCGCTGCGCGGCGAAGACAACGGCATGATCATCGATTTCCTCGATTCAGCGCCGGGCGTGACCGACGCCGACCTGCCGCGGCTGTTCGAGCGCATGTTCCGCGCCGAAGCCTCGCGCAACCGCGCCAGCGGCGGGCATGGCCTGGGACTCGCGATCTGCCAGAATATCGTCGCCGCACATCGCGGCGGGATGGAGGCGCGGCATTCGCCGCTGGGCGGGCTGTGGCTGCGCATCACGCTGCCGGCCGACACGGGGGAGCAGCAGACATGAACAACGGAGCCGACATTCTCATCGTCGAGGACGAACCGAAGATCGCCAACCTGCTGGCGGATTACGTGCGCGCCGCCGGTCATTCCGCGCGCGTGATCGGCGACGGCCGCGAGGTGGTGGATGACGTGCGGCGCAAGACGCCGGACGCGATCCTGCTCGACCTCATGCTGCCGGGCAAGGATGGCATCGAGATCTGCCGGGAGATCCGCACGTTCTCGCAGGTGCCGATCATCATGGTGACCGCGCGCGTGGAGGAAGTGGACCGGCTGCTGGGCCTGGAGCTCGGCGCCGACGACTACATCTGCAAGCCGTTCAGCCCGCGCGAGGTGGTGGCGCGCCTGAAGGCGGTGCTGCGCCGCGCGCAGCCGGGACCGGCCGCCGCTACCGAGCAGGGCCCGCTGCGCGTCGATGCGGAGCGCTTCGAGGCGACCCTGCACGGCGAGCGGCTCGACCTCACCGCGGTGGAGTTCCGCCTGCTGCAGACGCTGGCCTCGGCGCCGGGAAGGGTGTTCTCGCGCGACCAGCTGATGGAGCGCATCTATCCCGATCACCGCGTGGTCGGCGACCGCACGGTCGACAGCCACGTCAAGAACCTGCGCCGCAAGCTGGCGGCGCTGGACCCGGAGCTGGACCTGATCCAGTCCGTGTACGGCGTGGGCTACCGCTTCGAGCTCCCCGAGTGACTCCTCGGGTTCTGCACATTTACAGCACATTCTCTACGCATGGGCCGCCTAACCTTGAAACCGTACAAGACAGGTTCCTCCCTTGAGCAACGCAAGCAGAGTCCGCCGGCATCGCCCTCCCCCCTCTCTGGATGCCGGCGGTTTTTTTTGCGCCACGTCATGCTGACCCGCCTCGCCATCCTCGCCCTGCTGCTCGCCGTGCCGGCCGCGCAGGCGGAAGACTTCCTGCTCACCGCGGAGGGACTGGACCGCTACGAGCAGGCCACGGAGATCTTCTACGCCTGGGCAGTCATGCATCCCGACCTGTCATTGCAGGCGGACGGCGAGCGCCTTGGCGCCATGACCGACGAGGAATTCCGCGCGCAGATCGCGGCAGTGGCGCCTGAACTGCTGGAAACCCTGGAGGAGCGCGGCATCGCGCTCGCCGAATACCACGCCTTCTCCCGCACGCTCGCCGCCTACGCGAGCTGGCTGACGCTGATGGAATACGCCAGCTTCGATCCCTCGCGGCTGTCGCCGCTGGAACGCGAGAACCTCGAGTTCGTGCGCGGCAACCGCGCCCGCTTCATCGAGTTCCATGAGCGCATGAAGCAGAAATACGGTGCGATGAGCACCGCCGAGGCGCCCATCCACCAGCATTGATCGTTGTTTACTGCTGCTCGCTGCCCCAGGCTGGCGGCGGCGTGGCGACCGGCTTCGAAAGATCGAATTCCACCCGGAAATGACGCCCCTGCTGCTCGCGCCGCAGCCCGTAGGCGAGGTGTTCGCCCGGCGCGATGGCCAGCGTCCAGATGTTGGTCGCGGCGGAGGGAATCAGCCTGGTGGTGAAGGCATCGGCATGGAAATCCAGCGACAGGCCATCGTGCCCGTCTTGCGTGTCGCCGCCGTACCGGGTGATGCGATCCTCGCTGCCATCCTCGTGGCGATGATCGTGCTTGAGACGCACGCCGGCGTCGCTGCGCGTCAGCACCCAGGTGCGCGAGCGGTCTTCGCCGACATGAAAGGGAATGCGGATTTCACCCTCGCTGCAGGAAGCGATGTGCGCCACCATGCGCTGCGCGGCGAAGTCCTTGTCGGAGGGCTCGGTGCCGCGGGTCATCCGTCCTTCGAAGGCCTGCCCGCAATAAGGTTCGATTGCCTGCCAGAACGCCTCGCCCGGCGCGTCCACGCTGCCCGCAAGCAATGCCAGCATCATCGGCCACATCGTGATCACTCTCCTTCCGGAAAAGGATCACTCTAGCCAAGCCGTCCCGCAAAGGCGAATCGTGGCCGCTCAGCGCGGCGCATGATAGACGCCGCCGATGCCCTCCGGCGACAGCACCAGCTGCCACAGCTGCATGCGCCGCGCGCGGAAGCCGCCGGCGCTCATCATGAGATACAGCCGCCACATGCGCCGGAAGCGTTCGTCGTACTGCGGCGGAAGGTCGCTCGCGGCCTCGAAGTTGGCGTGCCAGGCGAGCAAGGTGCGGTCGTAGTCCGCGCCGAAGTTCTGCCAGTCCTCCATCACGAAGCGGCCTTCCATCGCCTCGCCGATCTGCCTTATCGACGGCAGCATGGAGTTCGGGAAGATGTACTTCGCGATCCACGGATTGGTGTGCCGCGCGCTTTCGTTGCGGCCGATGGTATGCAGCAGGAACAGCCCGTCGGGCTTCAGCAGGCCGCGCACCACGCGCATGTATTCCGCGTAGTTGCGCACGCCGACATGCTCGAACATGCCGATGGAATAGGCGCGATCGAAGGTGCCGGTGACATCGCGGTAATCCTGCAGCAGGAACTTCACCGGCAGGTCCAGCCAGCGCCCCTTGGCGTACTCCCACTGTTCGCGCGAGATGGTGACGCCGGTCACCTCGACACCGTAGCGCTCGGCAAGAAACGCCGCGGCACCGCCCCAGCCGCAACCGATGTCCAGCACCTTCATGCCGGGTTCGAGCTGAAGCTTCTTCGCGATCAGCTCGAGCTTGGCTTCCTGTGCCTCCGCCAGCGTCCGCGCCTCCCGCCAGTAACCGCAGGAATACAGCATGCGCGGATCGAGCATGCGTTCGAAGAGTTCATTGCCGAGATCGTAGTGACGCTCGCCGACGCGTCGTGCCCGGCGGCGGGTCTGGAGATTGATGATGCGGGAGATGCCTTGCAGGAGCAGCGCGCGCCAGTCATGCACGGCACGGTCGACGTTGGCCTTCGCCAGCCGGTAGAACAGCTCGTCGAGCTGGTCGCAGTCCCACCAGCCATCCATGTAGGCCTCGCCGAAGCCGAGCGTTCCCTGCAGCATCACTCGCCTGATGAAGCCCGGATGATTGATGCGGATGTCCCAGGGACGGTTGCCGTCGAGTTGCACGTCGGCCGGCTCCAGCAGCCGCGCCGCGCGTTCCTCAAACCAGTCTGTCCCTTGCGTCAGTGCCAGCCGGCCACTCTGCCTCGATTTCATGCCTGTCCCCTCCCTCGACCTCGCGCTTGATGAAGGCAAGGCCCGCGGCCTGGGCGATGGAGGCCAGCGGTTGCAGCACCTTGCCAAGCGAAAAAGACGATTTCCTTCCCCCAGGCTTGCTGCCCCTGCCGCGCAGGCGGCGCGCGTGCAGGATTTCCGCGGCAATGAAACCAGCACTGCCTGCTGCCATCAAGGCGGATGGCGAAACTGCGCGGCGTTTCGCGCGCGCCTTGAGCGCGCGCGCATCCTCGAAGAGATGCGCCGTATCGAAGGTGAGACGTTTTTCCACCGCCTCGATGCGTTCCTTCAGGGAAAGCCTGTTTTCGTTCCGGTCTTTCGCCATCAGTGCACTCCGCTGTCGGATCGGGACGTGGCGGCACGCAGGCTGCGCAGCGTCGCCGGCAGGCCGAGGTCCTTCTGCTTGCGCCTGATGAGGAAGAACAGCCCTGCGGCGATGACGAGGTTCAACAGCACCGCGCACAGGATCGCCCACGCGGGCGCAAGCCCCGCCGCGACCAATCCCAGCACGCCCGCGGCCATCAGCCCCATCCACGCGGTCACCAGCATCAAGGCGATGCCCACACCCGCGCCGACCATGATGGCCAGGCTGATGCCGGAGCGCTTCACCTCCAGCGTGGCAAGCTCGGCGTAATCGTCCGCCACGCTGCGCAGGTCGCGCAGCAGGGCGCTGACTTCCGACATCATGCCTGCACGAACCCGCTCATCCTCGTCGGGCGGACGAGGCGTCGGGGGATGCTGCGAGGCCATTCCTCAATGATCGGAGCTGAGGATCTTGCTAAGCAGGAAGCCTGCCGCCACCGCCATGGTGATGGTAGCCACCGGATGCTGCTGCATGTAGCTGCGCGCCGTCTGCACCCACTCCTCCGTCATCTCGCCCATCTGGTCGCCGCGGCTGGCCAGATTCTCGGCGGTGCGGGCGGCGGCATCCCGCGCGCGGTCGACCACGTCATGCGCGCGCTCGGCAACACGCTCCACGGTCTCATGTGCCGCCGATGCCCCGGCCTGCGCCTTGCGGCGCGCTTCCTCGGCGGCGGCGTGGCCGTTGCTGCTGAGGTTTTCACCGGGATTACTGCTCTTGGTCGCCATGTGCTGCTCCTGGTCAATGGGGTCGTGTCACGAGGCTATGAAAACGCATCGCTTCCGCACTGTCTTCGGTGAAGAACGGTATTTTTCCCCTTGCCCGTGCAAGCCCTGATGTACACATGCTTAAATTGAATGAAGGATCAGTCGTTCGGACACTGGAATCACGATGAGGAACGAACCGATGCGCGTGATGATCGTCCTGCTTGCATTCGCCTCACCCGTGGCCTTCGCCTGCGACGACCCGCGGCTCGCTGCGCTTTCGCAGATGTCGGGCGAATGGCAGCTCAGCATGGAAGGCGCAGGTTTCGGCAAGGTGACGATGACGAAAAGCGCCGGCGGCTGCGCCTTCATCGAGATCTGGGAAGGGCCCGGCGGCGAGAACGGCACCAGCCTGCACTGGCTGGACGCGCAATCGGCCTCGCCGGTGCTGCGCCAGGTCTACGTCGATGACAGCGGCTGGCACATCGAGGCCACCGGCACGCTGAACGGCGACGTGCTGGAATACCGGGGAGCGTCGACGGACCGCGCGGGCAATGACGTCATCCGTCGCAACATCATTCACGGCCTCGGCAGCGACCAGCTGCTGCAGGTTGCCGAGGTCTCGCGTGACGGCGGCATCACCTGGGAATCGCTGGGCAACATCGTCTACCAGCGCGTCGGCGACACGAACAAGTCCGACCCGCTCACCCCGTCGGAGGCCGCAGGCTTCGGCTACTGAACGCGCTCGCGCGGCAGCAGTTCGCCCTGGCGCAGCGTCTTCGCGCCATTGAAGCCCATCGCCAGGTGAAAGCCGTTGCGCGCGCCGCAATGCGGACAATCCTTGTAGTGCCTTCCGGTGCGCTCATCCAGCATCACCCCCGGCGGCACCGCGAGCGTGTCCTGCATCTCGCCTTCGTGGATGCGCGTCGATTCAAGCAGCTGCTCGTTGCAGTTGCGACAGCGGATGGAATGCATCATCGCCGCCTCGCTGAAAGCCTGTTCCTGAAATGGATGATGCGGCCGGAAAAACAAGCGTTGCATTGTCCGCCGTAGCCGCCGAAAAAATTCTTCGCTTATGTCGCCTCGCGCCCACGACACCGGGCGTCTTTCGTTAATGTCGGCGCGTCAGAAACAGACAGGGGCAAACGCGAGGAGCGACACATGCAAAAACTCAAACCGCTTTCCCAGCAGACCATCGTCATCACCGGCGCCACCAGCGGCATCGGCCTTGCCACCGCGCGGCTTGCCGCCGAACGCGGCGCGCGGCTCGTGCTCGCGGCGCGTAACCAGGATGCACTGGAGAGGCTGGAACGCGAGCTGCGCTCGACGGGTGCCAGCGTGGTCACCTGCAGGACGGATGTTTCCAGCGAGGAAGACGTGCGGCGCCTGGCATCCGCCGCCGTCGATCACTTCGGCGGCTTCGATACCTGGATCAACAACGCCGCGGTGTCGATGTACGGCAGCCTCACGGACGAGCCGATCGAGGACGAACGCCAGCTTTTCGAGACGAATTACTGGGGCGTGGTGTACGGCTCGCGCGCGGCAGTGGAACACCTGCGCACGCACGGCGGCGCGCTGATCAACGTCGGCAGCGCCAATGCCGATTTCGCCGCACCCTACCAGGGCAGCTTCAGCGCGTCGAAGCACGCGGTGAAAGGCTATACCGATGCACTGCGCGTGGAGCTTGCCACCCAGGGCGCGCCGATCTGCGTGACGCTGGTGAAGCCCAGCCCCATCAACACGCCCTACCCGCGCCACGCGCGCAATCACATGAACACCGAGCCCAAGCTCACGCCACCGGTGTACGAACCGGAAGTGGCGGCCGAGACCATCCTGTTCTGTGCGGAGCATCCGCGGCGCGAAGTGTACGTGGGCGGCGGCGGCAGGCTGTTCGCCACGCTCGGGCAGATACCGGTGCTCGGCGACCTGCTGGTCGGCGGACTGTCGGCGAAGATGCAGCGTTCCGGCCGCCCGCCGCGCTCGGATCATTCCGACAGCCTTTACAACGCAGGGGAAGACATGCAGGAGCGCGGCGATTATGAAGGCCACACCATGCGCTCCAGTGCCTACACGCGTGCCTCACTGCATCCGCTGATGACCATGGGCGCGTTGCTGGCGGCAGGGCTTGCGGCACGCACGCTGCTGCGTTCACGCAAGCGCGGCACGGGAAGGCATCTCGCCCGCCGTGCCATGGGCGCGAGCGCCACTCACAAGGCGGGAAAGATGCTGGATCGCGGCCGGGAACGCCTCAGCGAAGTCGCGCAGGAGATGCCGAGGGTCGCGAGCAAGCTGCAGAAGGCGGCGCGGCGAACGATTCCTGGAATGTGATCAGCCGCCAAGCAGCGCGGCGACAGCCACGAGCAGCGCCGCTGCCGCCAGCACGGCGGCGGTGACTGCAATCAGCTCGACGCGGCGCGCGCGCCGTTCGGCCAGCCTGGCCGCGTCTTCCAGTGCAGTGACGGTACGCTGCAATTGCCCGGCGAGTTCGCGCACGTGACGGTCATTCTGCGAGGCGGCAGCCTGCAGCTCGCCAACCTGCTGCTGCAGCAGGCGCAGCTCTTCGCCCGCGTCCGGGGAACTCTTGCGCGTGAACACGGGCGCGGCGGCAGCGACGATGCTGCCGAGATGCGGCAGGACGGTCTTCAATGCGGGGATCAGCCAGGGCGCCATGGATTTCTTCGTCATGCGACCAGGGCTTGCAGTTCGCCGGCGTAGTCACGCCAGAAGGCATCGAAATTGCCGTCGTGGCCTGGACGCAATTCCGCCGGTTTCGGCAAGGCGCGCACGGTGATGCAACGCTGGCGGTTCTCGTGAATTTCGCGATACACCCAGTTCAGCTCGTGGCCGCCGACGCGGCCGAGCGCGGAAACGAGCGCGCCGCACAGCCCCACCGGCAGCTGCGCACTCCTCGGCAGCAGGATTTCCGAGTACTCGCCGTGATCATGGAACTCGATGTGCCAGCCGTTCACCTTCACGGTCGCGGTGCGATCGTCCTTGCCTGGCACATGGCGCACCTTGGTCGGATAGAGATTGCGCCCCGGCACGATGAGACGCATGAAGGCCGAATGCACCGCCTTCTGATCCACCCGCGCCCATTCGCGCACCTTGCCATGCACCTGCGGGCCCATGCTGGTCGGCACCAGCCGCATGAATTCCGCCTGGCCGAACCAGGTGGCGCTGCCGCGCTCGGTGCCCGTGACCGAGAACATCGCTTCCTCGCTGAACAGATGCCCATCCGGTTCCAGCCAGGACTGCGGCAGCTGGGTGCGCGGCACGAAATGGAACTCGAAGCCGTCGTCGGCGGAGTGGGATGTGGCCGCTCCCTTGTGCGACGACATGGTTCCCTGGCGCATGGCGGTCACGGTCGCATCAATGAATTCGAAGCGGCAATCCCTGTCCACAGCGCGCTGGATCAGGTCGACTACGAACATTACTGCTCCTCTCGGACCATGAGGATGACCCCGATGAAAGGGCGGGAGTCTAACCGGCTTTGGGCGGGATATTGAAATATTTCGAGCGCGGCGGCGGATGCGATCATCCGCCGCCGTTGCCATTCAGTGCCGAACGGCGCCCTTGCTGGCCTGTGCAATAAGGGAATCCTTGTAAAGACGACGAACGGTCGCGAGATGCTCTTCCTCCTCCTGGAGCGCATCCCCAAAGCGCGCCGCCTCATCCATGCCCATGTCTTCCGCCAGCGTGATCAGCATCTGCCATTCGTCGTTGTCGGCAAGTTCCAGCATCAGCAGCATCTCCAGGCATTGCGCCATCGAGGTGCGCGGATCGTGCAGCACCTTGCCGATTCCCATGCCGGCCACGCCCGCGACGTCCGCATCCGGCGTCTGCGCGGTCGGATCCGCGCCCATTCCCGCAATGACTTCCTTGAGCATCATGAAATGCGCTTCCTCGTCGTTGCGAATGTGACGCAGCTCATCGATGGGAAAGCCGGCGGCCTCGGTGTCGCGAAGCGCTTCGAACTTGCGGATGGCAGCTTCATAGAAACGCACGCCGCTGCGCTCGTAGGCGAGCCGCTCGCCGAGCTTGTTGATGAAGACTTCCGGGTTGTGGCCGGTGGCCTTGTCCAGCAGCGACTTCAGCGCGCCGCGCACCGTGCCTGGCACGGGCACGGTGCCTAGCGGCCCCGCTTCGCGCACGTGTTCCTGCACCATGCTGTCGTAGGCGGTGGGGTCGGCCTGTTGCGCCGGCGTCAGCTCGCGCGCGCCGCGCGCCATTTCCTTGCTGAGCATGGGCGCCATGTCGACGCCCGTACGATTGGTTCCCATGCGGGTGTTCTTTTCCATTGCTGGTCTCCTCCGGCAGTCTTCACGCGGCGCGAATGGCGTCGCGGTTCAGTTCGGTGCCCGGCTGCCACAGGTAGCCTGCGGCGATGGCCTCGCTGGGCGCGCCCTCGGAATGCAGGTGGCGCCGGTATTCCAGCGAGGCTTCCGGTTCCTCCTCGATGTCCACGAAGTCGGCGCCGCTGGCGCGCAGGTTGACCTCACGGGTCAGCGTCTCGCGCACGAACTCGCGCTGGCTCTCGAAGGGAATCGGATCGGGCAGCGTCTGCGGCAGGATCTCCGCGGGATCACGGCGCTCGTATTGCTTGAACAGTTCCGTGACCAGCTGAAGATGGCCGAGCTCGTAGTCCAGGAAACGCTCCCAGATGGCCTTGATGCGCGGATTGGTCTCCGACTCCATGCAGCTGTAGTAGTTATAGACCTCGTTGGCTTCCATCAGCAGCCACTTCTCCAGCAGGGTCTCGTGCGGATCGATGATCGAGCCGTACTGCGTGACATGCTGCTCCTCGATGGAGGCGATCTCGGCATACAGCGCGCGCGCCACCGGATCGGCGAAGGTCGGGCCAATGTTCATGTAGTAGTCGCGCGTCTGGTATTCCGCCGACATGATGGTGTAGGCGTGCATCTTGGTGAGCGGATCGGCACTGGCGCGATCGTAGTGATTGCGCAGGTCGTCATGCGGATGACGGTGCTCGTCGATGGTCGGCCGTCCCGGGATCACGTCCGTGTAGGACTGCAGGATGTTGTTCGCGTCCTTGCCCTCCACGCGATCCAGCAGCGCCGAATAGCGATACATGTGATCGAAGTCCTCGAGCAGGCCGAAGCGATACACCTGCGCGAGATAGGGATCCGGCTCGTTCTGCGCGACCGCGGCGGTCACTTCGATGGCCACCTGCTCGTAGGCGATGGTGGTCTCGATGGGCGAATGGTCGCCTGACAGCAGCCAGTTTATCGTGGTCTGCTGGTGGTGCTCGGTACGCCGGACCAGCGCCAGCGGCTTGCGCAGCTCCGCGCTCATCTGCGAGGCGAGGTGCTGGAAGCGGTTGGCCTGCTGCTCGATGCCGTTCATGAGAATGATGCGCACGCGCGTGAAGGCGTCGTCATCCAGCTTGCTGATCGGCTGCTGCGAGATTTCCTTCCATGTGAAACGCTGCCGCTCCAGCGGCGTTCCCCTGGTGTCGAATAGGTTGACGGTCATGATCCCTCCGGGAGTACTGCGGGTGTGGGGGAACCCGGAGCATGCCGCGCGCTGCGCCGCGTCTGTTGTCCGAGAAATCCTGCAATCTGCTCCGCCAGCGCGGCGTTTCAGCCATGCGGCTGCGGAACATCCCCCTCCAGTGGAGGGAAGCACTGCAGGCGCACGCGTCGATGCCGTCGTGCACGCCGTTGTTGCTAGCCTTGCAGGTCGCTTTGCAGGAGAACGGCCATGAACCATCAAGGCAACGGCAAGCGCGGCACCGAGGGCGGGAAGCATCCGACACAGAAGAGCGAAGACATTCCTTCGAAACTGGCGGGCGCCTTCGAGCATGCGCGCAGGCCGGAGGAGGAAAGCGGACACGGCGGCACGGGCGCGCGCGGGGTGGTGAACACGCCGCGCGGCAGTGCCCACGATGACCGCGAGGCGAGCACCCGTCCCGAGGACCTGCCCGGCGCCATGCCCGCGGCGCTCGGCGACCGCGACGAACGCGAGGCGCAGTACAGCGAACCCGCCACGGGTTTCACGGAATCGGAAGACCTGCCGCAATCGGGCCTGCAGGACGCCGAAGGCGATGCGGACGCCTCCGGCCTGGATTCGCGTGGCGAGGACGACTCGCGCCGCCGCCACGACGTGTCGCGAAGCGCGCTCTCCGGGCAGAAGCGCCGCCTCGGGCTCGGCGACCGCGACAGTTCGCTGCCCGGCGAGAATCGCCGTCACTGAGTTGGGCATGAAGGCCGGCCTCGATTAACATGCAGCGATCTTGCTGCATGGGAGGCTCCATGACCGTCGTGCGTTTTTTCTTCGTTGCCGCCTTTTTCCTTGCATCATCTGCCATCGCCGGCGACCAGGCCCTGCTTGAATGCCGGAGCGTGAAGAACGACATCCAGCGGCTTGCCTGTTATGACCGCCTCGCCGACCGCCTGGCCGCGGCACCGGAACAGCCCGCCAGGACCGCGCCGAAGGCCGCACCGCCTTCGCCGGAGCAATCCTTCGGGCTGCGCCCGGAAGGACCCAGCGAGATATGGGCGACCATCGACGAAATCAGGACCGGGCGCCGCGGCGCACGCACCTTCGTGCTCGACAACGGCCAGGTCTGGCAGGAAAAGATCCTTGAACGCGGACTGCAGGTGCGCGAGGGCGACGAGATATCCATCAGGCAGGGCGCATTCGGCTCCTACCGCCTGCACGGCGCCGGCAACCGTCACACCCGTGTCGAGCGCGTCGAGTAACCCGGGACGCTTCCATCCCCACGGGAGGCGCAGCGTCTCCCGGCTCCGGAAATGATGCGCTAAGATGCCGTCGCGGGCGGGGGGCCCGCGGCGGATGGATTCCGCATCACCTTTCCGGAGATATCCAGCATGAAACGTCTTGTCCTTGCCCTGGCGCTTGCCGCCAGCTGTTTTTCCGTGCGCGCCGACATCACGCCGGTGGAACTCGTCCGGAGCGTGCCGGCGATTCCCCTGCACCCGACCGAGGCGCAATGTGAAGGCAACCAGGCGCTGATACAGGAAGCGGAACGGGTTGCCATGCAGGACGCGCAACGCGCGCAGGCCATGTACATGCAGCAGATGATGAATCCCGGCAGCGACAGCATCAGCGACGACCAGGCGAAGCTCATCGAACGCCTGCTCGATCCCAACCTGCAGATGTGCGAGTACCGCGAGCCACGCACGCCGCCGCGCGAGTACTACGAGATCGTCAACGAAATCCAGATGAAGATGCATGACGACATCGACGCGAACTGCCCGGACGTCGGCGCGCTTCCCGAACAGGAATGCATCGCGCCCATCATCGAGCGCGCGAAGCAGGAACACGCCGCCGCGCTGAAGCGCTATCACGCCGATGCCAATGCCTATGTCGCCGGGTTCAGGCAGCGCGTGCTGGAATGCTCCGCCGAGCGCGAGGCGCTGCTGAAGGAAGTCGAGCAGGCACGGCTGCCCGCGCAGTACCTCGGCCTCACCATGGGCCTGCGCAACAGCGGCTGGGAGCGTGCGGGCGAAGTCATCCGCGAATACGGCCAGATGTGCCGCAATGTCATCGGCATGCATGGCATGGGCGAGGAGCTGGCGTACTGAGTGGGAGAGAAGGGAGAAGACGTGAGCCGCCTCTCCCGTCAGGGAGAGGGGAGCTTTCCTTCGTCGGCGTACCCATTCCCTTTTTCAAAGAAAGTCGCCGCGAAACGGCGGAGGACTTGTCGCGTCAGAAGGGAGAAGGAAGAAGAACGGCGTGCCT
>JAJUFS010000012.1 GCA_029263725.1 Gammaproteobacteria bacterium | reverse complement strand
CGCAACGTGCCGGACCCGTACTACGGCGGCGACAACGGCTTCGAGCATGTGCTCGACCTGATCGAGGACGCCTCGCGCGGCCTTTTGCGCGAACTCCGGCGGCTGCAATTGGGGCGCTGAGGGAACCGCAGGCAAAAAGAAACCCGCCATCATGGCGGGTTTCCTTTTTTGGGTGGCGGGATCGGTCAGTTGTCCGAGCCGGTCGGCGTGTTGTCGTCGCGGCGCGTTTCCACCTTCACGAGTCCTTCGTTGGCTTCGCGCAGCGCCTGCAGGCGACGCAGCACTTCCTCGGCGGAGCGCACTGCCGGGCTGGCCGCAGGCGCGGGCTTGGCCGCGCCGTTGTGGCTGTCGGCGCTTTCGGCTTCCGCCGGCTCCTCGCTTGCAGCCACGGTTTCGGTCGTTTCCTGCTCCACGGTTTCAGTGGCGGGCACGGCCGGCTCCTGCGCTGCGGCTTCGGCGACAGGCTCGGTCGCTGCCGGTTCCGCGGGTTCGCTGCTGACGGCTTCCGCCGCGTCTTCGGCACCCACCGGTACGGTTTCCTCGATGGCCGGAGGCGTTTCGCTCACGGCTTCGGCAGGGGCGGCTTCCGTGGCGGCTTCAACCGGCTGCGCGGCAGGTTCGACCGCCGCTTCCGCTGCGTCCTTCACTGCCGGCACGTCGTCGGCCGGCGGCTGTACGGCCTCCGGGCGCGGACCGCGCGGGATTTCGACCGGGCGGATGGCGCCGTTCGAGACGGGGCGCGGCGGCTCGGCGCGAGGCGTGGCCACCGGGCGCGGGGTTTCCATGGCTGCGGCATCGCCGTTGGCGGCGGAAGCCGTCTCCTGGGCGGGCTTCCCGGCCTGCGGCTGCGGCGCCGGACGCTCCGCGGCCGGGGCTGCGGGGCGCTCCGCAGTCTGCGCCTGCTGCTGCTCGGCGCCTGCTGCGGCCTGTTCACCACCGCCACGACGGCGACGGCGGCCGCCACGGCGGCCACGGCGGGTGCTGCGGCGAGCTTCGGCGTTGGCCTCTTCCTGCGCGGCGGCGGGAGCGGACGGCTGCGCCTGCGCTTCTGCGGGCGCCTTCTCCTCGCGCGCTTCACGCGCGGGCTTCTGCTGCTGCGGCTTGGCGGCACGCGGCTCCTGGGCCTCGTCGCGCGACTCGTCGCGGCGGCCGCCGCCACGACGGCGGCTGGAACGCGCCTTGTCGTCGCGCCGCGTATCACGGCCGCGGCCGCTGCGCTGCGCGGGCTTGCGGGTCCTGGGTTTGGCTTCCTCCACCGTCTCGCCGTCGCCGAACAGGAAGCGCCACAGGCGGGTCAGCAGGCCGGGTGCCGCTGGACGCGGTTCGGCGCGAACCACCGGAGCGGGGGCGGGGGTCGTGGGCGCCAGCGACTTGACCACCGGCTCCTCGACCGTCTTCTGGCCTTCGTTGGAGAGGTAGCTCGGCAGCACCGCCTTGTCTTCCGATTCGGCGAGCTCGTAGCTGGGGCGGCGGATCTCGCCGGCGACCTCGTCGGCACGCTGGCGCAGGATCTCGTAGTCCGGCGTTTCCAGGTTGGGATTGGGGACGAGCACGATCTCGACCTTGCAGCGCTCCTCGATGCCGACGATCACGTCCCGCTTCTCATTCAGCAGGAAGGTGGCGGCCTCGACCGGCAGCTGCGCCACGACGCGGGCGGTGCGCTCCTTCATGGCCTCTTCCTGGATCAGGCGCAGCACGGACAGTGACATCGACTCGACGCCACGGATGCGGCCCTCGCCGTGGCAGCGCGGGCAGACCTGCTGGCTGGATTCGCCCAGCGAAGGACGCAGGCGCTGGCGGGACATTTCCAGCAGACCGAAGCGGGAAATGCGGCCCAGCTGCACGCGGGCGCGGTCCATCTTCAGGGCCTCGCGCAGGCGCTCCTCGACGGCGCGCTGGTTGCGGTTGCTCATCATGTCGATGAAGTCGATGACGATGAGGCCGCCCATGTCGCGCAGGCGCAGCTGGCGGGCGATCTCGTCGGCGGCTTCCAGGTTGGTGGACAGCGCGGTTTCCTCGATGTCACCGCCCTTGGTGGAGCGCGAGGAGTTGATGTCGATGGCGACCAGCGCTTCCGTGTGGTCGATCACCAGCGCGCCGCCTGAGGGCAGGCGCACTTCGCGGCGGAAGGCGGATTCGATCTGCGATTCGATCTGGAAGCGTGTGAACAGCGGCACGCGGTCCTGGTACATCTTCAGCCGCGACAGGTTGTGCGGCATCACGGATTCCATGAACGCCCTGGCCTGCTCGAAGATCTTCGGGTCGTCGACCAGGATCTCGCCCACGTCCGAGCGCAGGTAGTCACGCAGCGCGCGGATGATGACGTTGGATTCCTGGTAGATGAGCACGGGTGCGCTCTTCTCGGACTCGGCCTTCCGGATCGCTTCCCAGATGGTGATCAGGTAGTCGAGATCCCACTGCAGTTCTTCGATGCTGCGGCCCACGCCGGCGGTGCGCACGATCACGCCCATGCCGTTCGGAATGTTCAGCTGCGCGAGCGCCTCGCGAATTTCCTCGCGATCATCGCCCTCGATGCGGCGGGAGACGCCGCCGGCGCGCGGGTTGTTGGGCATCAGCACCAGGAAGCGGCCTGCCAGGCTGATGAACGTGGTCAGCGCCGCGCCCTTGTTGCCGCGCTCTTCCTTCTCGACCTGCACCAGGACTTCCTGGCCCTCGCGCAGCACGTCCTTGATGTTGATGCGGCCGGTTTCGGGCGCACCGTCACGGAAGTAGCTGCGGGAGATTTCCTTGAGGGGCAGAAAGCCGTGGCGCTCGGAGCCGTAGTCGACGAAGGCGGCTTCCAGGGAAGGTTCGATGCGGGTGATGCGGCCCTTGTATATGTTGGCCTTTTTCTGTTCGCGGGAGGGGACTTCGATATCGAGGTCGTAAAGTTTCTGGCCGTCCACCATGGCCACACGCAACTCTTCCGGTTGAGTTGCATTGATGAGCATTCTCTTCATGTTGTTGATCCTGCAGACGCCCCATTACTGTCTGCACAGGATCACGCGTGCCGCTTTTCGGCCAGGGGACAAGGTTTCCGCCTGTGGTCGCGCTGCCGCGGTTGTTGCTTGTACTTCGCATCCGGCGGCGGCTGCGGGGAATCCTGCCTGTCTTACTTCGGCGCTACGTGACCATGCGAAGCATGGGAGCGCATCGTGTGCCGCGGTGGCCAGCCCGATCTTTCAGGGCGGCGCGCGGCGGTTCATAAAAAGGGCCCGGTTTGCTTGACGGGCCCACCCAACGATCTGTTCCAATACCGGCTCTCTCGCCGGCCTCGGGCACGGTTGGCGGCGTCCCTTGACGCCTGGCCACACGGTCACCCGGTGCCGCGGCATCTTAGCAAACGATAAGTTACTGAATCAATTATTAAATGAACCAGCCATCCACAGGTTATGAAGGGCGCGCCCGAATCGTCGAGGCCGGCGAGGAAGATGACGATCAGCGCATCGACAATTTCCTGGTGCGGCACCTCAAGGGCGTGCCCCGCACCCACATCTACCGGCTGCTGCGCACCGGCCAGGTGCGGGTCAACGGCGGGCGCATCAAGGCCCAGTACCGGGTGCGCGCCGGCGACAAGGTGCGCATCCCGCCGGTGCGCCAGGCGGAACCGGCGGAAAGCGCTCCGGCCCCGCCGCCGCAGCGCGCCCGCCGGGAGCTGGAGGGCCGCATCCTGTTCGAGGATGACCGCGTGGTGGTGCTCAACAAGCCGGCCGGGATGGCGGTGCATGGCGGCAGCGGCCTCAGTTTCGGGGTGATCGAGGCGATGCGCTCGGCGCGGCCAGATGCGCCGTTCCTGGAGCTGGCGCATCGCCTCGACCGCGAGACCAGCGGGGTGCTCGTCCTGTGCAAGAAGCGCAGCGCCCTGCGGCGGCTGCACGAGCTGTTGAGGGAAGGGCAGGTCGAGAAGCGTTATCTCGCCCTGGTGGCCGGCAGCTGGAGCGAGCGCCGCGAGGAAATCCGGCTCACCCTGCGCAAGCAGCAGCTGCATGGCGGCGAGCGCATGGTGGACGTGAGCGAGCAGGGCAAGGAGGCGGTCAGCCTGTTCCGGCCCATCCAGTATTTCCGCGGCGCCACGCTGATGGAGGTCGACATCAAGACCGGCCGCACCCACCAGATTCGCGTGCAGGCGGCGCACCTCGGTCACCCCTTGCTGGGAGACGACAAGTACGGCGACCGCGACGCCAACCGCGCCTTCCGCAAGCTGGGGCTGAAGCGGCTGTTCCTGCACGCCGCCTCGATCGGCTTCGAGTGGCAGGACAATCACAACCGCGTCGACGTCAACGCACCGCTGGACCACGACCTGCGGGCGGTGCTGGAGAGGCTGGAACGATGAATCCCTGTCGCGTCGTCATCTTCGACTGGGACGGCACGCTGGTGGATTCGGCCGCCCACATCATCCGCTGCGTGCAGGCCGCGGCCGCCGACGCGGGGCTGGACGTGCCCGCCGCGGACAAGGTCCGCCATGTCATCGGCCTCAGCCTGGAACGCGCCTTCATGAGCATCGTCCCGGCCGCCGGCCAGGATGCCTTCGGCAGTTTCGTGGCCGCCTACCGGGAACATTTCTTTCGCGCGACCGGCGAGGTGCAGCCGTTGTTTCCGGGGGTCGCGGATGTGCTGGCGGAGCTGCGTGACCAGGGGCTGTTCCTGGCGGTGGCGACCGGCAAGGGCCGGAACGGGCTGCGCCGCGGGCTGGAGGAAACCGGGCTGAAACGCTTCTTCGATGTCACCCGTTGTGCCGAGGACACGGCCTCCAAGCCGGATCCGCAGATGCTGCGGGAGATTCTCGATGATCTCGGGCTGGAACCCGGCGAGGGGTTGATGATCGGCGATACCAGCTATGACCTCGAGATGGCGGCGCGCATCGGCATGCCGAGCATCGGCGTCACCTATGGCGCCCACGCTCGCGAGCACCTCGAGCCGCACCGCCCGCTGGGCCTGCTGGACGACATCCGCGCGCTGCCGGCGTATCTCTCCGGCGCCGTGCAGCGCACCGGCTGATCAGGGCAGCTGCAGGCCGAAGCTCCGCAGCAGGCGGGCGGTGGCGATCAGCGGCAGCCCCTGCAGGCCGGTCGGGTCATTGTTCTGCACGCTTTCGAACAGGCTGATGCCCAGTCCCTCCACCTTGAAGCTGCCGGCGCAGTCGAAGGGCTGCTCGCGCTCCACGTAGCGCTCGATCTCGGCGCGATCAAGGTCGCGGAAGCGCACCACGGTCTCGTCCAGCGCCTGCTCCTGGCGGCCGGTGGCGGCATCCACCACGCAGACCGCGGTGAGGAAGCGAACCGTGCGCCCCGCGGCGGCTTCCAGTTGCGATACCGCCGTGTCGTAATTTCCCGGCTTGCCGAGGACCACGCCGCCCAGCACGGCGGCCTGGTCGGAGCCGATCACGAGGCCCTTGCCCAGTCCCCTTGCCACTGCCTCGGCCTTGGCCTGCGCCAGGCGGGAAACCATGGCTTCCGCGGTCTCGCCGGCAAGACGGCCCTCATCGACGCGGGGTGCGGCGACATCGAAGGGAATGCCGAGCCGGGTCAGCAGTTCGCGGCGGTAAGGGGAGGTCGAGGCGAGCACGAGCGTCATGGGCGTCTCCTGGAAGCGGGGCGGCAATCCTAATCGGCCGCACAGAATCAAGCAAAAACAAGGATTTGGACAGCGTCTTTGTCAACAAACGCTTTGACACCCAAATGGGACGGCAAGTAGAATTCCGCGCTTATGTTGACCGGTCCGCTCACGCGTTTCGATCCGCTCCGGCTTGCATCCCAGGCGACGGAACTTTCCGGTGAACTGGATACCACCCGCATGCCGCGGCTCGCGGACGTGCTGGCGGCGCCGGCGACGGCGCGCTGGACATTGCGGGCCGGGCGCGACGAGGCGAAACGCCTCGTCCTGCACGGGGAGGTGGCAGCCCGCGTCAGCGCCATCTGCCAGCGTTGCATGGAGCCCGTCGAGCTGCCGTTGCAAAGCGACATCATGCTCGCAGTGGTCAGCGATGACGAAGGCGCGAGCAGGCTGCCGGCGTCGCTGGATCCCGTCTTCATGGATGAAAACGGCGAGATCGATCTCGCCATCCTGCTCGAGGACGAGCTGCTGCTCGCCATGCCGGCGGTGCCGATGCATGAGAACGTCGCCGATTGCGGCGAACGCGCCTCGAAGATGAGTACCGGGGCGTTGGAGGAATTCGACATCGCGGAACGGGAAAATCCCTTTGCCGTGTTGAAGAAACTGAAACAAGACAAACCTGATTGAGGTAACACCATGGCTGTTCAGAAAAGTCGCAAGAGCCCTTCCCGTCGCGGCATGCGTCGTGCGCACGATGCGCTCAAGGCTCCGACCGTTTCGCGTGACCCGGTGACCGGCGAGGCGCACCTGCGTCATCACGTCGGTCCGGATGGCTACTATCGCGGCCGCAAGGTCATCGCCACCAAGGTCTTCGAAGACGAATAAGAACTGACCGGATGGGAGTGAAAACTCCCGCAACAGACTGGGGGTGAGTTGCCGCATGGCGAAACCCATCACCATCTCTCTGGACGCAATGGGCGGGGACCACGGACCGACTTCCGTGGTCCCCGCTGCCATTGAGATGACGAAAAAGTATGAGCATCTGACGCTGATTCTCGTCGGCCGCCAGGAACTGCTCGAAGAACATCTGCGCGGACTTCCCGCGCGGCTGCGCGACCGGCTGCGCATCCATCACGCTTCCGAAGTGGTGGAAATGCATGAGCCGCCGTCGCAGGCGCTGCGCGGCAAGAAGGATTCCTCGATGCGCGTCGCCATCAACCTGGTGAAGGATGGCGCCGCCGAGGCCTGCGTCAGCGCGGGCAATACGGGCGCGTTGATGGCCACGGGCCGCTTCGTGCTGAAGACGCTGCCGGGCATCGACCGGCCGGCGATCATCTCCGCGATTCCCTCGCAGGCCGGGCATACCCACATGCTCGACCTTGGCGCGAACTCGGATTGCTCGCCCGAGCATCTGTACCAGTTCGCGATCATGGGTTCGGTGGTCGCGCAGGCGATCTACAACATCCCGCGCCCGACGGTCGGCCTGCTCAACATCGGCGAGGAAGAGATCAAGGGCAACGAGACCGTCAAGCAGGCGGCCAAGCTGCTCAACCAGAGCTCGCTGAACTACATCGGCTTCGTCGAAGGCACGGACATCTTCAACGGCCGCGTCGACGTGGTCGTCACGGACGGCTTCGTCGGCAACGTCACGCTGAAGGCGATGGAAGGCCTCTCAAGGATGATCAACCTGCGCATTCGCGAGGAATTCAGCCGCAATGCGCTGACCAAGGTGCAGGGCGCCATCTCCATGCCGGTATTGCGCGCGCTCAAGCGCCGTCTCGACCCGCGCAGCTACAATGGCGCGAGCCTCGTGGGGCTCAAGGGCATCCTCATCAAGTCGCACGGCAGCGCCGATTCCGTCGCATTTGCCAATGCCATTCGCATCGCGATGCTTGAGGTGGAGAAACAGGTTCCGACGCGGATCAGCGCATTGCTGGAGACGCACGTCGGCGGCAGACAACAACAGCAGGCGGTCTGATGTACTCGAGAATTGCAGGCACGGGTCGGTTCCTTCCCGAGAAGGTGCTGACGAACAAGGATCTCGAAAAGATGGTCGAGACCAGCGACGAATGGATCCGCGAGCGCACGGGTATCCAGGAACGCCACATCGCATCCGATGGCGAGACCACGCTGGACCTCTGCGAGAAGGCCGCGCGCAACGCCATCGAGATGGCGGGCATCGAGCCGGCCGACATCGACATGATCATCGTCGGCACGACCACGCCGGATCTCGTCTTCCCGAACATGGGCGTGCTGCTGCAGGATCGTCTCGGCATCCACGGCTGCATGGCCATGGGCATCGAGGCGGCGTGCACCGGTTTCATCTACGCGCTGTCGATTGCCGACAAGTTCATCAAGACCGGCAACGCGAAGCGCGCGCTGGTCGTCGGCGCGGAAACGCTGTCGCGCATCATCGACTGGAGCGACCGCACCACCTGCGTGCTGTTCGGTGATGGCGCGGGCGCCGTGATCCTCGAAGCCTCGGAAGAGCCGGGCGTGATTTCCACGCACCTGCACGCCGATGGCAAGTACAAGGACCTGCTGTACTTCCCCTCTGGCGTGTCGCGCGGTTTCGCTGATCTGAAGTCCGGCACCGACTTCGTGCAGATGAAGGGCAACGAAGTCTTCAAGGTCGCCGTGACCACGCTGGGACGCATCGTCGAGGAGACGCTGGAAGCCAACGACATGTCCGCGGACGAGATCGACTGGCTGATTCCTCACCAGGCCAACATCCGCATCATCGAAGGCACGGCGCGCAAGCTGAAGATGCCGATGGAGCGCGTCATCGTCACCATCCACGAGCATGGCAACACCTCGGCCGCCTCCGTGCCGATGGCGCTGGACGTCGCCGTGCGCGAGGGCCGCGTCCAGCGTGGCCAGACGCTGCTGCTGGAAGCCTTCGGCGGCGGCTTTACCTGGGGCTCTGCGCTGATCAGGTTCTGAACCGGAAGAAGGGAGAAGGAAGAAGACCGAGAGCGTCATCCTTCTCCCTCCTTCCTTCTTCCTTCTTCTTCCCTTCCCTTATCCCACCAGCTGATTGAGCTCGAAGATCGGCAGCAGGATCGCGAGCACGATGATCAGCACCATCAGGCCCATGCCGAGGATGAGCGCGGGTTCGAGCACGCCGAGGAAGGTCGCCAGCAGGGTTTCCATCTCGCGCTCCTGCGCGTCGGCGGCGCGCTCCAGCATCTGTTCGAGCTGCCCCGAGGTTTCACCGCTGGCGATGAGATGAATGGTCATCGGTGGGAATACCTTGCGCGCTTCCAGCGCGCGGGCGATGCCCGTGCCTTCGCGGATGCGTGCTGTCGCTTCATCCACTGCTTCACGCATCGGGATGTTCTGCACGACTTCACCGGCGATGCGCAGTGATTCAAGTACGGGAACGCCACTGCCGGCGAGGATGGCTAGGGTGCGCGCGAAGCGCGCCGTGTTGAGACCGCGCGTCAGCCTGCCGATCATCGGCAGCCGCAGCAGCAGGTGGTGATAGCGGCGCTTCGGGCCTGGCTGTCGCAGCAGGCGGCGGGTGCCCCAGGCGATGGCAACCGCGATCAACACCAGCCAGATCCAGTTGCCGGTGAGGAAATCGCTGGCGGCGATCAGCCAGCGGGTCAGCGCCGGCAGTTCGGCGTCCATGTCCGCGAACACCGTGACCACGCGCGGCACGACGTAGGCAAGCATGGCGGTGATGATGCCGAAGGCCATGATCACCAGGATGACCGGATAGATCATCGCCACCGAGAGGCGCTGCTGCAGCGATTGGCGCTTCTCGGCGTAATCCGCGAGCCGTTCGAGCACGGCGTCGAGATGGCCGGTCTGCTCGCCGGCGGCGACGGTGGCGCGGAAGATTTCCGGGAAGACATGCGGAAATTCGCCGATGCCGTAGGCGAGGGTGTGGCCTTCCATCACGCGGGCGCGGATGGCGAGCAGGATGTTCCTGATGCGCGGCTTCTCGGATTGCTGGGCGACGGCCTGCAAGGCTTCATCCAGCGGCAGCGCGGAGCGCACCAGCGTCGCCAGCTGACGGGTGACGAGCGCAAGTTCCGTGGCGCTGATGCCGCGGCGAAGGCCGAAGCCGCGCGAGCGTGCCGCGCGTTCCTGCTCGGCGGCCTGGGTCACTTCCAGCGGCGTGAGTCCCTGTTCGCGCAGCTTCTGGCGCACGGCGCGCGGCGTGTCGCCCTCCAGTACGCCCTTGCGTTCCCGACCGCGCGCGTCGAGCGCCTTGTAGACGTAAGCGCCCATCAGTCTTCCCGCGTCACGCGCAGCACTTCCTCAAGCGTCGTCTGCCCCGCCAGCACACGACGGATGCCATCCTGTCGCAGGCTGGGGCGCGACTTGCGCGCGTGCTGCTCCATCTCGGACTCGGACGCACCGTCATGAATCATGGTGCGCAGCTGCTGGTCGATGGGAATGAGCTCGTAGATGCCGGTGCGTCCCTGGTAACCGAGACCGTTGCATTCGGGGCAGCCCACGGCGCGGTAGATGGTGATGTCGCTGTCGGGACCGGCAGCAAGCATCTCGCGCTCGCGCTCGCTCGGTTCATACGGTTCCCGGCAGTGCGGGCAGAGCAGGCGCACCAGGCGCTGCGCGAGCACGCCGACCAGCGACGAGGACAGCAGGAAAGGCTCGACGCCCATGTCGCGCAATCGCGTGACCGCGCCGACAGCGGTATTGGTGTGCAGCGTGGACATCACCATGTGGCCGGTGAGCGAAGCCTGGATGGCGATCTCCGCGGTCTCGAGGTCGCGGATTTCGCCGACCATCACCACGTCCGGGTCCTGGCGGAGGATGGCACGCAGTCCGCGCGCAAACGTCATGTCCACCTTGGTGTTGACCTGCATCTGGCCGATGCCTTCGAGGTCGTACTCGATCGGATCCTCGACGGTGAGAATGTTGCGGCTCTTGTCGTTGATGACCGAGAGCGCCGCGTAAAGCGTGGTGCTCTTGCCGGAACCGGTCGGCCCGGTGACGAGCAGGATGCCGTGCGGCTTGCGGATCAGTTCGTTCATCACCTCGCGGGTGGCCGCGTCCATGCCGAGGTGATTGAGGTCCAGGCGGCCCGCCTGCTTGTCGAGCAGGCGAAGCACGACGCGTTCGCCGTGCCCGGCGGGAACGGTGGAGACGCGCACGTCCACGGCGCGGCCGGCGATGCGCAGCGAGATGCGGCCGTCCTGCGGCAGGCGCTTTTCCGCGATGTCCAGCTTGGACATCACCTTGATGCGCGAGACCACCAGCGGCGCGACGGCGCGGCGGCTCTGCAGCACTTCGCGCAGCACGCCGTCGACGCGGAAGCGCACCACCAGGCGGTTCTCGAACGGCTCGATGTGAATGTCCGAGGCGTTCTCCTTCACCGCCTGCGTCAGCAGCGCGTTGATGAGCCGGATGATCGGCGCGTCATTGTCCGAGTCCAGCAGGTCCTCGGGCTGGGGCAGGGCGTCGGCGACGCGGTTGAGGTCCATGTCCTCCTCCAGGCCTTCCATCATTTCCATGGCCTGGTCGGATTGCGTCTCGTAGGTTGCCTGCAGGGCCGTATCGAAGATCTCGTCGTCCACCTCGCGCAAGGGCAGCGGCCGCTGCAGGTAGCGGCGCGCCTCGAGGATCGCGTGCAGCGGCGCGCTCCTGCGCACCAGCAGTTCCTCGCCGGATTCCGCGGCGATCGCGATCACGCCCTGGCGCTTGGCAAAGCCGAAGGGCAGGCGGGCCGGCGGGCCTGCCTGCGGCTGCTCTTCGGCTTCCGCCGTGAAGACCTGTTCATTCGGCGTCGACATCGTTCCCGTCCTGTGCCTCCTGTTGCGAGGACTCCGGCAAGGCATCGCGCTCTTCCGGGTCGGGAAGCACGGGCTGTGTCTGCCCGGGCAGCAGGTGCACGTTGGAGCCGCCGCGTCCTTCCTGCAGGTTGCGAATGAAGCGGTATTTCTCGTTGGTGAAGTACGCGGTATCGCCCGGCGTGCGCAGGATGGATGGCTTGATGAACACCATCAGGTTGCGCTTCTGCTTGCTGGACGTGTCGTAACGGAACAGCTGCCCGAGGATGGGAATGCTGCCAAGCAGGGGAACGCGCTGCTCGCTTTCCGCGACGCGCTCGTCGATGAGTCCACCCAGCACGATGATCTCGCCGTTTTCGGCGACCACGCTGGTGGTGATGGTTCGCTTGTCGGTAATCAGGTCCACGGCGCCCTGCGAGCCCTGGCTGATGCTGGAGACTTCCTGCTCGATCTTCAGCACGATGGTGTCGGAATCGCTGATCTGCGGCGTGAGCTTCAGATTCAGGCCGACTTCCTTGCGCTGGATGGTCTGGAAGGGGTTGAGGCCGCCGGTGGTACTGCCGGTATTCGAATACGAGCCGGTGAGGAACGGCACTTCCTGACCGACCTTGATCTCGGCTTCCTCGTTGTCCATGGTCGTCAGCGACGGCGTCGACAGGATGTTGGTGGTCGAGTTGCCCGCCAGCGCGCGCAGCAGGCCGACGAAGCTCACGTCGCCTTCGCGGATGCGCCCGAAACCCAGCGAAAGTCCCGCCGCGCTGCCGAGCAGGTTGCCGAGCGCCTCGGCGCTGCCCGATGCCGCGGCTGCACCGACCTGGCCGACGCCGATGCCGCTGGACGGAAAATTGGTGAGGCCGATGGGACCGCTTTCGCCGCTCTCGTCGACCGTTGCCCAGGTCACGCCCAGTTCCGCGGAGTTGTCGGTGAAGATCTCGGCGATGATCGCTTCGACATGCACCTGCGCGCGGCGGATGTCCAGCTTCTCGATGATGTTCTGCAGGTTGCGCATCGCCTTGGGCGGCGCGGTCACGATGAGCGCGTTGGTGTCCGGCTCATGCAGGATGACGACATCGTTGTAACCCTGAGTGCTGCCTCCGCCGCCACCGGCGCGTTCACCGCCGCCGCCACCGCCGGCGATGCCGCCGCGCTGCTGGCCGCGTTGCGCGGTTTCGGTGACGTGCCCCTTGAGCACGTTGGCGAGGCTCTCGGCGTTCGCATAGCGCAGGTAGATGACCTGCGTGTTGCCGCCGGATTCCAGCGGCGTGTCGAGATGCGCGATCAGGCCGCGCATGCGCATGCGTTCCGCCTGGTCGCCGCCGATGAGCACGCTGTTGGTGCGGTCATCCGCGACCAGCGTGGCGGCCCTGCGGCCGCCTTCCGTGCCGCGCGCCTGCGACAGCGCCGAGAGCACGCGCACGACTTCCGACGCGGAAGCATGCTCCAGCGGCAGCACCTCGATGTCTTCATCGGAGGTCTGGTCCATGCGGCGGATGATCTTGAGCAGCCGCTCGACGTTGGCTGCGCGGTCCGAGACGATCAGCATGTTGCCGCCGGGGTAGGCGGCGAGATGCCCGGTCTGCGGCAACAGCGGGCGCAGCAGCGGCATCAGCTGCGCCGCTTCCACGTTCCTGACTTCGATGACCTGGGTGACGATGTCATCGGCAGGCCCTTCCAGCGAGCGCGGCAGATCGTTGCCTGCCACCTGTCGCGCCTCGACGGTGGGGATGATCTTGATCATGTTGTTACCGGCCGGGACCGCGGCGAAGTTGTGCACCTGGAGCACCGACAGGAAGGTCTCGTACACGGCGGCGAGGCTGATCGGCTGGGAGGAGACCACCGTCACCCGGCCCTTGACGCGCGGGTCGAGGATGAAGTTCTTCCCGGTGATCTGGCCGATGCTGCTGGCGACCTCGCGGATTTCCGTGTCGACGAAGTTGAGCGTGATGGTCGCTTCGCTGCCGTTGCCCTGGCTGGCTGCGAATGCCGGCGCGCAGGCAAGCGTGAGAACGGCGATGCAGCCCAGCCTGATGTTCGTGAGGAAGCCATTCATCGTGTAGCAGGTCCCGTTGTTGCTGGCGCGCTATTGCGAGGCCGCCAGGGTGATTGTCATGGGCGAACCGTTGCGCTCGACCGTCAGCGTGATGTCGGAGGCATCGGTAAGCGAGTTCATCATTTCCGTCGCCTGGCGCGGGTCGGAGAGACTCATGCCGTTGACCGCCGTGACGATGTCGCCCGCCTGCAGGCCGAGCTCGGCGAAGCGTGCGCGATCGCGCCCCGGGTAGATACGGTAACCGCGGATGGCGCCGTTCTCGAGCACCGGGCTGTAGCGGATGAGGTCGGAGAGCCGCTTCGGGTCTGCGGCGACCTCGGCGCGGATGTCAGAGACATCCCGGACCTCCTCGCTGGCGACCGGCTCCTGATACTCGACGCCGCCGCCGGTGCTGGCGATTTCCCGCGGCAGCCGCAGGGTTTCGAGGCGCCCGGAACGGCGCAGCAGCACGCGGTCGGCGAGCACGCCTTCGACCGTCGTCCCGGTCGCGACCGTGTCGCCGACGGCATAGACCTTGTCCTGGTTGCCGCTGGTGATGATGGCGCGGCTGTATTCGGGTTCGTCGGCGGCGAGGATGCCGCGCAGCTTGAGATTCAGGCGGGTCTCGGGCGCTTCCGCCGCGGCCGCGGCGATCTCCACCGGCTGGGCGTCGGCCTGGCCGAACAGGTGCGCATTGGTGATGGATTCGATGGAGACGGTTTCGACCCGCCTGCTGCCCGGATCATTGATCTGCGCGGGCGGGGGCAGGCTGGGCTCGGTGGACAGCAGTTCGACAGCCTTCCAGGTCAGCGCCGCGGCCTGCCATGCCAGCGCCGCGGTGAGCAGGACGCCGAGCACGGCAGGGGCATGGCGGTAGCCCTGTCGCCACAGCTCGTTGCGCGTGATGGCCTGCATGTCCAAGCTCATGAAATCCTTTGGGTCGCTGTCCCTGGTAAGCCAGTCGCACGAGCACTTCTTATAATGTGTCGCGGCAAACCGGCGGTCATATTACGAGCCGCACTGCAGCGGCTCAAGCGCCGGAGACGCGGCGCGCGTGGCTTATCGTGCAGCAAAATGGCTGCAAGTTACAGGAAGTGCACAGCCGCCGCTTTTGCAATACAGAGGACCCTTTAAACATCGATGACTTGAATCCCGACCGCCAGCCCCCACTGACGCCTAGGCCTGCTGACAACTGCTCCGGGAAAAAGCCTGAGTTCAAGTGAGTGATTCCCCGGCGGGGAAAGCGGATTGCGGATCGGATAGAATCGGCGCCATGAGCGATTTCAAGAATGATCCCAATCATGGGTTGGCTCTCGATGAGGCCAGGCCCAGGCTCAAGCGGCCGCCGCTGTACAAGGTGGTGCTGCTGAACGACGACTATACCCCGATGGAATTCGTGGTGGAGGTGCTGCAGAAGTTCTTCCGCCTCGATCGTCCCAAGGCCGTGCAGATCATGTTGCACGTGCATACCCGGGGCAAGGGCGTGTGCGGCGTATTCACGTACGAGATCGCCGAAACCAAGGCCGCGCAGGTGACGGACTACGCGCGCGAACATCAGCATCCGCTGATGTGCACGATAGAAGAGGCGTGAGCCTCAGAGGCCGTAATGCTGAGCAAAGAACTTGAAGTCTGTCTGAACGAGGCGTTTTCCGGTGCGCGCCGGCATCGCCATGAATTCATCACCGTCGAACACCTGCTGCTGGCGCTGCTGGATGCGGGCCGCGTTGTGGAGATCCTGCGCGCCTGCGGCGCCAACGTCGAACTGCTGCGGCGTGAGCTCGAGCTGTTTCTTGATGAGAACACGCCGCGGCTGGCCGACAACGTCACCGACGACGTGCAGCCGACGCTGGGATTCCAGCGCGTCCTGCAGCGCGCGGTATTCCACGTGCAGTCTTCCGGCCGCAAGGAAGTCAGTGCGGCCAACGTGCTGGTGGCGATCTTCGGCGAGAAGGAAAGCCACGCCGTCTACCTGCTCAACAACCAGGACGTCAGCCGCCTGGATGTGATCAATTACATCTCCCACGGCATTTCCAAGATCAACGGCGAGGAATCGAACGGCGAGAATTCCGCCATGCAGGACGAGGACGCCGCCGGCGAGCCGAGCGGCAATCCGCTCGACAACTTCGCGACCAACCTCAACGAGCGCGCGCGCATGGGCAAGATCGACCCGCTCATCGGCCGCGAGCTCGAGATCGAGCGCACCATCCAGATTCTCTGCCGCCGCCGCAAGAACAACCCGCTGTTCGTCGGCGAGGCGGGCGTGGGCAAGACCGCGATCGCCGAGGGCCTGGCGAAGAAGATCGTCGATGGCGAGGTGCCCGATATCCTTCAGGACGCGGTGATCTACTCGCTGGACCTCGGCGCGCTGGTCGCCGGCACCAAGTACCGCGGCGACTTCGAGAAGCGCCTCAAGGGCGTGCTCGCCGAACTGCGCAAGCAGGAGCACGCCATCCTGTTCATCGACGAGATCCACACCGTCATCGGTGCGGGTGCGGCCTCGGGCGGCGTCATGGACGCCTCGAACCTGATCAAGCCCATGCTTGCCAACGGCGAGCTCAAGTGCATCGGCTCGACCACCTACCAGGAATACCGCGGCATCTTCGAGAAGGACCGCGCGCTGTCGCGGCGCTTCCAGAAGATCGACGTGCCGGAGCCGAGCGTCGCCGAGACCATCGAGATCCTCAAGGGCCTGCGGTCGCGCTTCGAGGAGCATCACGACGTCAAGTATCCGTTGAAGACGCTGCAGGCGGCGGCCGAGCTTGCCGCCAAGCACATCAATGACCGCTACCTGCCGGACAAGGCCATCGACGTGATCGACGAGGCCGGCGCAAACCTGCGGCTGATGCCCGCCAACAAGCGTCGCAAGAGCGTCACCGTACAGGACATCGAGAACATCGTCGCCAAGATCGCGCGCATCCCGCCGAAGAGCGTGTCGGTGTCGGATCGCGACGTGCTGAAGAACCTGGAGCGCAACCTGCGCCTCGTGATCTATGGCCAGGACAAGGCGATCGAGACGCTGGCAGCCGCCATCAAGATGTCGCGTTCGGGGCTCGGTCCCGAGAACCGGCCGATCGGCTCCTTCCTGTTCGCCGGTCCCACCGGCGTGGGCAAGACCGAGGTCACGCGCCAGCTGGCCAAGGCCATGGGCATCGAGCTCGTGCGCTTCGACATGTCCGAGTACATGGAGCGGCACACTGTCTCGCGCCTGATCGGCGCGCCGCCGGGCTACGTCGGCTTCGACCAGGGCGGCCTGCTCACCGAGGCCATCATCAAGCAGCCGCACTGCGTGCTGCTGCTCGACGAGATCGAGAAGGCGCACCCGGAAGTCTTCAACCTGCTGCTGCAGGTGATGGACCACGGCACGCTGACCGACAACAACGGCCGCAAGGCGGATTTCCGCAACGTGATCATCGTGATGACCACCAACGCGGGCGCGCAGGAGATGAGCCGCACCTCCATAGGCTTCACCGCGCAGGACAATTCCACGGATGCGATGGAAGTCATCAGGCGCACCTTCACGCCGGAGTTCCGCAACCGCCTGGATGCCATCATCCAGTTCGAGGGCCTGGACGAGCGCACCATTGCGCAGGTGGTGAACAAGTTCATCCTCGAGCTAGAGGCGCAGCTGGAGCAGAAGGGCGTCACGGTGGACGTGGACGACGAGGCGCGCACCTGGCTGGCTGCCCGCGGTTACGACCCGAAGATGGGCGCGCGTCCGATGGCGAGAGTCATCCAGGAGCACATCAAGCGGCCGCTGGCCGAGGAGCTCCTGTTCGGCAAGCTGGTCAATGGCGGACACGTCAAGGTGACCGTCAAGGGCGATGCGCTGGACATCAGCGTGACGGCGGGGGCGGAAGCTACCGTCTGAACGGACAGTGGATCAGCCAACAAAAAACCGGCCTGATGGCCGGTTTTTTTGCTGGCGACGGGCGCGCTTACTTGCCGCGGTAGACGATACGGCCCTTGGTCAGGTCGTAAGGGGTGAGTTCCACGGTCACGCGGTCGCCGGTCAGGATTCGGATGTAGTTCTTGCGCATGCGGCCCGAGATGTGAGCGGTGATCACATGGCCGTTATCCAGCTTTACTCGGAAGGTCGTGTTCGGCAGCGTTTCGAGGACCTCGCCCTCCATCTGGATTGCGTCTTCTTTTGCCATAAGTAGCTGATGTACCTGTTTTTCAGCGGAACGAAGGCCGGGGATTCTGCCTTAAGGGCGTGGTGACTGCAACCCGCAGGGTCCGGCGTGGGGGTCCTCCCCGAGCACCCGCCACTGCGTTCCGTCCAGGACTTCCAGTGGCCGGAAGCGACGCTTGTAGTCCATCTTGGGGTGTTCCTTCAGCCAGTAGCCCAGGTAGACGTAATCGAGGTCTTCGCGTTTCGCCAGCTCCAGCAGCTGGAGAATGGCGAAGGTGCCAAGACCGCGCGCTTCCGTGGCAGGCGAATAGAAGGTGTAGACCGCCGAGAGCCCGTCGCCCAGCCAGTCGAATACCGCCACGCCGATGAGCTTGTCGCCTTCGCGCATCTCCAGGTAGCGAGTCTCGCTCCAGGTCGCGAGCAGGAAGTCCGAGTACTGCGCCGTGCCCTCGGCGTACATCTGGCCTTCCGGATGCCGCCACTGCTGGTAGTCGTTGTACAGCGCCAGCAGCGAGGCGTCACACCAGGGGCGTTGCACGGAAACATGCAGGTCGCCGTTGCGGCGCAGGTTGCGGCGCTGGCTGCGGTCGGGACGGAAGCCATGCACGTCGATGCGCGCCGGGCGGCAGGCGCTGCAGGCGTCGCATTCCGGCCGGTAGATGTAGCGGCCACTGCGGCGGAAGCCAAGGTGCGCGAGCCGGGTCTGCATTTCCAGGTCGGGCAGGGCGCGCGGGTCGCCGAACACCGTGCGGGCGCTGCGGTCGTCGTAATAGCTGCAGGGATGTTCGGGGGTGAGGTAAAGCGGCAGGCGGATACGGCTCGTGGTGTTCATGGCGCCGCCTCGGCCGCCGGATCGAACAGGTGCAGTTCGCCGGGGTCCGTGGCGAACTCCCAGCGACCCGGCAGTTCCGCGCCCGTGTTCGCCGCCAGCAGCTGCAGGAATTCCTGGCGCGGGATCTCGCGGCTGCCGAGGCTGGTGAGATGCGCCGAGGCCACCTGGCAGTCGAGCAGGGCGAAGCCGCGCGCCAGCAGTTCGCGGATCAGTAGCGTGATGGCCGCCTTGGAGGCATCGCTGACGCGGCTGAACATGGATTCGCCGAAGAACACCCGGCCGAGCGCCACCCCGTAGATGCCGCCCACCAGCTCCCCGTCGCGCCAGGCCTCCACGGAATGGGCGTAGCCCGCGGCGTGCAGGTCGCAGTAGGCGTCCAGCATTTCAGCGGTGATCCAGGTGCCGTCCTGGCCGCTCCGCGGCGTCTCCGCGCAGGCCTGCATCACGGCGCGAAAGTTACGGTCCAGGGTGAAGGAAAACGGTTGCTGCCGGAGGCGGCGGCGCAGGCGGCGGCTGATGTGCAGCTCGCGCGGGAACAGCACCGCGCGCGGGTCGGGCGACCACCACAGCACCGGCTGGCCCGGGTTGAACCACGGGAAGATGCCCTTGCGGTAGGCGCACAGCAGGCGCTCGCGGGCGAGATCACCGCCGATGGCGAGCAGGCCGTCCGGGTCGCGCAGGGCAAGCTCCGGCGCAGGGAAGGCGTCTGCTGGGTGATCCGGTGTTATCCAGTGCAAACCCGTCATTGCGTATCCCGGCGGTAGGGGAGATGCGCGCGGCAGTCATCAATGTAGGCCTGGACCAGCGCGGTTTCATGCTTCAGCGCGTCACGCACGGCCGCCTCCAGCCCGGGATGCGCAAGGCGGTGCATGGACCAGGCCGGTTCCGGCGCGAAGCCGCGCGCCAGCTTGTGTTCGCCCTGCGTGCCCGGATCGTAGCGCGTCAGCCCCTGTTCCAGGCAGTAGGCAATGCCTTGATAGTAACAAGCCTCAAAGTGCAGGCCGGGCACGTCTTCCAGCGCGCCCCACCAGCGCCCGTAAAGCGTGTCGTGGTCGCGCATGCAGATCGCCGCCGCGATCATCTCGCCATCACGCTCGGCGGCGAACACCACCAGGGTTTCCGGCAGCTGCCCGGCCAGGAGCCGGAAGAACTGCGCCGTGAGATAGGGATGACGGCCGCGCAGGTGGTAGGTGCTGGCGTAGCAACGGTACAGCGCCGTCAGCGTCTCGTCATCGAGATCGTGTCCCGTGAGCGTGCGGAAGCGGATGCCGGCGTCCTTGACCCGCCGCCGCTCGCGGCCGATTTCCTTGCGCCGCTTGTGGTTGAGCGCGGCCAGGAAACCGTCGAAATCGCCGAAGCCGCGATCCCGCCAGATGAAGCGTACGTCCATGCGCGGCAGGAAGCCGTACGCCCGCCACAGCTCGTGCTCGGCTTCGTCCGGGAAGAGTACATGCCACGTGAGCACGTCTTCCGCCGCCATGAGTTCCAGCCCGGCCTCGATCAGGGTCTCGGCGTCGTTGCCCAGCAGGCGAGGCCCGGCGACCGGCGTGAACGGCACGGCCGTGAGGAATTTCGGGTAATAGGCCAGGCCCGCGCGGTGGCAGGCGTCGGCCCAGGCGAAGTCGAACACGAATTCGCCCCAGGAGTGATGCTTGCGGTAGAGGGGCAGGGCGGCGCGCAGCGCGCCGTCATGTTCCGCCAGGAGGTGGGCCGCTTCCCAGCCGGTTTCGGCGACCGCGCTGTTCGAGGCTTCGAGCGCGTGCAGGTAGGCGTGCGAGACGAACGGGTGATCGGCGCCAGCCAGCGCGTTCCAGCTTGCCGCGGCGATGCCCGCAAGACTGGAACGCGGCTGGACGAGGTTCACCATGTCCCGAAGGTGTTCTCCAGGTGATCCAGGTAGCGCTCGGCGTCCAGCGCGGCCATGCAGCCGGTGCCTGCCGAGGTGATCGCCTGGCGGTAGACATGATCCATCACGTCGCCGGCCGCGAACACGCCCGGGATGCTGGTCGCGGTCGCGTTGCCGTTGCGGCCCATCTGCGTGACGATGTACCCGCCTTCCATCTCCAGCTGGCCGGCAAAGAGCTCGGTGTTCGGCTTGTGGCCGATGGCGATGAACACGCCGGCGACCTCGAGCTCTTCCTTGACGTTGATGTCCTCGGAGGAGTGCAGGCGGATGCCGGTCACGCCCATCTCGTTGCCGAGCACTTCCTCGAGATTGCGGTGCCAGTGCAGCTTGATGTTGCCGTTCTTCGCCTTCTCGAACAGCTTGTCCTGCAGGATCTTCTCGGCGCGCAGCGTGTCGCGGCGATGGATGAGATGCACCTCGGAAGCGATGTTGGAGAGGTACAGCGCCTCTTCCACGGCGGTGTTGCCGCCGCCGATGACCGCCACCTTCTGGCCGCGGTAGAAGAAGCCGTCGCAGGTCGCGCAGGCCGACACGCCCTTGCCCTTGAAGGCTTCCTCGGACTCGAGGCCGAGGTACTTGGCGGTGGCACCGGTGGCGATGATCAGCGCGTCACAGGTGTAGATGCCGTTGTCGCCTTCCAGGCGGAAGGGCCTTTCCTTGAGATTCGCGGTGTGGATGTGATCGAACACGATCTCGGTGTCGAAGCGCTCGGCATGCCGGCGCATGCGCTCCATCAGCGCCGGTCCCTGCAGGCCCTCGACGTCACCCGGCCAGTTGTCCACGTCGGTGGTGGTCATCAGCTGGCCGCCCTGTTCCAGGCCGGTGACCAGCACGGGCTTGAGATTGGCGCGCGCCGCGTAGACGGCGGCGGTGTAGCCGGCCGGGCCGGAGCCCAGGATGAGAAGGCGGCAATGTTTGACGTCGCTCATGTATAATTCGGCCCTTGATTCGGAAAGATTTCGCGTTCTGCCGCTGCGGTGCCCGGGGAGTCCCTGGCACCGCAGTGCACATTCTGAGGTCGCCATTCAGGCGGCGTTGGAGCCGCAGAATGGTACGCAAACGCCCCCGCACCGTAAAGGAGTGAACTGAGATGCGCATTGGTATCCCCCGAGAGCTGAAACCGATGGAAGGCCGCGTGGGCCTCATTCCGGCGGCCTGCGCCGGACTGGTACGCGAAGGCCATACCGTGATGGTGGAAGCGGGCGCGGGGGTGAAGAGCGGTTACAGCGATGACGATTACCGCGCCGTCGGCGTCGAGGTCGTCGATGTCGAGAAGCTCTACGAACAGGCCGAGATGATAGTCAAGGTCAAGGAGCCGATCGCCGAGGATCTCAAGCACCTGCGCAAGGAACACCTGCTGTTCTGCTACCTGCACCTCGCCGCCGAACCGAAGCTCACCGAAGAGCTCAAGCGCATCGGCCTGACCGCGGTCGCCTTCGAGACCGTGGAAGTCAACGGCAAGCTGCCGCTGCTCGCGCCGATGTCCGACATCGCCGGCCGCCTGTCCGCGCAGTGGGCGATCACGCTGCTGCATGCGCCGCACGGCGGCAAGGGCGTGCTGCTCGGCGGCATTCCCGCCGCGCGCCGCGGCAAGGTGGTGATCTTGGGCGCCGGCGTCTCGGGCGGTGCCGCCGCGACCATCATGGCGGGCGTCGGCGCCGAGGTGACGGTGTTCGATCTCGACATGGACAAGCTGGAGAAGATGCGCGCGCTGGGCGCGAACGTCACCGGCCTGTACCCGCACGTCAAGGATGTTGCCGACGCGGTGGCGCAGGCGGACGTCGTGATCGGCGCCGTGCTGGTGCCTGGCGCGAAGGCGCCGGTGCTGGTGTCGGCCGACATGGTTCGCCGCATGTCGCCGGGCTCGGTGGTGGTGGACATTGCCATCGACCAGGGCGGCTGCATCGAAACTTCGAAGCCGACCACCTGGGACAACCCGACCTACACCTGGGAAGGCATCACGCACTTCACCGTGACCCACATGCCGGGCGCGGTGCCGCGCACCGCCTCGCAGGCGCTCTCGGCGGCCATCGCCCGTTACGTCTCCAAGCTGGCCTCCGGCAACTGGCGGGACGACAAGGGCCTGATGGGCGGCCTCAACGTCGAGAACGGCAAGGTCGTGCACCCGGCCATCCTCGGCTGAGGGCAGTGAAAAATGCCGGCGGGAGGCTCCCGCCGGCGACGTTTCCAGGCCCCGTCGGTGGAAACGAAATTCAAATTAATATAAACAGTTACGAAAGATAACTGACACTTGGGGTAAACATTGGCCCAGGCTAGGCGCACCAAGAAGCGCGATAACGACGAACCCTTGCTCGGCCACCAGCTCGCCCGCGGCCTGCGGGAGGCGATCCTGTGGATGTTCGTGGGCCTGGCGTTGCTGCTCGCGGCGGCGCTGGCCAGCTACCATCACCGCGATCCGGGTTTCTCCTATACCGGCGGCAGCGAACCGGTGCACAACTGGATCGGCGTGGCCGGTGCCTATACCGCCGACCTGCTGCTGCTGCTGTTCGGCTACCCCGCGCATCTTTTCCCGGTGCTCATCCTGCTTGCCGGCTGGATGATCTACAGCGCCCGGCCGGTGCTGGAAGGCCCGGTCAACCGCACCGTCATCACCCTCAAGACCCTCGGTTTCGTGCTCACGCTGGCCGGCGCCGCGGCGCTGGCCCACCTGCATTGGCAGGTGTCCATGGAATCCGCGCCCAAGGGTTCGGGCGGCATTCTCGGCAGCTTCATTGGCGACGGCTTTGCCGCCGTGCTGCATCCGCTGGGCGCGACGGTGCTGTTGCTGGCGCTGTTCCTGGGCGGCGTGACGCTGTTCACCGGCATTTCCTGGCTGCAGGTGATGGACACCACCGGCCGCTGGACGCTGACCTTCTTCGAGGTCCTGCGCAACCGCATGGAACGCGCCCGCCAGGCGATGGAGGACCAGCGTTCGCGCCAGCAGCGCGTCGAGCTGGTGCGCGTCGCCACCGAGCGGCGCAAGGAAAAGCCCAAGCCGAAGATCGAACCCGCGGTGGCCAGGCTGGAGCCCAGCCTGCGCGTCGAGAAGGAGCGCCAGGTGCCGCTGTTCGAGCCGCCGGCCAACGCCGAGCTGCCGGCGCTGTCGCTGCTGGACGATCCGCCGGCGAAGAAGCAGGGCTATTCGCCCGAGGCGCTGGAGGCGATGTCGCGCCTCGTCGAGATGAAGCTCGCCGACTTCGGCGTGGAAGTGCAGGTGGTCGCGGTCAATCCGGGCCCGGTGATCACGCGCTTCGAGCTGCAGCCGGCCGCGGGCGTGAAGGTCAGCCAGATTTCCAATCTTTCCAAGGACCTCGCGCGGGCGCTCTCGGCGATTTCCGTGCGCGTGGTCGAGGTCATCCCGGGCAAGTCCACCGTGGGCCTGGAAATTCCCAACGAGACCCGCGAACTGGTCACGCTGGGCGAGATCCTGCGTTCGCGCGAATACGACCAGACGCAGTCGCCGCTGACGCTTGCGCTGGGCAAGGACATTTCCGGTTACCCGTCGGTCGCGGACCTGGCGCGCATGCCGCATCTCCTGATCGCGGGCACGACGGGCTCGGGCAAGTCGGTCGCCATCAACGCCATGATCCTGTCGCTGCTGTACAAGGCGCGGCCCGAGGACGTGCGGCTGATCATGATCGACCCCAAGATGCTGGAGCTGTCCGTCTACGAGGGCATCCCGCACCTGCTGGCGCCGGTGGTCACCGACATGAAGGAAGCCGCCAATGCGCTGCGCTGGTGCGTGGCGGAGATGGAGCGGCGCTACAAGCTGATGGCGGCGGTCGGCGTGCGCAACATCGCCGGCTTCAACCGCAAGGTGAAGGAGGCCGCCGAGAAGGGCCAGCCGCTCAAGGACCCGCTGTTCAAGCCCGAGGAAACCTTCGAGGGCGAGGCGGCGGAAGCCCCCGAGCTGCAGACCCTGCCGCTGGTCGTGGTGATCATCGACGAGCTGGCCGACATGATGATGGTGGTCGGCAAGAAGGTCGAGGAGCTGATCGCGCGGCTGGCGCAGAAGGCGCGCGCCTCCGGCATCCATCTCATCCTCGCCACGCAGCGCCCGTCAGTGGACGTGATCACCGGCCTCATCAAGGCGAACATCCCCGCGCGCATCGCCTTCCAGGTGTCCTCGCGCGTCGACTCGCGCACCATCCTCGACCAGATGGGTGCGGAGAACCTGCTCGGCCATGGCGACATGCTCTACCTGCCGGCCGGCACCGGCGTGCCGACCCGCATTCATGGCGCCTTCGTCTCCGACGCCGAGGTGCACCGCGTGGTCGATGCCCTGAAGAAGATGGGCCAGCCGCGCTACATCGACGAGATCATCGACGGCCCGTCGGAGCCGATTCCCGGCCTGTCGCCGTCGAACGGCGGCGGCGACCCGGAAGAGGGCGGCGAGGGCGATCCGCTGTACGACGAGGCGGTACGCTTCGTCACCGAGACGCGCAAGGCTTCCATTTCCGGCGTGCAGCGCAAGCTGAAGATCGGCTACAACCGCGCCGCCCGGATGATCGAGGAAATGGAAATGGCCGGCATCGTCAGTCCCCCGCAGCACAATGGCGTGCGCGAGGTGCTGGCGCCGCCGCCGCCGAAGGATTGAACGAATCGGGAAGCCTCGCGGCTCTCGCGATTCGTTGCTCTCAATTCACACCCGGATTCTTCACATGAAAAAACTCCTGATGACCGTCCTGCTGTCCGTCGCGCTGCCGGCCTTTGCCGATGACGCCGCGGCGCTCAAGGCCTTGCAGGACTTCACCCGCGACCTGAAGACGCTGCAGGCGGAGTTCACGCAGACGGTGCTGAACGACGCGCTCGAAACCGTCCGTGAAAGCAGCGGCACCTTCCTGCTGCAGCGTCCGGGCCGCTTCCGCTGGAACTACGAGGCGCCGTTCGAGCAGGTCATCGTCGGCGACGGCAGCAATCTCTGGACCTATGACCCCGAGCTCGAGCAGGCCACGGTCAAGCCCATGGCGGAGACGCTGGCAAGCTCGCCGGCCTCGCTGCTGACCGGCACGCGTCCCATCGAAGAGGAATTCATCGTCCGCGAGCTCGGCCCGGCTGGCGAGCTCTACTGGATCGAGCTCGTGCCGCGCATTCGCGACACCGACTTCGAGCGGGTGCGGGTCGCGCTGTCGAATGGCCGCCTCGACACCATGGAGCTGCAGGACAATCTCGGCCAGACCACGCGCATCCGTTTCCGCGACATGAAGATCAACCCCAGCATCGCGGCTGACGCGTTCCGCTTCACGCCGCCGGAAGGCGCGGACGTGATCGGCGAGGCGACGCCGCTGGAATGAACGTCCTGCGTTACGGCGGCCTGTGGTGGACGCTGGGATTCGCGCTTGCGCTGCTGATCCTGCTGGGAAGCCTTATGCCGCCGGGCGAGGGTGATCCCGCCTTTCCCGACAAGCTGCTGCATTTCCTCGCCTACGCCCTGCTCGGCGGCTGGTTCGCCGCGCTGTCCTCGCATCGCGTCGCGGTGTTCCTGCTGGTGCTCGCCTGGGGCGGAATGATCGAGCTGCTGCAGGGCCTGACGCCGCTCCGCCAGCCGGAATGGCTGGATCTTGCCGCCAACGCCGCGGGCGCCGCCTGCGGCGTTTTCATCGCGCGGCTGCTGCCTGATTCGCCATTTGCATTGATCGAATCCCTGATTCCGGAGCCACGCCATGGCCAATGATCGCTTCACCCCGCTGGCGGACCGCATGCGGCCGCGCAGCCTGGAGGAAGTCGCCGGGCAGAAGCACCTGCTCGCGCCCGGCAAGCCGCTCTTCGAGGCGCTGAAGTCGGGGCGCGCGCATTCCATGATCCTGTGGGGCCCGCCGGGCACGGGCAAGACCACGCTGGCGCGGCTGGTGGCGCGCACCTGCGATGCCGAGTTCATGCCGCTGTCGGCGGTAATGTCAGGCGTGAAGGAAGTGCGCGCCGCGGCCGAAGCCGCCAGGAAGCATCGCGAGATGGGTCGCGGCACGGTGCTGTTCCTGGACGAGGTGCATCGCTTCAACAAGGCGCAGCAGGACGCCTTCCTGCCGTACGTCGAGGACGGCACGCTGATCTTCATCGGTGCCACCACCGAGAACCCGTCCTTCGAACTCAACAACGCCTTGCTGTCGCGCGCTCGCGTCTACGTGCTGAAGTCGCTCTCGGTCGAGGACCTGCGCGAACTCATCGACCGCGCGCTCCTTGACGCCGAGCGTGGTCTCGGTGGCGAGGTGAGACTTGCCGAGGAACTGCGCGATGAACTCGCGCGCGCCGCGGATGGCGACGCGCGCCGCGCGCTGTCATTGCTGGAGATCGCCGCGGAACTCGCGAACGAGAATGGCGACATCAGCGCGGAAGCCCTGCATGACGTCATCAGCGGCGGCGTGCGCCGCTTCGACAAGGGCGGTGATGATTTCTACGACCAGATTTCGGCGCTTCACAAGGCAGTGCGCGGGTCCGATCCGGACGCGGCGCTCTATTGGCTCGCGCGCATGATCGACGGCGGCTGCGATCCGCTCTACATCGTCCGCCGCGTGGTGCGCATGGCGAGCGAGGACATCGGCCTCGCCGATCCGCGCGCCCTGCAGCTCGCGCTGAACGCCTGGGACGTGCAGACCCGCCTGGGCAGCCCGGAAGGCGAGCTCACCATCGCCCAGGCGGTGGTCTATTGCGCCATCGCGCCGAAGTCGAATGCGGTCTACACCGCCTGGAAGGCGGCGCGCAGCGACGCCGAATCGCGCGGTTCGCTGCCGGTGCCGGTCCATCTTCGCAATGCACCCACGAAGCTCATGAAGGAGATCGGTCATGGCCGCGAATACCGTTACGCGCACGACGAGCCGGACGCCTTTGCCGCCGGTGTCGAATATTTTCCCGACGAGATGCCGCCGCGTTCGTATTATCATCCCGTGCCACGCGGCCTGGAGATCCGCGTGGCCGAGAAGCTCGCCGACCTGCGCGCGAAGGACGCCAGGGCTGGACGGCGCAAGGGGAAGGGCTGATGTGGACGCACGGACTGGCCGTAGCCTGCGGCGGGGCGGTCGGCGCGCTGGCACGCTGGCTGGTTGGCATGTACCTGCCCTCGAAGGGCTTTCCCTGGGCGACGCTGTTCGTGAACGTTTCCGGTTCGCTGGCCTTCGGCATGCTGATGGCCGCGCTTGCGGTACGCGAGCTGATGCCGGATGAATTGCGGGTCTTCGTGTTTGCTGGCCTTCTCGGCGCGTTCACGACGTTCTCGACATTCTCATGGGACACGTTCGCCTTGTTCCAGCAGGGCGAGCCGCTGCGCGCGCTGCTGAACATCGCCGCGAACTTCGCGCTCTGCCTGGCCGCCGTCGCCGGCGGCTACACGTTGATCAACACCTTGAAATGAACGGATTGCCTCATGCTTGACGTCAAACTGCTCCGCTCCGATCTCGACGCCGTCGTCGCCAACCTGAAGAAGCGCGGCTTCGACTTCCCGCGTGCCGAATATGAACGCCTGGAAGCCGAACGCAAGCAGGTGCAGGTGCGCACCGAGCAGCTGCAGAACGAGCGCAACACGCGTTCCAGGTCCATCGGCCAGGCCAAGGCGCGCGGCGAGGATATCGCGCCGCTGCTCGCCGAGGTCGGCAAGCTGGGCGACGAGCTCAAGGCGGCGGAAGCGCGTCTCGACGCGCTGCAGGCGGAGCTCGATGATTTACTGATGCGCGTGCCGAACCTGCTGCACGAATCGGTGCCGGTCGGCGCGGACGAGAACGACAACATCGAGATTCGGCGCTGGGGCGAGCCGAGGGAATTCGCGTTCGAGCCGAAGGATCACGTCGATCTTGGCTCGGGCCTGATGGATTTCGATCTTGCCGCCAGGCTCACCGGTGCGCGCTTCGTCACCCTCAAGGGACCGATGGCGCGGCTGCATCGCGCCCTGGCGCAGTTCATGCTCGATACGCACATCAACGAGCATGGCTACGAGGAAGTCTACGTTCCCTATATCGTCAACCGCGACAGCCTGCTTGGCACCGGCCAGCTGCCCAAGTTCGGCGAGGACCTGTTCCGTCTCGAAGGCGAACACGAGTTCTATCTCATCCCCACCGCCGAGGTGCCGGTGACCAACTTCGCGCGCGACGAGATCCTTGCGGCCGAGTCGCTGCCGCGCCGATACGTCGCGCACACGCCGTGCTTCCGTTCCGAGGCGGGTTCCTACGGCAAGGACACGCGCGGCATGATCCGCCAGCATCAGTTCGACAAGGTCGAGATGGTGCAGATCGTGAAGCCCGCGGATTCGTATGCCGCGCTGGAGGAGATGACCGGTCACGCCGAGAGGATTCTCCAGTTGCTCGGCCTGCCGTATCGCATCGTCGCGCTGTGCTCGGGTGACATCGGCTTCGGCGCGGCGAAGACGCATGACCTCGAAGTATGGCTGCCGGGGCAGGGCAAGTACCGCGAGATTTCCTCGGTCTCCAACTGCGAGGCCTTCCAGGCGCGCCGCATGCAGGCACGTTGGCGCAACCCCGAAAACGGCAACAGGCCCGAGCCCGTGCACACCCTGAACGGCTCCGGTGTTGCGGTCGGTCGCGCGATGATTGCGGTGATCGAGAACTACCAGCAGGAAGACGGCAGCATCGTCGTTCCCGAGGTACTGCGGCCGTACATGGGCGGGATCGAAAAGATTCCTGCAGCGAAGGCTTGAACCCGTGACCGTCGAAAACGACGAACAGCTGGAAAAGCTCCGCGCCATCGGCCGCATCGTCGCCAACGTGCTGCGCGACATGCAGAAGGCGGCGGAGCCGGGCATGACCACCGCGGAGCTGGATGCGATCGGCGCGAAGCTGCTCGAGGAACAGGGCGCGCGTTCGGCGCCGCAGCTTACCTATGACTTTCCCGGCGCGACCTGCATCAGCGTCAACGAGGAAGCCGCGCACGGCATTCCCGGCGAACGCGTGCTGCAGCCCGGCGATCTTGTCAACATCGACGTCTCGGCGGAGAAGGATGGCTACTTCGCCGACACTGGCGGCAGCTTCATCATTCCGCCGGCTTCGCTTCCCAAGGAACGCATCTGTCGCGCCACCCGCGATGCGCTGGAAGCCGCCATGCGCGAAGCGCGGGCGGGTCAGCCGATGAACCGCATCGGCAAGGCGATAGAGCAGCTCGCGAAGCAGCGCGGCTACCGCGTCATCCGCAATCTCTGCAGCCATGGCGTCGGCGGCGGCCTGCACGAATACCCGGAAGAGATCTACGGCTATTACGAGCCGCGCGACCGGCGCGTGCTCACCGAGGGCCTGGTTATCACCATCGAGCCGTTCCTCTCCGACCGCAATCGCTACGTCGAGGACACTGGCGACGGCTGGACGCTGGCCGGCAAGCCGGGCTCCATCAACGCGCAGTACGAGCACACCATGGTGATCACGCGCGGCGCGCCCATCATCCTCACCCAGCCGGGGTGAGGGTTCGAGCGGAAATGAAAAAGGCCCCGTGAAGGGGCCTTTTCGTCAAGGCGTCCTGCGGTCAGTCGCGCGACATGAACAGCCGCAGCACGTACCAGAACATTAGCGCGATCGACGCGAACAGCTGCATGCCGGCCGCGACGTAACGGTCTTCCGGGTAGTGATGCAGGATGTTCGAGGTGTCATAGAGAATCGCCGCGCCCGCGAAGCCGATCATGGCCACCGAGAACCAGGTGCCGATCTCGAAGCCGAACAGCACCGCGGAGACGATCGCCACCAGTGCCAGCACGCCGCCCCACATGAGAATGCCGCGCAGGAAGGAAAAGTCCTTGCCGGTCACGGTGGCGACCACGATCAGCCCGGTCGCGCCCATGAGCGTGACCCAGGCGGCGCTTTCGATCACCCCCGGCGCCTTTATCATCGCCATCGCCAGGAGCGGCACGAAGATGATCGCTTCCGCGACCACCAGTGCGGCAAACGCCGCGTACTGCGCCGGCACGGAGCGCACGCGATGGGCGACGTGCGTCGCAATCCAGCTCACCAGCAGGAAGCCGCCGAGCACCAGCAGCCAGCTGCCGGCCATCAGCGTTTCCAGGATGGGCAACGCAAGCCCCGAGGAGAACAGGTACCACTCGATGGCGGCAAAACCGACGATGCCGCCAATGGCGTGCAGGTAGGCGCGCCGCACGAAGGCGCCGCGAACTTCGGCAGGAGCATAGGCAACGACGTTGCCGCTGACGGTATCCAGGGTGGACATCGCAGACCCTCTTATTGATTTGGTACGGAGGAAACTAGCACGAAAGCGCGGGGGAAGCGAAAAGCGTTCGATGATTCCGCAAAGCTTGGCTCGAACCCGATGGTTTTCTTCTCGAGGGTTCGAACCCCTCTCTTGCGCGTGCGGAAATGACAAGGCCTCCGCGAAGGAGGCCCTGGCGTCGCGTGAATGGCGGAAAGGGAGGGATTGCTCGCTGCGCTCGCCCTTCGGGCCCGCGCTTCGCGCGGTCGCCTCGCACCGCTTCGCGGTGCTCGGCTCGAACCCGATGGTTTTCTTCTCGAGGGTTCGAACCCCTCTCTTGCGCGTGCGGAAATGACAAGGCCTCCGCAAAGGAGGCCTTGGCGTCGCGTGAATGGCGGAGAGGGAGGGATTCGAACCCTCGAGGGGCGCTAACCCCTGCCGGTTTTCAAGACCGGTGCAATCAACCGCTCTGCCACCTCTCCAGATTGTCGCTTCGTTACATCAACGGCGCTGCGCGCCGTCCTGCCGGTTTTACGGCGAAGCAGCCTTCCGCTGCCGGCAAGGGGGCGGATTCTCGCGCATACGGACGCTTTGGAGCAAGGCTACGGCAGCTGGGCGGTGAGGGCTTCGACGAGGCCGGCGATGCCGTCGGCTTCTATGCCCTGGCCGCGCAGCAGGGCGTCGAATTGCGCGGCGGTGATGTCGGGGTTGAGCTGCCGGAACAATCCCGCGATGGCCGAAACGTGGGCGGCGGAGATGGAGGAGCCGTCATGCAGCCCGTAGCGATTGCCCGGCAGGAGGCTGATGACGTCCCGTCCCGGGGCGTAGACCGGGCCAGGATAGGCGGCGAACAGGGGGCGCGCGGTGGCGGCGATCACGCCCGGAAGGCTGGAAGGAAACGGTCCCTGTTCGGCAGTGTCGCGGTTGGCGGCGACGACGATCACATTCCGCGCCAGCAGCTGCTCGACCAGCAGTGCGAGCAGCGGGTCCATGGGCCCGGTGATGCTGAGGTTGACGATGTCCGCATCCAGCGCCAGCGCTTCCGACAGCGCCCGCGCCAGGGTGCTGCTGCTGCAATACGCCGGCTGGCTGGCATATGGCTGCCAGCAGGCGCGCAACACGACCACGTTCGCATCCGGCGCCAGGCCCTTGATGCCGACACCGTTGTCGGGCCGCGCGAGCAGCACGCCCGCCACCGCGGTGGCGTGCACCTCGGGCGCGGCGGCCGGCATGCCCACGAAGTCGCGCTGTGCCAGCGCGGCGCCCTGCAGGTCTTCGTGATCCACGTCGAGGCCGGTGTCGATGATCGCCACGGTGACATCCCGGCCGGTCGCAAGCGCATGCAGCTCGTCGATTTCCTGCGGAGTGAACGCCTGCAGTGCCGCCAGCGGATCGGCCGGCGAGCCGCTTCCCTGGTCGGCCTGGGTGCGATAGAGGTTGACGCGCTGGACGGCGCGAACTCCCGGTTCGCGGCGGATCAGGGCGATGAGCTCGTCCAGCTTGTGGGGCTCGGAAGTCTCGACGACGAAGACATGCAGCTGCAATGGCGGCAGCGGGTAATCCTCGACGAGGCGAAGCTCATGGCGTTCCGACAGCGCGAGCACCCGCTCGCGCAACACCGCTTCCTCGCCGTTCGCCGCCACCGTGATGGCGAGGCGTGCCCGCAGCTTCCATTCGACGCGCTCCTGGCGGACCGCGTCGAGGTCGTCGATGTTGACGCGCGTTTCGCGCAGGCCGCTGCTGCATCCCGCGAACAGGATGAGCAGCAGCGCTCCGAGGAGTCTCATTGCGTGTCGCTTTCCAGCAGCCTGACGTCCGCCACGTCGCCGTTCCGCCGCAGGGTCTCGACGACGTCACCGGGGTTCCGCTGGCCGTTCACCGGGATCTCCAGCGTCCAGCGGTTTTCGTCCTCGGGACCGCGCAGCACGACGGCACGGTGCTCGCGCAACAGGCGGCCGACTTCCTGGGCGCCGGCGTCGGCCCGGAAGCGCACCTCGATGATCATGCTGTCTCCGCCCTGGCCGGCAACCGTCGCGGTACGGAACTGCGCGGTCTCTTCCTCGGGCACGGTGAGCGCGATGCCGAGCGCCATCACGGCGACGATGGATGCCGCCAACGCGGCTGTCTTCCACAGCCTGGGCTGCCTTTGCTGCGCCGACGCCTGCACCCTGGCGCGCAGTTCCGCCGGCAGGCTGTCAAAGCCGCCTTCGGCCCGGGCCGAGGTTTCCTTCGCCGCCGCGCGACGGAGCGCATCGCGGACATTGCCGAGGAAGGCCAGCTCCTCCCGGCAGGCCGCGCACTGCTCGAGGTGGCGCGCCACGCGAGCGCGCGTGGCGGCATCCAGCGAGCCGTTGGCGTACAAGGGCAACAGCTGGTCGAACTCGCCGTGCTGTTCAGGAGCGTTCATGCATTACTTCCTCGTTCAAGCGATTTCTGATTCGGTCCTCGGGCAGCATCGCCCGCAGCTTGCGGCGCGCATG
>JAJUFS010000119.1 GCA_029263725.1 Gammaproteobacteria bacterium | reverse complement strand
GACCAGCTCACCTGGGACGTGTTCAAGCTGGAACGCGAGTGGGCGGTGGAAGGCGAGCGCTTTCCCGACGAGCTGATGCCGATCAGCCAGTTCTACAGCATCCCCACCTTCATGGCGATCATGGGCTCGGGCCAGAGCGCGCAGCCGTTCCGCAACGTGCAGGATTACGAGAACTGGCTGGGCCGCATCGATGACTTCGACGTGCTGATGCGCCAGATCGAGACCAACCTCGGCGAGGGCATCAAGCGCGGCGTGACGTTGCCGAAGATCATCGTCGAGCGCATCATTCCGCAGCTCGACGCACATGTCGTGGATGACGTGACGCAGTCGATCTTCTGGCAGCCCATCGCCAACATGCCGGAGGAGATCGGCGATGGCGAGCGTGCCGCGCTGGAAGAAAGATACCGCGAGGCGATCAGCGAGCAGGTGGTTCCTGCGTACCGCCGCCTGCGCGACTACCTTGCCAACGAATACCTGCCGGCGGCGCGCGACACCGTCGGCCTGTACGCGCTGCCGAACGGCCGCGCGTGGTACGACTACCGGATCAAGACCAATACCACGGTCGCGCTGTCCGCGGACGCCATCCACGACATCGGCCTTGCCGAAGTGCAGCGCATCCGCGACGAGATGGAAAAGGTCATGCGCGAGGTCGGCTTCAAGGGCACGCTGGCCGAGTGGTTCGAGTACGTGAAGAACGACGACCGCTTCTACTTCGACAACGAGGAAGACCTGCTGGAAGGCTATCGCGCCATCGAGGCGCGCATGAACAAGGCGGTGCCGATGCTGTTCGACATCAACCCGAAGGCAGGCTTCGAGGTGCGCCCGGTGGAAGCCTTCCGCGCCGCCAGTGCCGCGGGCGCGTCCTACCAGTCGCCGTCGCCGGACGGTTCGCGTCCCGGCATCTTCTACGTCAACACGCACAACCTGAAGGCGCAGCCGAAGTTCGGCATGGAGACGCTGTTCATTCACGAGGCGATCCCCGGCCATCACTTCCAGAACGCCCTGCAGATCGAGCTTACCGACCTGCCGCGCTTCCGTCGCTTCGGCGGCTTCACCGCCTTCGGTGAAGGCTGGGCGCTGTACGCGGAATCGCTGGGCAAGGAACTCGGCTTCTTCGAGGACCCGATGCAGTGGTACGGGCGCCTGTCGGATGAAATGCTGCGCGCCATGCGGCTGGTGGTCGACACCGGCCTGCATGCCAAGGGCTGGACGCGCGAGCGCGCGATCCGTTTCATGCAGGAAAACTCCTCTATGGCGGACAGCGACATCGTCGCCGAGGTGGAACGCTACATCGTGATGCCGGGACAGGCGCTGGCCTACAAGATCGGCCAGTTCAAGATCAGCGAGCTGCGCGAGCGCGCCGAGGAGGAACTCGGCGACAGGTTCGATATCCGCGAATTCCACACCCAGGTGCTCATCGATGGCGAGCTGCCGCTGCCGGTGCTGGAGGAGAAGATCGAGCGCTGGATCGCGGCGCAGAAGTAAGCTCGGGGGGCGGGGACGTGAAAGGGGATTCATCGAGGCATGACAAATGAAACCGATTTTCGCGGCCCTGGCCTGCGTTTCGATCCTGGCGTTCACCGGCTGTGCGCCGGACCGGCAGCTGCCGGCCGGCGAACGGCTGGCCGCGCTGGTGGCGGAGTGGCACGAGCAGACGCTCGAGCGTCATCCGCTCGGCGCGACCTATGCCGGTGACGATCGCTACAACGATCGCCTGCCGAACTACCTTTCGCCCGGGTTCATCGCCGAGGAGCGCGCGCGCAACGCGCGTTTCCTGCAGGTGGCGAGGGCGATCGATCCCGCCGAGCTCGACGAGGCCGATCGCATCACGCTCGCCGTGTTCCTGTACGACCGTGAACTCCAGCGCGAGGCGGAACGTTTCCCCGCGGAGCTGCTGCCGCTCAACCAGTTCTTCAGCATCCAGAACGAGTTCCCGTCGCTGGGCAGCGGCCGCAGCGCGCAACCGTTCAAGACGGTGCAGGATTACCGCAACTGGGTGAAGCGGGTGGAGGACTTCGCCGTGCTGCTGGCGCAGGCGGAGGCGAACATGCGCGAAGGCATGAAGCGGCAGGTGGTGCTGCCGCGGGTGCTGGTGGAGCGCATGCTGCCGCAGCTGCAGGCGCACATCGTCGGTGCCGTCGAAGACAGCCTGTTCTGGCAGCCCGTCGAGAACTTCCCGGCGGACTTCGATGCGGAACAGAGGCAGGCGTTGCGCGAGCTGTATGCGCGCATGATCACCGACACGGTCGTGCCTGCCTACCGCCGCCTGCACGACTTCCTGCGCGACGAATACCTTGCCGCGGCACGCGCCAGCTACGGCTTCGACGCGCTGCCGGACGGTAAGGCGTGGTACCGGCACATGATCCGCCGCCACACCACGCTGGACCTCGATCCCGCCGAGCTGCACCGCCTCGGTCTTGCCCACGTGCAGCGCAATCTCGACGAGATGCGTGCGGTGATGCGCGAGTCAGGCTTCGAGGGCAGCCTGCAGGAGTGGTTTGCGTTCCTGCGCGACGATCCCCGCTTCCATGCCGAAAGCGAGGCAGCGCTGCTGGACGGTTACCGCGCCATCGAGGCGCGTGTTAACGCCGTCATTCCCCGGCTGTTCGACGTGCAGCCCAGGGCGGGCTTCGAAGTGCGCGCCATCGAAAGCTACCGCGCCGCAAGCTCCGCGGGCGCGTTCTACCAGTCGCCGTCGCAGGACGGAAAGCGACCCGGCGCCTTTTATGTGAACACCCACAACCTGAAGGCGCAGCCGTGGCATGGCATGCGCACGCTGTTCATGCACGAAGCCATCCCCGGGCACCACTTCCAGGTCAGCCTGCAGCAGGAACAGGCCGACCTGCCGGCTTTCCGCCGCCAGGGGCGTTATTCCGCCTACACCGAGGGCTGGGCACTGTATGCCGAGTCTCTCGGCAAGGAGCTCGGTCTCTACGACGATCCCATGGACTGGTACGGGCACGTGGAGGCAGACCAGCTGCGCGCACTGCGGCTCGTGGTGGATACCGGCCTGCACAGCCGCGGCTGGAGCCGCGAGCAGGCCATCGAATTCATGCTGGCGAATTCCTCCATGGCGGAAAGCGATGCCATCGCCGAGGTGGAGCGTTACATGGCTTTCCCCGCCCAGGCGCTTGCGTTCAAGGTCGGCCAGCTCAAGATACGTGAACTACGCGAGCGTGCCGCGCAGGCGCTGGGCGAGGACTTCGACGTGCGCGACTTCCACCGGCAGGTGCTGCGCAGCGCGGTGCCGCTGCCGATACTGGAAGATGTCATCGAGCGCTGGATCGAACAGCAACGTGACCGCGGGTAGCCCGAACGGCTGCCGTTTTCATTGCCGCAACAACGGGAAAGGAACGCAACATGTCATCCAGGAAAACCCTGCTGGCCGGCGTGCTGCTGGCATCGCTCGCATCGGGCGCGATGGCGGCGGACGGCGGCACGGTCGTGGAGCACACGCTCCCGAACGGCCTGAAGATCGTCGTCTGGCCGGACCACGACATTCCCAATGTCGCCCAGTACACCTGGTACCGCGCCGGCGGCAGGAACGAGTACCCCGGCATCACCGGACTCGCCCATTACTTCGAGCACATGATGTTCAACGGCACCAGCAACCTGCCGCCGGGCGAGTTCGACCGCCGCATGGAGGCCGCCGGCGGCGCCAACAACGCCTACACCTCGAATGACGTGACCGTGTACCAGAACTGGTTCCCGGTCACCGCGCTGGAGACGGTGTTCACGCTCGAGGCCGACCGCATGGCGAATCTCGACTTCGACCCGGAAGTCGTGGAGAGCGAGCGCGGCGTGGTGTATTCCGAGCGCCGCACCTCGGTGGACAACGACAACTTCGGCGCGCTGATGGAGCAGGTGCAGGCCACCGCCTATCTCGCCCATCCCTACCAGTTCCCGGTGATCGGCTGGCCGTCGGACATCGAGAACTGGAGCATGCAGGACCTGAAGGATTTCTATCGCACCTATTACGCGCCCAACAACGCGGTGATGTTCATCGTCGGCGACGTGCAGCCCGAGGAAATCATTGCCCGCGCCGAGGCGCACTTTGCCGCGATTCCCGCGCAGGAACCGCCCGCGCCCGTGACCACGGTGGAGCCCGAGCAGCAGGGCGAGCGGCGCGTCGTGCTGGAGCGCCAGGCGCAGGCGCCGCTGCTCACCATGGCCTGGCACTCGCCGAACGCCGCGCATCCCGACACGCGCGTGCTCGAGGTGCTGGTCACGGTGCTCACCAGCGGTGATTCGGCGCTGCTCAACCAGGAACTGGTGGAGAAGAAGCAGCTCGCCATCCAGGTGGGCGGCTACATCCACCAGGGCTTCGATCCGGGGCTGACATGGCTGTACGCGGTGCTGCCGCCGGGCGGCGATCCCGCTCGCGTCGAGGCCGAGATCGAGCGCCTGCTGGCGCGCATCGCCACGCGCGGCGTCACCCAGGGCGAGCTGCAGCGCGCGAAGAGCGTGCTCGTCGCCGATCATTACCGGCGGCTCGCCACCATCAGCGGCAAGGCCCAGATGCTCGGCACCTACGAGGTCTTCCATGGCGACTACCGCAAGCTGTTCGATGCGCCCGCCGCCTGGGAAGCGGTGACGGCGGAGCAGGTGCGCGACGTTGCCGCGAAGATCTTCCGCAACAGCAATCGGACCGTGGGCGTGCTGCGCCCGGTGACAGGAGAACAGTGATGTTGCGCAAAGGCTTTCTCGCTTTGATGACGCTGCTGGCCGCAGCCTGCGTGCAGGCGCCGGTGGTCGAGCAGGTGGCGGAAAAGGTGCTGCCGCCGGCGGCGGAAACGCCCAAGGGCGTGACCCTGCCGCCGTTCGAGACCTTCACCCTGGAAAACGGCATGCAGGTCCTGCTGATGGAAAAGCATGACGTACCGCTGGTCTCCTTCCATGCCTCGATCCGCGGCGGCGCGCTCGCCGATCCGCGCGGCAAGGAAGGCGTGGCCTCGCTGGTCGCGGAGCTGCTGCGCAAGGGCGCCGGGCGGCGCAACGCGCAGCAGTTCGCGGAAGCGGTCGAGAATGTCGGCGGCGACGTCAGCACCGCGGCCGGCCAGGAGCAGCTGCTGGTCAGCGCCGAGTTCCTCTCGCGCGACGCGGCACTGGCGGTGGAACTGCTCGGCGACATGCTCACCGACCCGGCGCTGTCGCCCGGCGAGTTCGAGAAGCTGCGCGAGCGCAGCGCCCAGCAGCTCGCCGCCATGAAGGACATGAACCTGCGCGCGCTCACCGGCGTGTACGGGCACGCCTGGCTGTTCGGCGACCATCCCTACGCACGGCCGGCCTTCGGCAGCGAGGCGGGGCTCGCGGCCATCGGCTATGCCGACCTGCGCCGCTATTTCATCGAGCAGGTGGGCGCGGACCGCACCATCCTCGCCGTGGTCGGCGACTTCGAGGCCGCAGAAATGCGCGGCCTGCTGGAGAAGCGCTTCGGCAACTGGCGGCGCGCTGCGAAACCGGCACCCGCGGTCCAGCCGCCCGCGCCGGTCAGCGGCCGCCGCGTGCTGCTGGTGGACAAGCCGGACGCGACCCAGACCTATTTCGTCATCGGCAACGTCGGCGTGGCCCAGGGCGACCCGGACAAGGCGGCGCTGGACCTCGTCAACACCGTGTTCGGCGGCCGCTTCACCTCCATGCTGAACACTGCGCTGCGGGTCGAATCCGGCCTCACCTACGGCGCGGGCT
>JAJUFS010000022.1 GCA_029263725.1 Gammaproteobacteria bacterium | reverse complement strand
CGACTCCAGCAACCCGCGGATGCGCGTCTCGCCTTCCGCGAGCGCGGCGATCAGCAGCGCCCGGTGCGAGACGGACTTGTCGCCCGGCACGCCGAGCACGCCGCCCCGTACCGGACCCGGATGGACGGTAAGCGGCGCGCCAGGCATGGTTCAGCCAAGCACCTTGCGCAGCGCCGTCACCAGGCGCCGGTTTTCCGCCTGCGTACCGATGGAAATGCGCAGGTGATTCGGCATGCCGTAGTTCGCCACCGGCCGCACGATCACGCCTTCCTTCAGCAGCGCATCGAAGATCGGCATTGCAGGCCGGCCGAAATCCACCGTGTAGAAGTTGCACACCGAAGGAATGAACTTCAGTCCGAGTTCCGCGTAGGCCGCCGCCATTTCACTCAGGCCCTCGTCGTTGAGCTCGACAGTGCGGGCGATGTGATCACGATCGGCCAGCGCCGCCACAGCCGCGCTCTGCGCCAGCAGGTTCGGGTTGAAGGCCAGCCGCACGCGGTTCAAAAGGTCGGTGATCTCGGGGTTGGCCAGCGCGTAGCCGACGCGCAACCCGGCAAGGCCGTAAGCCTTGGAGAAGGTGCGCGTGACGACGAGATTGGGGTAGCGCTCCAGCCACTGGCTGCAGTCCGGGTAATCCGGCTCGTGCACGTAATCCACGTAGGCCTCGTCGACCAGCACCACCACCTCGCGCGGCACGGCGTCGAGGAAGCGCTGCATCTCCGCACGCGACAGCCACGTACCCGTCGGGTTGTTCGGATTGGCGATGAACACCATGCGGGTGCTGTCGTCGATCATCGCCAGCATGTTGTCGAGGTTGTGACCATAAGGCTGCGTCGGATGATCCGGCGCATTCGCCTCGGCGATGCGCAGCTCAGCGCAGGCCGCCTTGGCGACGATGTTGTAGATGGCAAAGCCATAGCGCGAGATCACCGCGGAACGGCCCGGGCCGAGGAAGACGCGCGCGGCGAGCTCAAGAATGTGATCCGAGCCCGAGCCCAGCGTGATCTGTTTCGGGTTGACGCCGTGGTACTTCGCCAGCGCGTCCTTGAGCCCGAAACCGTTGCCGTCCGGATATAGCGCGAGATCTTCCAGCTGGCCGCGCAGCACCTTGAGCGCTTCCGGGCTCGGGCCGAGCGGGTTCTCGTTGGAGGCGAGCTTGATGATGTCCTGGATGCCCAGCTCGCGCTGCAGCTCGGAAATCGGCTTGCCGGCCTGGTAAGGCGCAAGATCGCGGACGCCTTCGACCGCGAGGTCCACAAAGCTTCTGACAGTCATTGCAACTCCGGGATGGTTCTAGAGCGTGCGCACGTTGAGCACGCCCCTGATGGCACGAATGGTCTCGATGGTTTGCGCGGGCACGGGCTGGTCCACATCGACCATGGTGTACGCCACTTCGCCGCGCGACTTGTTGATCATGTCGATGATGTTCAGGTTGGCGGCGGCAAGCGCCGTGGTCACCTGGCCCAGCATGTTCGGCACGTTGGCGTTGGCGACCGCGATGCGATGCGCGCCCTCGCCGCGCGCCAGCCGCACGTCCGGGAAATTCACGGCATGGCGGATCTCGCCATGTTCGAGGAAGGCACGCAGGTTCTCCGCCACCATGACGGCGCAGTTCTCCTCCGCCTCGACGGTGGACGCACCAAGATGCGGCAGCGCGATGACGCGCTCGTTGCCGCGCAGCCGCGCGTTCGGAAAGTCGGTGACGTAGGCGTGCAGCCTGTCTTCCGCAAGTGCGGCGAGCACCGCGTCCTCGTCGACGATGCCATCGCGCGCGAAGTTCAGCACCACGCCGCGCGCCGGCATCAGCCGCAGCCGCGCCGCGTTGACGATGTGACGGGTCGCATCGGACAGCGGCACGTGCACCGTGACGAAATCGCTCTTCGCGAACAGCTCGTCCAGGCTCAGCGCCTGCTGCACTTCCGAGGAAAGCTGCCAGGCGCGCTCGACGGTAAGCTGCGGGTCGAAGCCCATCACCTGCATGCCAAGCTCGCGGGCGCTGTTCGCCACCTGCACGCCGATGGCGCCAAGGCCGATCACGCCCAGCGTCCGGCCGGGCAACTCGAAGCCCGTGAAGCGCTTCTTGCCCTGCTCCACTGCTTCGTGAATCGCGGCGTCATCACCGGCGAGCGCCTGCACGTAATTCCAGGCCTGCGCGATGTTGCGTGCCGCGAGCAGAAGGCCGGCGATCACCAGTTCCTTCACCGCGTTCGCGTTCGCACCCGGCGCGTTGAACACCGGCACACCGCGCTCGGTGAGACGCGCCACGGGGATGTTGTTCACGCCCGCACCGGCCCGCGCCACAGCCTTGACCGTCTCCGGAATGGGCATCGAATGCATGTCGGCGGAACGCAGGATGATGGCGTCGGGATGGCCGATTTCCGAGGCGACCTCATAGCGGTCGCGCGGCAGGCGCTCCAGCCCTGCGACCGCGATGTTGTTGAGCATGAGGACACGGAAGCGTTCAGCCATGGCGGCGCGCGAACTCCCGCATGAACTCGATCAGCGCGTCCACGCCCTCTTCCGGCATGGCGTTGTAGATGGACGCGCGCATGCCGCCGACGGCGCGATGGCCTTCGAGGTTCCTGAGGCCCGCTGCTTCCGCCTCCTGCACGAACTTCGCGTGCAGCGATTCGTCGGCGATGCGGAATGGCACGTTCATGCGCGAGCGGTACGGCTTTTCCACGGGATTGGAATAGAAGCCCGAGCCGTCGATGTACTCGTACAGCTTCGCCGCCTTGCGGATGTTCACCTGCTCGATGGCTGCAACCCCGCCCTGGCGCTTCAGCCAGTCGAACACGAGACCCGCGAGATACCAGGCCAGCGTCGGCGGCGTGTTGTACATGGAACCCGCCTGGGCGTGCAGCGCGTAGTCGAGCATCGACGGGTAGCCCGCGGGAATGCCCTTCAGCAGGTCCTCGCGGACGATCACCACCGTGAGTCCCGAGGGGCCGATGTTCTTCTGCGCGCCGGCATAGATGAGACCGAAGCGCGTCACGTCCACCGGTCGCGACAGGATGTTCGAGGACATGTCGGCTACCAGCGGCACGCCGCCGGTCTCGGGAATCTCGTGGAACTCCAGGCCGTGGATGGTCTCGTTCGGGGTGTAGTGTACGTACGCGGCATCGCCGTCGAGCCGCCATTCGCCGGACGGCGGCAGGCGGGTGAAGCCGTTGTCGCTGGCGTCCACCGCGAGATTCACCTCGCAGAGACGGCGCGCGTCATCGACGGCCCTGGCCGACCAGTGACCGGTAAGGAAATAGTCCGCCTTGTTCTTCCCCTGCAGCAGGTTCAGCGGAATCATGCCGAACTGCATCGTGGCGCCGCCCTGCAGGAACAGCACCTTGTAGTTCGCGGGAATGTTCATGAGCTCGCGCAGGTCGGCCTCGGCCTGCTCGGCGATGGCGATGAAGGACTTCGAGCGGTGCGACATCTCCAGCGCCGCCAGCCCCGTTCCGTTCACGTCGAGGAACTCCTCGCGCGCCCGCTGCATCACCTCGCGCGGCAGCGCCGCCGGACCGGCACTGAAGTTATAGACATGACCCATGGCGCTCCCCCTTCAGGAAAATGGACAGGATTTACAGGATTTCCGAGGATTCACAGGAGTTCGATTCGCTTGTTCTGCTTCCCCACCGCCGGTGTTCCTGGACGGCATCACAACTATCAGAACCGCAAACCGAAAATAAAGAAATCCTGTCAATCCTGTTGATTGATCCTGCCAATCCTGTCCGGTCATTCTTCCGCGTCGTCGTCGACCGGCTCGATGCGCTCGACACTGCTCAGGCGCTCGCCGTCGGCAAGGCGGATGAGTCGAACGCCCTGGGTGTTGCGGCCATAGACGGAAATGTCGGCAACGGCGGTGCGCACCAGCGTGCCGGCATCGGAGATCAGCATGATCTCGTCGTCGTCACTGACCAGCTTCGCGCCGACGACCTTGCCGTTGCGCTCGTTGGCCTGGATGGAGATCACGCCCTGGCCGCCGCGGCCCTGCAACGGGTATTCGGTGACCGAGGTGCGCTTGCCGTAGCCGTTCTCGGTAGCGGTCAGCACGCAGCCTTCCTCGCCCATGATGATGAGGTCAGTGACGACCTCGCCCTTCGCAAGGCGAATGCCACGCACGCCGGCGGCATTGCGGCCCATGGCGCGCACGTCCTGCTCGTTGAAGCGGATGCCCTTGCCGTTCGAGGCCTGCAGGAACACGTCGCGCTTGCCGTCGGTCAGCGCCACGCCGACCAGGTGATCGTCATCGCGCAGGTCGATGGCGATGATTCCCGAGGTACGCGGACGCGAGAACTGTTCCAGCGGCGTCTTCTTGACCGTGCCGGAAGCGGTGGCGAAGAAGATGAAGTGATCATCGTCGTATTCACGCACCGGCAGCACCGCGTTGATGCGCTCGTCCTGCTCCAGCGGCAGCAGGTTGACGAGCGGCTTGCCGCGCGCGCCGCGGCCGGCCATGGGCAGCTGGTAGACCTTCAGCCAGTAGCACTTGCCGCGGTTCGAGAAGCACAGGATGGTGTCGTGGGTGTTGGCGATGAACAGCTTGTCGATGAAGTCCTCTTCCTTGATTGCCGTCGCCGACTTGCCGCGCCCGCCGCGCTTCTGCGCGCGGTAGGTATCCAGCGGCTGCGCCTTGGCATAGCCCTGGTGCGACAGGGTCACGACCACGTCTTCCTCGGAAATCAGGTCTTCCAGCGTGAGATCGCTGTGATCGGCGACGATCTCGGTGCGGCGGTCGTCGCCGTACTGTGCGCGGACCTCGTTGAGCTCGTCGCGGATGACCTGCATGAGACGGTTCTCGTCGCGCAGGATGTCGCGCAGCTCCTGGATCTTCTCCAGCAGGTCCTTGTACTCGTTGACGATCTTGTCCTGCTCGAGGCCGGTGAGGCGGTGCAGGCGCAGGTCGAGGATGGCCTGGGCCTGGTCCTCGGACAGCCGGTACTTGCCGTCCACCAGGCCGAACTCTGGCGCAAGCCCTGTCGGGCGCGAGGCCTCGGCGCCGGCGCGCGCCAGCATGTCGCTCACCACGCCCGGCTCCCAGTGGCGCGCCACCAGCGCGGCCTTGGCTTCGGCAGGGCTCGGGCTCTTCTTGATGAGTTCGATCACCGGATCGATGTTGGTCAGCGCGACCGCAAGACCTTCCAACACGTGCGCACGCTCGCGCGCCTTGCGCAGCTCGAAGATCGTCCGGCGCGTCACCACTTCGCGGCGGTGACGGATGAAGGCCTCCAGCAGCTGCTTGAGGTTGAGCAGCTTCGGCTGGCCGTCGACCAGCGCGACGTTATTGATGCCGAAGACGCTCTGCATCGCCGTGTGCTGGTAGAGATTGTTGAGGAGCACGTCGGCGTTCTCGCCGCGCTTGAGCTCGATGACGATGCGCATGCCGTCCTTGTCGGACTCGTCGCGCAGTCCCGAGATGCCCTCGAGCTTCTTTTCCTTGACCAGTTCCGCGATGCGCTCGATCAGCCGCGCCTTGTTCACCTGGTAGGGCAGCTCGGTGACGATGATGGCGACACGGCCGGTCTTCTCGTCTTCCTCGATGTCGGCGCGGGCGCGCATGTAGATGCGGCCGCGCCCGGTGGCGTAGGCCTCGGCGATGCCGCGCGCGCCGTTGATGATGCCGGCGGTCGGGAAATCCGGGCCAGGGATGTAGTGCATCAGCTCGCCGATGGTGAGCTCGGGGTTGTCGATGAGCGCGATGCAGCCGTCGATGACCTCGCGCAGGTTGTGCGGCGGAATGTTGGTCGCCATGCCGACGGCGATGCCCGAGCTGCCGTTGATCAGCAGGTTCGGCAGGCGGGTCGGCAGGACCGAGGGCTCCCACTCGGATTCGTCGTAGTTGGGGACGAAATCGACGGTTTCCTTGTCGATGTCGGCGAGCATCTCGTGCGCGATCTTCGCCATGCGCACTTCGGTGTAACGCATGGCCGCGGCGGAATCGCCGTCGATGGAGCCGAAGTTGCCCTGGCCGTCGATCAGCATGTAGCGCATGGAGAACGGCTGGGCGAGGCGCACCATGGTGTCGTACACCGCGGAATCGCCGTGCGGATGGTATTTACCGATCACGTCGCCGACCACGCGCGCCGATTTCTTGTAGGGCTTGTTGTAGTCGTTGCCCAGCTCCTTCATCGCGAAGAGCACGCGGCGGTGCACGGGCTTGAGTCCGTCGCGGACGTCGGGCAGCGCCCTTCCCACGATCACGCTCATGGCGTAATCGAGGTAGGACTGCTTCATTTCATCTTCGAGATTGATCTGCGAGATTTCGCGCGCGATGTCGGCCATGCGATGGGTCGCGTCCTGTTCTTGTTGCGGAATGTTTCGCGCCGTGCAAGCGGCACGCCAAGTGCGTCATCTTACCACACCCGGCAGGCGCGCCCTAATTCGAGGCATTGGCCACGTTACTGTTTTTGTTCGGAAAAAAGCGCCTGCATCCGCCCGGCGCCGGGCTGTTCGACCGCGCCACGCTCGGTGACTATGACATCGATCATCAGCGCCGGTGTGACATCGAAGGCGGGATTGCTGACCGCAATGCCCGGCGGCGCCTCGGTCAACCCGGCAGCACGGAGGATTTCCGCCGCCTCGCGCTGCTCGATGGGAATGCTGCCGCCGTCCGGCAGGCGCAGGTCGATGGTCGAACCCGGCGCAACCACCATCACCTTCGCGCCATGCGCCTTCGCCAGCACCGCCAGCGAATAGGTGCCGATCTTGTTGGCGGTATCGCCATTGGCGGTGATGCGGTCGGCGCCGACGATCAGCCAGTCGATGCCCTCGCGCTGCATCAGCTGCCCCGCCGCGCCCTCGGTGATGAGCGTCGCCGGAATGCCTTCCTGTGACAGCTCCCAGATGGTCAGCCGCGCGCCCTGCATCCAGGGCCGCGTCTCGGTGGCATACACCGCCGCCAGCTTTCCCTGCCGATGCGCCTCGCGAATCACGCCCAGTGCCGTGCCGATGCCGGCGGTGGCGAGCGCCCCGGTGTTGCAGTGGGTCAGCACACGCGCGCCCGGCGCGATGAAGGCGGCGCCAAGCTCCGCCATGCGGCGATTCTGGGCAAGGTCCTCTTCCTGGATGAGCCGCGCCTCGGCTTCAAGCGCGGTGGCGAGTTCCGCGTCCGGGGCGCGGCCGAGCACGCCTTCCATTCGTTCGAGCGCCCAATGCAGGTTGACCGCCGTAGGGCGCGCTGCCGCGAGCCTTGGGAGCGCCGCGACTACGCCTTCCCTGCCGCCGGAACACGCCGCCAGCACCACGCCCCAGGCGGCGGCAATGCCGATCGCCGGGGCGCCGCGCACTGCCATGTCGCGGATCGCGACCACGACGTCATCGGCGCTGCGCGCCACCAGCCATTCGGTGCGGCCGGGCAGCGCACGCTGGTCGAGTACCATGAGGACGCCGTTCTCCCAGCGCAGGGGAGAAAGCGGTTCGCGGGAAGTGTCGGTCATGATCGAAGTCCAGGATGCGGGATGAAGAGTGTTAACATTTTCCGGGATTTCCTTCGCGAAGGCACGGACATGCTGAAGAAACTCCGCGGCGCGCTCATCCTGCTGGCGTTCGCGCTGCCCGCCCAGGCCGCCGAGCAGAGCGTCCATTACGTCAGTCACGCGGCCTTCCCCGCCGGCAACGCGCAGCTGCTACCGGAGGCCCGCAGCGAGCTGCTTGCCCTGCTGAGGGAACTTGAAAGCTACCCGGCGGTACTCGGCATCGAGGTCACCGGTCACGCCGATGCTTCCGGTCCTGCGGCGTTCAACGAGTGGCTCGCGGAGCTTCGCGCCGAGCGCGTCGCCAAATTTTTGCTGCAACAGGGCGTGGACCCGCGCCGGCTGAGCTTCAAGGGCGAAGGCGCGCGTAAGCCGCTGCCCGGCACGGATGACCCCGCGATGCAGCGGCGCTTCGAGATTCACCTGCGCCTTGCCGCCGAATGAAGGCGCGCACGCGCCGCAACGTTTAAACTGCGCGCTTCCAAACCCTCAACCCAAGAAAAACCATGCCGACATCCGTGGACTTTCTCGTCGCCGCGCGCTGGATCGTTCCCGTCCGCCCGGCGGGCGTCATCCTTGAACGACATGCCATCGCGGTGCGCGACGGCCGCATCGCCGACATCCTGCCGTTGGAAGAAGCACGGCGGCGCTACCCGGAGGCCGCGGTGACCGAGCTGGGCGAGCACGTGCTCTTTCCCGGCCTGGTCAACGCCCACACCCACGCCGCCATGACGCTGCTGCGCGGGCTGGCCGATGACCTGCCGTTGATGACCTGGCTGAAGGAGCATATCTGGCCGGCCGAGGGGCGCTGGCTGGGGCCGGACTTCGTGCGCGACGGCACCGAGCTTGCCATCGCCGAGATGCTGCGGGGCGGCACCACCTGCTTCAACGACATGTACCTGTTCCCGGATGCCACCGCGCGCACCGCCTCGCGGCTCGGCATGCGCGCCTGCGTCGGCATGGTGCTGTTCGACTTCCCGACTCCGTGGGCGGCGGATGCGGCGGAGTATCTGCGCAAGGGCGTGGAAGTACGTGATGCCTTCCGCTCCGACCCGCTGCTCAGCTTCACCTTCGGGCCGCACGCGCCCTACACCGTCTCCGACGACAGCTTCCGCAAGATGCTGGCGCTGGCGAACGAGCTGGAAATCCGCATCCACACTCACCTGCATGAAACCGCGGCGGAGGTGGAGGAATCGGTGGCGCAGTCCGGCAAGCGGCCATTCGCGCGCTTCGAGGAGCTGGGCCTGATGAGCCCGGACCTCATGGTCGCGCACATGACGCAGCTCACGGATGAGGAAATCGCCAGGTCTGCCGAGTATGGACTCAGCGTGCTGCACTGCCCCGAGTCGAACCTGAAGCTTGCCAGCGGCATCTGCCCGCTGCCCAGGCTGCTGCAGGCCGGCGTCAACGTGGCGCTGGGCACGGATGGCGCCGCCAGCAACAACGACCTCGACATGCTGGGCGAAATGCGCACCATGGCGCTGCTCGCCAAGGGCGCAAGCGGCGACGCCACGGCGGTGAGCGCCGCGCATGCCCTGGAAATCGCGACCCTGGGCGGCGCCCGCGCCCTCGGGCTGGACGCCGAGATCGGCAGCCTGGAGCCCGGCAAGTGGGCGGACATGGTGGCGGTCGACCTCAAGGCACCGGCGACCTCGCCGGTTTACAATCCCGTATCGCAACTCGTCTACGCCGCCGCGCGCGACCAGGTCAGCCACGTCTGGGTGGCCGGCCGGCTCAAGCTCGATGGCGGCGAACTGCGCGGCATCGATGCCGACGCCCTCATGAACAAGGCCGCCGAATGGCGCCGGCGCATCCTGGGAGCAAGCGAATGAGCACTTCCTCCGAACAGCCCCGCAACGTCGACCCCGGCGAGATCGCCAAGTTCGACGCCCTGGCCTCGCGCTGGTGGGACCCGGAAGGCGAGTTCCGCCCGCTGCACGAGATGAATCCGGTGCGGCTGGCGTGGATCGAGGAGCGCTGCGGCGGCCTCGAGGGCCTGCGGGTCGCGGACATCGGCTGCGGCGGCGGCATTCTTGCCGAGAGCATGGCGGCGCGCGGCGCACAGGTGACCGGCGCCGACCTCGCCACCGCGCCGCTGGAGGTTGCGAAACTGCACCTGCTCGAATCCGGCCAGCAGGTCGAGTACCTGGAAATGGCGGTCGAGGACCTGGCCGCCGAACGGCCTGCGCAGTACGACGTGGTCACCTGCATGGAAATGCTCGAGCACGTGCCGGACCCTGCGGCGGTGGTGCGCGCCTGCGCGGCGCTGGTGCGTCCCGGCGGCGACGTGTTCTTCTCGACCATCAACCGCAATCCGAAGGCGTTCTTCATGGCCATTCTCGGTGCCGAGTACCTGCTCCGGCTGCTGCCGCCCGGCACGCACGAGTACGCCCGCTTCATCCGCCCCTCGGAGCTGGAAGCCTGGGCGCGTGCCGCACGGCTGCAGACGGCGGCCATCACCGGCATCCACTACAACCCGCTGACGCGGCATTTCTCGCTGGGCGCGAACGTCGACGTGAACTACCTCATGCATTTCCGGCTGCCGGCATGACCCTGCGCGCCGTCCTGTTCGACTTCGATGGCACGCTGGCCGACACCGCCCCCGACATGAGCGCGGCCATCAACCGGCTGCGCGTGGAGAACGGCCTGGAGCCGCTGGCCTACGATCGCCTGCGGCCGTGGGTGTCGCATGGCAGCCCGGGCCTGCTGAAGATTGCCTTCGGCCTGGAGCGCGACGCCGAAGGCTACGGCGAGCTGCGCGACCGCTTCCTGGCGCTGTACGAGTCGCGGCTTTCCGCCGAGACGAAACTTTTCGACGGCATGCAAGCCGTGCTGGACGGCATCGTCGCGCGCGGCCTTGCCTGGGGCATCGTCACCAACAAGCCCGCCTGGCTCACCGACCCGCTGGTGGCGGACATGGCGATCGCGCCTGCGCCGGGCTGCGTGGTCTCTGGCGATACCACCGCGCATCACAAGCCGCATCCGGCGCCCATCCTTCATGCCTGCGAATGCCTGGGCGTGGCGCCCGCGGAATGCGTGTACATCGGCGATGCCGAGCGCGACATCCAGGCCGCGCATGCCGCCGGCATGCCGGCGATCGCGGCGCGCTACGGCTACCTGCAGGCCGACGAAGATCCATCCGAATGGCGTCCCGACGCCATCATCGACGCCCCGGGCGAGCTGCTCGACTGGCTGGCCCGCAACCTGGAGCGCGAATCATGATCCATCTCATCCTTGCCGGCCTTGCAGGCGCCCTGCTCGGCGGACTCATCGCCTGGCTTGCACGCCAGAACCGCGTGCACGAACTGGAACGCGAACTGTCGCGCCACGAGGCACGCGAGGAAGCCGCGGAGCGCACCCGGCTCGAGCTGGAGCGCACGGTGGAGTCGCTGGCCCGCAAGGCGCTGGAACAGAACAACGAATCCTTCCTGCGGCTCGCGCAGGAAAACCTGCAGCGCTTCCATGTGCAGGCCAAGGCGGAACTCGGCGAACGCGAGAAGGCCGTCGAATCGCTGGTCAAGCCCATCCGTGAAGCCCTCGCCAAGACCGAGCAGCAGATCCAGGAAATCGAACGCGAGCGGCAGCGCAGCTTCGGCAGCATCACCGAGCAGCTCAAGCTGATGTCGGAAGCGCAGTTCCGCCTGCAGGCGGAAACGCAGAACCTGGTGAAGGCGCTGCGCCGTCCCGAGGTGCGCGGCCAGTGGGGCGAACTCACGCTGCGGCGGCTGGCGGAACTCGCCGGCATGGTCGAGCACTGCGATTTCTTCGAGCAGGAGAACGTCACCACCGCCGAGGGCCGGCTGCGCCCCGACATGATCGTGCGCCTGCCGGACAACCGCGAGCTGGTGGTGGACGTGAAGACGCCGCTGGACAGCTACCTCACCGCCATGGAAGCGAGCGACGACGAGCTGCGCGAGAACGCGTTGGCGCAGCACGCCCGCAAGGTGCGCGAGCGCGTCAACGAGCTTGCCAAAAAGGAATACTGGAACCAGTTCCCGAACTCGCCCGACTTCGTGATCCTGTTCATTCCCGGCGACCAGTTCCTGGCCGCCGCACTCGACCGCGATCCCGGGCTCATCGACCAGGCGCTGCGCCAGAAGGTGATGCTGGCCACGCCGACCAGCTTCGTCGCGCTGCTGAAGGCAGTCGCCTACGGCTGGCGGCAGGTGGCGCTGGCGGAAAACGCCGAGACCATCCGCAAGCTCGCCGAGGACCTGTATGCGCGGCTGGCGACCTTCGCCTCGCACATGGGCAACGTCGGCCAGACGCTGGGCCGCGCCGTGGATCACTACAACAAGGCGGTGGGTTCGCTGGAGCGCAACGTGCTGCCGGGGGCGCGCAAGTTCACCGAGCTCGGCGTGCAGCCGCGCAAGGAAATTTCCGCGCTCGATCCGCTGGAAATCCAGCCGCGCCGGCTCGAGACCGCGGACGACTGAACATGACTTCGCCTGACGACTACGCGCGCGAGCGCGCCACCCTCGTTCGCGACGACTGGCAGTACGCGCGCATCTTCTCGGCGCCCGAAGCGCGCGCCGGCTTCACCGCGCTGCTCGGCCTGCGCGGCGAGATGCAAGACATCAAGGCCACGGTCAGCGAAAGCGCCGTCGCGCAGGCCAGGTTCGAATGGTGGCGGCAGGAAATCTCGCGCGCCTTCGCGAACCAGGCGCAGCATCCGCTCGCGAAGGCGCTGGGCGAGCACCTTGGCGCCGCGGGCAGCGCGCCCGAGTACTGCCACGAGCTCATCGATGCGGCCGAAGCCGAGTACGAGCGCGAGCCGCCGCGCAACGCCCAGGAACTGCAGCTTTACCTTTACCGCTCCGCGGGCGTGCTCGCCGAGCAGCTCGCCTGGCTGCATGGCAGGCATGATCGCGACACCCTGTCGGTCGCGCACCACGTCGGCCAGAGCTGGCGGCTTGTCGATCTCATGCTGTCCCTGCCGGCGATGCTGCGCGCCAATGCCTGGATGTTTCCCTGGGAATGGAAACAGGAACTCGCGCTCGACGTCGCGCAACTGCCGAACGACACGGCGATGGCTGAGCGGCTGGTCGCGAAACTGTTCGAGACGCTGGACAATGAGCGCGTGCACACGCGCACCGCGATGGAGAACGTCGAACTGCCGCCAGCGCTGCGGCTGATGTGGACGCTCGCCGAACGTGACTACCGGCGGCTGCGCAAGCTGCCCGCGCAACGCCTGCTCACGCAAGCCTCCCGCGACAATCCGCTGGCGCGCCTGTGGGCGGCGTGGCGGGCGGCGCGCAAACGCTGACACTCTGCGCGCGGCGAACGCCGCGCCACCGCTACTGAAGAGGACATCATGCCAACGATCGAGAAGATTCCCGCCTACGAACCGCCCGCCGGCGTCATGAACGATCGCGTCGTGCTGGTCACCGGCGCGGGCGACGGCATCGGCCGCGCGGTGAGCATCGCGCTCGGCAAGGCGGGCGCGACCGTCATCCTGCTCGGCCGCACGGTGAACAAGCTCGAGAAGGTCTATGACGAGATCCTTGCCGCCGGCGGTCCGCGCCCGGCGATCTACCCCATGGACCTCGAAGGCGCGGTCTGGGACGACTACCTGGAACTCGCCGATCGCATCGATGCCGAGTACGGCCGCCTCGACGGCCTGCTGCACAACGCCGGCCTGCTCGGCAGGCGCTCGCCCATCGAATTCTACGATCCGGTCGAATGGCAGCGCGTGATGCTGGTGAATGCGACGGCGCCGTTCCTGCTCACCCGCGCCTGCCTGCCGGTGCTGCGCAAGTCGAAGGACGCGAGCGTGGTGTTCACCTCCTCCGGCGTCGGCCGCAAGGGCCGTGCGCACTGGGGCGCGTACGCGGTTTCCAAGTTCGCCACCGAGGGCCTGATGGAAACCTTCGCGGATGAAATGGAAAACGTGCCGAACATCCGCGCCAATGCCATCAACCCCGGCGCGACCCGCACCAACATGCGCGCCAAGGCCTACCCTGGCGAAGATCCGATGAGCCTGAAGACGCCCGAGGACATCGCCGGCAAGTACGTCTGGCTGCTGGGTCCGGCGAGCGCGGGCAAGCAGGGAATTTCGTTTGATGTGTGAGGGAGTTTCGTGAGACGTGAGACGACGGCGGACGAAACGTTCGACCAATGAACCCGGTACCTACGAAAAGAGCGGCCAGCAAGCCGCTCTTTTTTGTTGTCGAGGTGACTAAAGATTCATGAGCCGTCGTCTCACGTCTCACGTCTCACATCTCACCTCTTGCGTCTCACGTTCTTCCTCTGCCTCTCCGGCATCACGAACGGCGGTTCGAGGCCCGCTTCCTCGTAGAGCGCACGCATTTCGCCGGGCTTGAGGTCGCGCCACTTGCCGCGTGACAGGAAGCGGTCCATGCGCACGTTGCCGTAACGGATGCGGATCAGGCGGCTGACCTGCAGGCCTTGCGATTCCCACAGCCGCCGCACTTCACGGTTGCGGCCTTCGCGCAGGGTGACATGGAACCACTGGTTGGCGCCCTCGCCGCCCGCCGCCTCGATGCTCTCGAAGCGCGCGGGGCCGTCGTCCAGGGTCACGCCCTTCTTAAGGCGTTCCAGCATTTCCTCGGTCACTTCGCCGAGCACGCGGCAGGCGTATTCGCGGCTGACTTCCGAGGATGGATGCATGAGGCGATCGGCGAGCCTGCCGTCGTTGGTGAACAGCAGCAGGCCCGAGGTGTTGATGTCCAGGCGGCCGACCGCGATCCAGCGGCCGCGGGAAAGTTCAGGCAAGGCTTCGAAGACGGTCTTGCGCCCCTCGGGATCGTGCCGGGTCGTGACCATGCCTTCCGGCTTGTGAAAGGCGATCACCCGCGGCGATTGATCGAGGCGCTTCTCGAGATGAATGCGGCGACCGTCGACTTCGACGCGATCGCGCGCACTCACCTTCATGCCGAGTTCGGCGGGCGCGCCGTTCACCGTGACGCGACCGGCGCGTATCCAGTCCTCGACCTGGCGGCGCGAACCGATGCCGGCGGTCGCCAGCACCTTCTGCAACCGCTCGGGAGCGTCGGGCGCGAGCGAGGCCTGTTCAGGCCGGGTCGCGGTCGGCGTCTTCCGTCGCTGGGTCTTCTTCCGCAACATCGGTCGCCTCGTTGTCTTTGCTCAGGGTGCCGGACGCGCGCTCGTCGTCGTCGTCGTCGTCGTCGTCGTCGTCGTCTTCGTCTTCGTCTTCGTCTTCGTCGCCGCGATCATCATCGCGATCATCATCGCGATCATCATCGCGATCATCATCGCGATCATCATCGCGGTCATCGCGATCATCATCGCGGTCATCGCGATCATCTTCGTCACGATCGCCGGCATCGTCATCGCCTTCCGCTTCCTGGAGGCTTTCGGCCTCCTCCACGGTCGCGACGCTCACACCGAGGCTGTCGTCGCCTTCATTGCCCTCACCGTCACTCTCGCGGGCCTGCTCGGGCGCACTCTCCCCGCCGGATTCGCGCAGGTCGAGTTCGACGTTGATGCTGTCGATATCGCGCAGCTCGGCGAGCGTCGGCAGCTCGTCCAGCGAGGTAAGGCCAAAGTAGTCCAGGAAGGTCCTGGTGGTGCCATACATGGCCGGACGGCCCGGCACGTCGCGATGACCGACGACACGGATCCAGTCGCGCTCCTGCAGCGTGCGGATGATGGAGCTGGACACTGACACGCCGCGCACGTCCTCGATCTCGCCGCGGGTGATGGGCTGGCGATAGGCGATCAGCGCCAGGGTCTCCAGCAGCGCGCGCGAATAGCGCGTCGGGCGCTCCTCCCACAGGCGCGAGATCCATTCGGAATACTGCGACTTCACCTGGATGCGGAAGCCGCTCGCGGTTTCCTTGATCTCGATGCTGCGTCCGGCGTAGTCCTCGCGCAGCGCGTCCAGCGCCTTCTTCAGCGCGCCCTTGTCGGGCCGCTGGCTTTCCTCGAAAAGCGTCTGCAGGTCATCGAGGCTGAGCGACCGGCCCGCCGCCAGCAAGGCGCCCTCGACAATGTTCTTGAGCTGTTGGTCGTTCATGGATCAGTCGTCCAGGTCCGTATCGAGTTCTTCCATGTCGACCTCGTGCGCACCGCTCGAGGCCTTCAGGTGTATGGGCGCGAAGGGCTCCGTCTGCACGATCTCGATGAGCTTCTCCTTCAGCAGCTCGAGCATCGCGAGGAAGCTCACCACCACGCCAAGCCGGCCTTCCTCGGGCCGGAAGAGACTGTGGAAATCGCAATAGCCGTCGGTTTCCTGCAGCCGGAACAGCAGGTCCGACATGCGCTGGCGCACGGAAAGCGCCTCGCGCTGCACCTGGTGATGCTGGAACATCTCGGCGCGTTTGAGCACGTCCTTGAACGCAAGCAGCACTTCCTTGAGCGTGACGTCCGGCAGGATCTCGACCACGCGGCGGTCGACCAGTTCGGCCTCGGCACGGAACACATCGCGCTCCAGGCGCGGCAGCGCGTCGATATCCTCGGCAGCGGTCTTGAAGCGCTCGTATTCCTGCAGCCGGCGTACCAGCTCGGCGCGCGGGTCTTCCTCCTCGCCCTCCTCGCTGACCGGCCGCGGCAGCAGCATGCGCGACTTGATCTCGGCCAGCATGGCAGCCATGACGAGATACTCGGCCGCAAGCTCGAGGCGCATTTCCTTCATCACCTCGATGTATTCCATGTACTGCCGCGTGATCTCGGCAATCGGAATGTTGAGGATGTCGAGGTTCTGGCGCTTGATGAGATAAAGCAGCAGGTCCAGCGGACCCTCGAAGGCCTCGAGGAAAACCTCGAGCGCGTCCGGCGGAATGTAGAGGTCGCGCGGCAGCGTGGTGTAGGGCTCGCCCTGCACCAGCGCGAACGGCATTTCCGCCTGCTCGCCCTCGCGAACCTGCTCTTCCCCCATGTCCTGCTCAGGCAGGCTTTCCTTGATCGATTCGCTTTGCATGTGCTCTCAGCGGTAGTTGATGCCGATGGCCTGGCGGACTTCTTCCAGCGTTTCCTTCGCGACGCTGCGCGCGGCCTCGCTGCCTTCCACCATGATGGCACGCACCCGTTCCGGGTTGGCCTCGTACTCGGCGGCGCGCTCGCGAATGGGCGCGAGCTCTTCCTGCACCTTGCGGATCACGCTCATCTTGCAGTCGATGCAACCGATACCCGCGGTCGTGCAGCCTTCCCAGACCCACTTGCGGGTGTCCTCGTCGGAATACATCTTGTGGAAGTCCCACACCGGGCACTTCTCGGGATTGCCCGGATCGGAACGGCGCACGCGCGCCGGATCCGTCGGCATGGTGCGCATTTTCTTCTCGACAGATTCAGGTGCCTCGCGCAGCGAAATGGTGTTGCCGTAGGACTTGGACATCTTCTGCCCGTCCAGGCCGGTCACCTTGGGCGTCTCGGTCAGCAGCGCCTGCGGCTCATGCAGGATGGTGCGGCCCGTGCCGGCGAGATGGCCGAGCAGGCGTTCCTGGTCGCCCTTGGTCAGGTTCCGGCTTTCCGTCACCAGCACGCGCGCGCGTTCCAGCGCGGACTCGTCGCCCTGCTCGGTGTACTGGCGGCGCAACTCGTTGTAGAGCTTCGCCTGCTTCGCGCCGAGCTTCTTCGCGGCGGCCTCGGCACGCTCCTTGAAGCCCGGCTCGTTGCCGAACAGGTGATTGAAGCGGCGCGCCAGCTCGCGCGAGATTTCCAGGTGCGGCAGCTGGTCCTCGCCCACCGGCACGAGATCGGCGTTGACCACCAGGATGTCGGCGGTCATCAGCAGCGGATAGCCGAGGAAGCCGTAGGTGGAAAGGTCACGATCCTTGAGCTTTTCCTTCTGCTCCTTGTACGTCGGCACGCGCTCCAGCCAGCCCAGCGGCGTCACCATCGACATCAGCAGGTGCAACTCGGCGATCTCGGGGACGCGCGACTGGATGGACAGCACGGCCTTGCCAGGATCGATGCCCACGGCCAGCCAGTCGATCACCATGTCCCAGACGTTCTTCTGGATGTCCTGCGGGTCCTCGTAATGCGTGGTCAGCGCATGCCAGTCTGCCACCGCGAAGAAGCACTGGTACTCGTTCTGCAGCTTCAGCCAGTTCTTCAGCACGCCATGGTAATGACCAAGATGCAGCGCGCCCGTGGGGCGCATGCCGGACATGACGCGAAGATTGCTTCCCGGGTTGTTCACGTGTTCCCTCATGACAGACCGATGATCGAAAACAGCATCCGCTGCAGCCAGATGACCGACGGCCGGAGAATCCAGCCCAGCGCGCCGGAGACCAGCAGCAGGAGAAGAATGATGAGACCGTAGGGCTCGAGGCGATCGTACTGGTCGCTGAGCTTCGGTGGCAGCAGGTTGCTCACGATCCTGCCGCCGTCCAGCGGCGGCACCGGCAGCAGGTTGAGCAGGCCGATGACGACGTTGATGGTGATGCCCGCCACGCCCATCAGCGCGACCGGCTCGGTGAACCAGGGCACATTGATGAAGACCGCCAGCCGCGCGATCAATGCCCAGGCCAGCGCCATCACCAGGTTGGACATGGGCCCTGCCAGCGCCACCAGCACCATGTCGCGCCGGGGATTGCCCAGGTTCCGCTGCGCTACCGGCACCGGCTTGGCCCAGCCGAAGATGAATCCGCCCAGCGCGAGCATCGCCAGCGGCACGGCCACGGTGCCGACCGGATCGATGTGCCTGACGGGATTGAGCGTCAGCCGCCCCAGCATTTCCGCCGTGCGGTCGCCCAGCCGGCGCGCCATCCAGCCGTGCGCGACCTCGTGCACGGTGATGGCGAACAGCACGGGGAGCGCCCAGATGGCGATCTGCTGGATGAGGTTCTCGAACATCGGGGCATTATACGTGGGCGAAGGCCACCACGCGACGGAAGGGCAAAATCATGCCGCAGATTCAAAGGCTTGGGTGTCGCCCCGGCCGCGACGCAAAACCACGGGCAGGGGTCCTTCGAGGCTGACCACGGTGGTCGGGTCGATGCCGCAGTTGCCGCCGTCGATGACGAGGTCCACCTGGCGTTCCAGCGCCTCGCGGATTTCCCACGGCTCGGTCATGGGCATGTCCTCGCCCGGCAGGATCAGCGTGGAACTCAACAGGGGCTCGCCGAGTTCCGCGAGCAGCGCCTGCGTGACCGGATGCTCGGGCACGCGGATGCCGATGGTGCGCCGCCTGGGGTTCTGCAGGCGCTTCGGCACCTCGCTGGTCGCGCGCAGGATGAAGGTGTACGGGCCCGGAGTGTGCGCCTTCAGCAGGCGGAAGGCGGCGTTCTCCACCCGCGCGTAGGTGGAAATCTCGGAAAGGTCGCGGCAGACCAGCGTGAAGTTGTGATCCTTGCCGGTCTGGCGGATGTGCGCGATGCGTTCCACCGCCGTCTTCTCGTCCAGCCGGCAGCCGAGCGCATAGCAGGAGTCGGTTGGATAGACGATCACGCCGCCCGACTGGAGGATTTCCACCGCCCTGCGGATCAGCCGTGGCTGCGGATTGACCGGATGTATGTCGAAGTACTGGCTCATGGGGCGCGTTTTTCCTGCATGGCTGCGCGTGTATGATACCGCGACTTCCCGCTCATTCCGGACCGTCATGGCGCTCTTGTTCGATTTCTTCCCCGTACTGCTCTTCTTTCTTGCCTACAAGTGGTACGGCATCTTCGTCGCCACCGCCGTGATCATCGCCGCCACGCTAGTGCAGGTCGCCGTGCAGTGGGTGCGCTCGCGCACCGTCAAGCCCATGCACCTCGTCACTGCGGTGCTGGTGCTGGTGTTCGGCGGCATTACCCTGCTTCTGGGTGACGAGGAATGGATCAAGTGGAAGGTGACGGCGGTGAACTGGTTTCTTGCCGTCGCGTTCCTGGTCACTCCCTTGATCGGTGATCGCCGCACCGCCATCGAGCGCCTGATCGGCAATGAGCTCAAGCTGCCCGCCGAAGTGTGGAAGCGCCTGAACCTCATGTGGGTGGCGTTCTTCCTGGTCCTCGGCGCGGTCAACCTGGTGGTGATGTACCGTTTCGACACCGATACCTGGGTTGACTTCAAGGTCTGGGGTGTCATCGGCCTCACCCTGCTGTTCGTGCTCATCCAGGGCGCCTACCTGATGCGGCACGTGGAACAGGATTCAAAGGAGCAGTGATGCTGTACGCGATCATCGCAACCGACCGGCCGGACTCGCTTGCCGCACGCCGTGCCACCCGCCCTGCGCACCTCGCGCGCCTCGAGGCGCTGCGCGATGCAGGCCGGCTGTTGCTGGCCGGCCCGCACCCGGCGATCGATTCCAGCGATGCGGGCGAGGCTGGCTTCACCGGCAGCCTGATCGTCGCCGAGTTCGAGTCCCTGGAAGCGGCCACCGCCTGGGCGAACGCCGATCCGTATCTTGAGGCCGGCGTCTATGCCGATGTCTCCGTGAAGCCCTTCATCAAGGTGCTGCCGTGAACGCCACGCGCATCGAGAAGATCCGGGAACGGCTGCAGAGCCTGCAACCCGAGCACCTTTCGGTCACCGACGAATCGCACAGGCATGTCGGCCATCCGGGGGCACGCGACGGCCGCGGCCATTTTTCCTGCACAATCGTCAGCGAAGCTTTCCGCGACAAGTCGATGCTGGAACGGCATCGGATGGTTTACCAAGCCCTGGGCGACCTCATGCTCACCGACATCCATGCGATGAGCATCCGCGCCCTGACACCCGAGCAGCTCGACAGGAACCCGTAGAGACTGCGTTGAAACTCAAGGAGATTTGCCATGCGCACCACCCTTTTGCGACTACTGCCCCTGCTGCTGCTCGGGGCCCTCGCAGCCTGCAACCAGGAGTCCGGTGAGACCGCCCCGCCGTCCGAGAACGAAGGCCGGGTGATCGCGCGGGTCAACGGTGAGAGCATCACCGAGAACGACCTGCTGCATTATGCGATGCGCCGTACCGGCGGCGATCCCTCGCAGCTCGACGCCATGGTCATGCAGCAGCTTTCCGAGGAGCTGGTGAACATCGAGCTGCTGGCCCAGGCGGCGCGCGAGCAGAAGCTCGACCAGCAATCGCCGTTGCGCGAGCAGATTGCCTTCCAGCGCGACACGCTGATGGCGGATGCCGCGATGATGCAGCGGCTGGAGCAGCAGCCGATCACCGACGAGGAGGTCCGCGCGGAATACGAGGAACGCAAGGGCGAGCTGGCGCGCAGCGAATTCAAGGCACGCCATATCCTCGTGGAAGATGAGCAGACCGCACGCGACCTCATCCGCCAGCTGGACGAAGGCGCGAACTTCGAGGAACTGGCGAAGCAGAATTCCATCGAGCCGGGCGCCGACCGCAGCGGCGGCGATCTGGGCTGGTTCTCGCCCTCGCAGATGGTGCCGCCGTTCGCGAACGCCGTACGCGGCATGCAGCCGGGCGAGCGCAGCACGGATCCGGTGCAGACGCAGTTCGGCTGGCACGTGATCCAGGTCGAGGACAAGCGTGAAGCGCCGGCGCCGGAATTCGAGCAGATCGAGGAGCAGATTCGCCGCAGCCTGATGAACCAGCGCATCCAGGACTACCTCAACGAACTGCGCGGCAAGGCGGAGATCACCCGCCCCGGCGCCGAGCAGCCCGCCGAGGATACGGTACCGAGAGCGTGAACCCAGTCACGGTAGTTTTTGGGTCTTCTGGGTACTTTTCTTCACGAGGTTGATCGCGGGGTGCCATTCGCAACACCCTCGCAACTGCCCCTGGCGGCACCCAGCGACGGCCTCGGTTCCTGCCTCACGGTTGAGTGCTCCTTTGGTCGTTGAGGTAACTGGGCCGGTCCTTCGGGACCGGCCTTTTTTTGGTTCTTCACGGATTAGCGGGGCCCGTGAGATATAGAAAGCGGCGCTCCTTCGGATAGATTTGGAAGGGACACGACTCCAATCCACTTCTGCGAAGGACCGCCGCCATGGCAGAGCCTAAAGTGCTTTCCCTGTTCTGGG
>JAJUFS010000171.1 GCA_029263725.1 Gammaproteobacteria bacterium | reverse complement strand
TACGGAAGTTCAAGGCGATGAATGAGCCCTAGCCGCGCTTCCTCGGCCAGCGGCCGGGTGCCGCGCACTTCCAGCCAGTGGCCGCGCAGCACGACAGTGAGCGCCTCCGCGGGAACGCCCGGCAGCGCGATGACGATCCACAGGTCCTGCTCGGTCTCGTAGATATCCGCCGGAGGCTGCCAGCAGGCACGGCGACCGGTTGGTTCGAAGAAGCGCTGCTGCAGGCGCTCGGCGCGCTCCAGCATCGCGATGGCCTCAACCCACATCCGGTCTTCCAGCCGCTTGCCGCCCATCTGCCTCGACCTCTTGTTGTCTGCCGGGGTAATTGGGGGCGGCCGGCGAAAATGCAACTGTCAAATCGCGGGGTAGAATTCGGGTTTCATGTTCAAGGGAGATACGCAATGACGCGCTGGCGCCCCGCCCCGCCGCGATCCTCGCCGTACGTGACGAAGCAGGGCTTCGAGAAGCTGCAGCAGGAACTGCAGGCGCTCTGGAAGGAGCGTCGTGAAGTGGTGGCGGCGCTCGCCGCCGCCGCCGCGGAGGGCGACCGCTCCGAGAACGCGGAGTACATCTACCGCAAGAAGCAGCTGCGCGAGATGGACCGGCGCATCCGCTACCTGCAGAAGCGCCTGCCGGAACTGAAGGTGGTCGCGGAAGCGCCGGCGTCGCGCGACAAGGTGTATTTCGGTGCGTGGGTGACGCTGGAGGATGAGCGCGGCGAGGAACGCACCCTGCGCATCGTCGGTGCCGACGAGATCGACCCTTCGCAAGGCTGGATCAGCGTCGATTCGCCGCTGGCGCGCGCCCTGCTCGGCAAGCCGCTGGACGAGGAAGTCCAGGTCACGACGCCGCAGGGGGAAGCGCGCTACCTCGTCACCGACGTTCGCTACGAGCGCTAACGCTTACCAGCGTTCCTCTTCGTCATCGCCGGCGAGCGGCAGCTCGTCGGTATCCTCGAGGTGCTCCGGCGGCGGCGGCCGCTGCCGCTTCCACTGGTCGCCGATCACCGGATCGTAGTCATCGTCGTCCGGCTCGAACTCCCATGAATAACGCTTGCGCGGCGCGAACTCGTCCATGCGGAACAGCAGCAGCGCGAGTACCGCGCCGGGAATGGCGCCGAACATGTGCGCTTCCCAGGAAACGCCGATCTCGCGCGGGAAGATGGTCATCAGCATGCCGCCGTAAAGGAAGAACACCGCCATGGCGATGGCCATGGCGCGCGGCTCGCGGCGCAGGATGCCGACGATGAACAGGAAGAACATGAGACCGTGCCCCAGCCCGCTCGCGCCCGCATGCACGCTGCCAGGCTGGCCGAACAGCCACACACCCAGCCCCGAGCCCAGCCAGATCAGCGGCACCACCCAGCGCGCCGCGCGCGGATAGCTGTAGAGCAGCAGCGTGCCGAGGATGAGCAGCGGCGGCGTGTTGGCGATGAGGTGTTCCCAGTCAGCGTGAATGAGCGGCGCGGCGAGGATGCCGGCCAGCCCGATCCATTCGCCGGGACGGATGCCCAGCGTCCACAGGTTCACGTCGAACAGCGAGGAGAACAGCTGCAGCCACCACAGCAGCAGCACGAAGATGAAGACCGGAATGAAGGCGCGCAGCAGGCTGCGCGGCCGCGGCGCCGAGGGCGGCACGCCCGGCGAATCAGCCGCGAGGCGGCGCCGCGGCGGGACGATAGCCGTGGCCGGCGGCCAGGTGGGCCGCGGCCGCTCGGTAAACAGGTAGCTGTCGGGATTGCGGTCGTTCATGTCTCACCCTGCAGGGGCAGACATTGTGACCAGCAGGGCGACGCCCGTCCAATCGCGGCTCAGGCGTGGGCGACGTTGGTGTCGTTGGGCGAGTGGAAATACTCGCTGGCTTCCGCGAGTTCGCGCACCAGCCGCTGCAGCTCCTTCAGGCGCAGCTCCGCGGTCTGCACCGATTCGCAATCCACGCAGCTGCGGTCGCCGCAGGGCGCATTCGCGTACAGCCACCAGTGCACGGCCCCGGCCAGCAGGCCGTCGGCGATGTCCCACAGGTCGGCATCCGGATCCTGCTCGGCGAGACGGTTGGCAATGTTGACGGCCTCGCGCGCGGCATCGTCGTAAATGGGATCGCGTTGGTTCTTGACGTCGCTCATGCGGACCCTCGTGAGAACACGGAAACAGCGGGAAGGCGCGCCATTCTAGCAACGCGATATGGAAAAGACAGCCGCATCGCTGCCGAGCTTGCGGAAACGTGCGCTGCATCCTGAGTGGGGTTGCCCAGCGATGAACCTGAGTGCACCGGAATCAGCGCGGCGACGCGGCCGCAAGCGGTTGCGCGCGACTGCCGACGATGTTGGCGAGCGGTTCCGGTCTATGGATGAGATGCCCCTGCGCGTAGCGCACACCGAGCTTGCGCAATTGCATGAGCGCCTGCTCGCTTTCCACCCACTCCGCCACGCACTGGATGCCGCGCAGGGCGGCGACGCGCACCAGCGCATCGATCACGATGGCGGCGGCGGGATCGTTGCCGAGGTCGCGCACGAAGCGGCCGTCGAGCTTCACCATCGACACCGGCAGTTCGCGCAGGTAGCCGAAGCTCGCCACGCCCGCGCCGAAGTCATCGAGCGCGATGCCGAAGCCCTGGGCGCGCAGCTCGCGCATGCCGCGCACCGCGCGCGTCAGGTGATTGATGGCCACCGACTCGGTCACTTCCAGGCATAGCCGCGACGGATGGAAGCCGTAGCGTTCCGGCAACGCGCTGATGAACTCGACGATGCCCGCCGAATCCAGCGTCGCGCCGGAAATATTCACGCTGAAGCACAGCTTCTCGTCATCGCTGCCGCCGAGCACGCCGGCGGCGCGGTTCAGCACCCAGCGGTCGATGACGCTGATCATGCCGTAGCGATGCGCGACCGGCAGGAAGCTGGCGGCAGAGATTTCCTGGCCATCGACGCGCAGGCGCAGCAGCACCTCGAAGAAATGCTTGTCGTCGCTGTCCGCCAGGTCATGGATGCGCTGTGCGTGCAGTTCGAAGCGGCCCGAGTCCAGCGCCGCCTGCAGCTGCGAAACCTCGCGGATCTCGAGGTGCCGTTTCAGCATTTCCTCGTCGCGCGGATGGTAGGCGTGCATGCGATTGCGGCCTTCCTCCTTGGCCGCGTAGCAGGCCACGTCGGCACGGCCGAGCACGCTG
>JAJUFS010000078.1 GCA_029263725.1 Gammaproteobacteria bacterium | reverse complement strand
TTCGAGAAGGCGCAGCAGAGCCTGTGCGCGGTGTTCGAGAAAATCTGCGACACCGTGCGGGAGAGGACGGCCTAGCGCTTGGAAAACCGGCAGGGCGACGCATATCGAAAGTCGGTCCTCACGTCGCCCTGCCCATGGAACCGTTTGTCGAACAATCGCACATCAGCGAGACCATTCCGCTCGTCGTGAGCATTCCGCATGCCGGCACGCACCTGCCGCAGGCGGTGCTTGATCGCCTGGCCTCGGACGCCATGCGTGCGCTGCCGCTGACCGACTGGCATGTGCACGAACTGCTCGATTTCCTGCCGCACTTCGGCGTCACCGTGCTGCACGCCACCTGGAGCCGTTTCTATTCTGATCTCAACCGCCCGCCCGAACTCGGCGTCGTCCACGAAGGCATATTCTCCAGTGGCATCATCGCGCTCGAGACAGAGCACGGCGAAGTCGTCTGGGCCGAGCCGCCGACGACAGACCAGGTGCTGGAATGGCGCCGCCACGTCTACGAGCCTTACCACGCGCGGCTGCGCGAGCTGCTCAGGGAACAGCTCAACCAGCACGGCAAGGTGGTGCTGATCGACGCGCACAGCGTGCCGTCCTACGAGGAAACCGAGCTCACCACGCTGGAGCACGACATCTACCTCGGCAACCGCAACGGCGAGACCTGCGGCGAGTGGCTGATGAACGGCGTGACCGCATCGTTCGCCGCGCAGGGATTCGATGTCGCGCACAACGGCCCCTTTGCCGGCGGCTACATCACCGAGCATTACGGCAGGATGCCGGGCGTCGAAGCCCTGCAGGTGGAGATCGTGCAGCGGGTCTACATGGACGAGAACGATCCCTGCGACGCACTGGAATCGCCGCGTTTCGCGACGGCAAAGGCGAAGCTCGCCAACGCCTTCCGGCGCATCACCGCGGCGGTGCGGGAGGGGATTGCTGCGTAAGAGGAGGAAGGAAGAAGGAAGAAGATCGGCAACTTCCGGGCTTACCTCTCTTCTCCCTTCTACCCGATCATCAGAACTGGTAGGTGAGACCGATCGAGATCACGGGATAGGTTTCGAAGTCGCTCAGCTCCGACTGCAGGTCTTCTTCTTCCGCCCGCAGGTTGGCCTCGAACTCAGCCGCCGTCGCCGGGTTCTCGGTGATCGGGCCGTCGGCGAAGAGGCGCACGGTCGGCGAACCCTGCAGCACCACGCCGAGGTCGAAGCCGACGCCGAAGCCGGAGCGGCCCAGCGCCTTGGACCAGCCAAGACCGACGTAGACCGGGTTGCTCTCGCCCAGGCCGACGTTCGAATACAGCGTGCCCACTTCGGCGCCGGTGTAGGTCTGGTCGCCGATCTCGTACTCGCCCATCGGCACGGCCTGGCCTTCGAGGCGGTTCTTGTTGTCGAGGATGCCGCCGGTGATGCGGAAGGCGCCCGCGAACGGGTGGATGTCGAGGAACAGCGCCTTCGACTCCAGCTCGAGGTCGAAGTCGTACTCGATGCCGTCTTCGGTGGTGTCGTAGCTGTAGCTGTAGTTGTTCAGCGCCAGGCGCACGTTGACGTAGTCGTTGAAGGCATAACCGAGCTCGGCGCCGAGACCGAGCGTGCCGATGCGGCCGGAAACGTTGAAGCCATCCGCGAGCGCGGCGGCCGGCAGCAGGGCGGCGGACACAAGCACGAAACGAACGATGGATTTCATTGCAACTCCCCCCACGGAAAAAGTGCGCGCAGTATAAGGGAGATTCCCGGAAATCTCGCCACGCCTGACGTGAAACGGGGGGCTGTGGCACAATTCCGGCCCCCGAAGCCGCAAAGACTCCCCGATGGCCGTCCAGAAATTCGAAGTGGTGCTCGATTCCGCCCGCATGATCACGCCGCGCGTGCGTGAACTCGCCTTCCGCCGCAAGGATGGCGCGGTGCTCGACTTCGAGCCCGGCCAGTTCATCTCGGTCATGATCCAGTCGCCGGAAAAGCTGTTGCGGCGCAGTTACTCGATCGCCACGGTGCCGGAAAGCGGCGACGAGCTGCTGCGCATCGCCGTGGCTCACGTCGAGGGGGGACGGGCGACCTCGCACCTGTTCGCCATGCAGCCGGGCGACGAACTGCCGGCCATCGGCCCGGCGGGGCGCTTCGTGCTGCGCGACGACGGCCATTGCCGCTACGTGCTGCTCGCCACCGGCACGGGCGTTACGCCGTATCGCGCCTTCCTGCCGGAACTGCGCCGTCGGTTGAAGGATCCGAAGAATTCCGTCGATCTCGTGCTCGGGGTGCGCAATCCGGAAGAGCTGCTCTACGGCGAGGACTTCCTGGCGATGGAAGAGGAGTTCGGCAACTTCCGTTTCTTCGCCTGCTACAGCCGCGATATGCCCGAGACGCCGCGCGAGCGGGACCGCAAGGGCTACGTGCAGGAACATCTCGACGAACTCGCGCTCGATCCCGCGCACGATGTCATCTACCTCTGCGGCAACCCGGGCATGATCGACGCCGCCGCCGAGTACTGCGACAAGGCCGGCTTCCCCATCGCCAACGTGCGGCGCGAGAAGTACGTGTCGTCGAATTGAGAACGGGAAAGGACAGGATTTGAAAAAGGATTTACAGGATTCAGAATCCAGGGAGAAAGAAAAAGGGCCGCGATGCGGCCCTTCTTCTTTTGCCTTGAACTGCTGTGGTTACGTCATCATTCGGAAATAACGATCAGCATGTTTCAGGAACCCTGATCATCCTGAAAAATCCTGTTGATCCTGTCCATTTCCTTACGCAGTGGTCAGGCGCCGGTACTTGATCCGGTGCGGCTGGTCGGCGTCGGCGCCGAGCCGGCGCTTGCGGTCGGCTTCGTAGTCGGCGTAGTTGCCTTCGAACCAGACCACCTGCGAGTCACCCTCGAAGGCGAGGATGTGCGTCGCGATGCGATCGAGGAACCAGCGATCGTGGGAGATGACCACGGCGCAGCCCGGGAACTCGAGCAGCGCTTCTTCCAGCGCACGCAGCGTCTCGACGTCGAGGTCGTTGGTCGGTTCGTCGAGCAGCAGCAGGTTGCCGCCGGATTTCAGCAGCTTGGCGAGATGCACGCGGTTGCGCTCGCCGCCGGAAAGATCGCCGATGCGCTTCTGCTGGTCCGTGCCCTTGAAGTTGAAGCGGCCGACGTAGGCGCGCGACGGCGTCTCGTAGTTGCCGACGCGGATGATGTCCTGGCCGTCGGAAATCTCCTGCCACACCGTGTTGTCCGGGTTGAGCGCATCGCGGGACTGATCGACGTACGCGATTTCCACGGTGGGGCCGATACGCAACTCGCCCGCGTCCGGCTTTTCCTGGCCGGTGATCATGCGGAACAGCGTGGTCTTGCCGGCGCCGTTCGGGCCGATGACGCCGACGATGCCGCCCGGCGGCAGCATGAAGTCGAGGCCGTCCATCAGCAGCTTGTCGCCGAAGGCCTTGCGCAGGCCCCTGGCTTCCACCACCAGGTCGCCGAGGCGCGGGCCGGGCGGAATGTACAGTTCCTTGGTTTCATTGCGCTTCTGGTATTCCTGGCTGGCCAGCTCCTCGAAGCGCTGCAGGCGCGCCTTGGACTTCGCCTGGCGGCCCTTCGGGTTCTGGCGCACCCACTCGAGTTCCGCCTGCATGGCCTTGCGGCGCTGGCTTTCGGCCTTCTCTTCCTGGGCGAGGCGCCTTTCCTTCTGTTCCAGCCAGGAGGAATAGTTGCCTTCCCAGGGAATGCCGTGGCCGCGGTCGAGTTCGAGAATCCAGCCGGCGACGTTATCGAGGAAGTAGCGGTCATGGGTGACCGCAACCACCGTGCCCGGGAACTCGGCCAGGAAGCGCTCCAGCCAGGCGACGGACTCGGCGTCGAGGTGGTTGGTGGGTTCGTCCAGCAGCAGCATGTCGGGCTTGGAGAGCAGCAGCTTGCACAGCGCCACGCGGCGGCGTTCGCCGCCGGAGAGCCTGGTCACGTCCGCATCCCACGGCGGCAGGCGCAGCGCCTCGGCGGCGACCTCCAGCTGATGCTCGACGCTATGGCCGCCGGCGGCCTGCAGGATGTTTTCCAGCCGCGCCTGTTCCGCAGCGAGCTTGTCGAAATCCGCGTCGGGCTCGGCATAGGCGGCGTACACGGCTTCCAGCTGCTTCTGCGCTTCCACCAGCTCGCCCAGGCCTTCCTCGACGTTGCCGCGCACGTCCTTGGTCGGATCCAGCTGCGGCTCCTGCGGCAGGTAGCCGATCTTGATCCCCGGCTGCGGCCGGGCCTCGCCTTCGATCTCCTTGTCCACGCCCGCCATGATGCGCAGCAAGGTCGACTTGCCGGCGCCGTTCAGGCCGAGCACGCCGATCTTCGCGCCCGGGAAGAAGGAGAGCGAAATGTCACGGAGGATGTGCTTCTTGGGCGGCACGACCTTGCCGACCCGGTTCATCGTGTAGACGTACTGCGCCATGATCCTGCCTGAGAAACGAAGGGACGCGCATTATAGCCAAAACGCCTTGTTTTTTCGGGGTTTTTCGTCGGCGGGAGGGGGTAAGGAGGGAGAAGGCTTGAGACGTTAGACGAGGGGTGTTGTCACGAAGCAGGCACCCATCTCAATCCGGGCTAGATCCTCTTGCCTCTCACACAATGACCGGCTCATCCGGCAGGAGTTCGTCGTCGGCGAAGGTGGACTTGAGCGACTCGACGCGTTCCGCGCCCTTGTCGCCTTCGAGGCTGGCGATGTGGAAGACCGCTTCGCCTTCGTGCACGAGCGGAATGGTGGTGCGTCCGATGACGATGCCGTCAAAGGGTGAGCGCAGTTCGTGTTCGTCCTCGCCGAAGGGGCTGCCGATGATGCCGAGCAGGCCGTTCTTGTGGACGTGCTCGCCGAGCGGCATGCGGGTGCGCAGGATGCCGCTGGTGGAGGCGCGCACCCAGGTGGATTGCTTCGCGACCGCCGGGTGCGGTGCGGGCCTGGCCTTGCCTGGCTTGAGCATGCCGAGCGCGCGCATCACGTTGAGTATGCCCGCCACACCGCCGCGGATGGCCATTTCGTCGAAGCGCAGCGCTTCGCCGGCTTCGTAGACGAGAAACTTCACGCCGCGCTCGACGGCCGCGCCGCGCAGCGAGCCGTGCGGGGTGCCGGCGTTGAGCAGCACGGGCGCGCCGAAGGCGCGGGCGAGCGCCAGTGTTTCGGGATCGTCGAGATCGGCGCGGATCTGCGGAAAGTTGTCGCGGTGAATGGCGGCGGTGTGCAGGTCGATGCCGTGGGTGGCATGCGCGATCACATGCGTGCAGACGAGATGCGCGAGCCTTGAGGCGAGCGAGCCCTGCTCGGAGCCGGGAAAGCTGCGGTTGAGGTCGCGCCGGTCGGGCAGGTAGCGCGACTTGTGCACCACGCCGAGCACGTTGACGATGGGCGCGGCGATCAGCGTGCCGCGCAGCCTGGCTAGCGAGGGCAGGGCGAGCAGGCGGCGGACGATTTCCATGCCGTTGAGCTCGTCGCCATGCACTGCGGCAGTGATGACCAGCCGCGGTCCGGCGAACTTTCCGTGGATGACGTGCACGGGCATGGTGACCGGCGAGTGCGTGTAGAGCGCCGCCATCGGGAGGTCGATGGTGCGCCGTTCGCCGGGTGCGATGACGGTGTCGTGAATGGTGATCGCCTGGTTGCGCGGTCGCGTTTCCCGCGTCCGTGTGCTTTCCATCAACCCTTGCCCTTGGTGCGCGTCTTGTGAGGCTGCGCGTTCTTCTCGATGAATGCAATGATCTGGCCGGCGATGTCCTTGCCGGTGACGGTCTCGATGCCTTCGAGCCCGGGCGAGGAGTTCACTTCCATGATCAGCGGCCCCTTGTCGCTGCGCAGGAGGTCCACGCCGGCGACGTTGAGGCCGACGATCTTCGCGGCGCGCACTGCCATGCGCCGCTCCTCCGGCGTGATGCGGATGATTTCCGCGGTGCCGCCGCGATGCAGGTTGGAGCGGAACTCGCCTTCCTTGGCGGTGCGCTTCATGGCGGCGACGACCTTGTCGCCGATCACGAAGCAGCGGATGTCGGAGCCGCCGGCTTCCTTGATGAATTCCTGCACCAGGAAGTGCGCGCGCAGTCCGCGGAAGGCATCGATGACGGATTCCGCCGCCTTGCGTGTCTCGGCCAGCACCACGCCCACGCCCTGGGTGCCCTCGAGCAGCTTGATCACCACCGGCGCGCCGCCGACGAGCTTGAGCAGGTCCTGGGTGTCGTCGGGCGAATGCGCGAAGCCGGTCGCGGGCATGCCGATGCCCTTGCGCGACAGCAGCTGCAGCGAGCGCAGCTTGTCCTTGGAGCGGCTGACGGCGACCGATTCATTCAAGGGAAACACTCCCATCATCTCGAACTGGCGCAGCACCGAGGTCGCGTAGAAGGTGACCGAGGCGCCGATGCGCGGGATGACCGCGTCGAAGTGTTCGAGCTTGCCGCCCTTGTAGTGGATCTCGGGATTGTGCGCGGCGATGTTCATGTAGCAGCGCAACGGGTCGATGACGCGCGCGATGTGGCCGCGCTTCTCGGCGGCCTCAACCAGCCGCCGGGTGGAATACAGTTTCGGGTTGCGGGAAAGGATGGCGATCTTCATGCATGATCCGGTGTTCAGTCTTCTTCCACGTTGTCGGCATCCGAGTCACCGGAATCGTCGTTCTGCAGCAGGAACGAAGCCTCGGGCATGACCATGAGCCGGCCATTCATTGCCGTGCGGCCGATCAGCATGCGGAAGCGCATGTTGTCGCGGCCGGTCAGCGTGATCTCTATCGGCCATTCGCTGTTGCCTATGCGCAGCGGGGTGCGGATCACCAGCCGCTCCTCGCGGTGGCCGCCGGAATCCATTACCCAGCGCTGGTCCACCACCTCGGCATCGCAGTACACGACGATGTCGTTGTTCTGCTGCACGGGGTGCATGCCGAACAGCACGCGGCGCTTGCCGTCGAGCTGGTATTCCCTGATGTCGAAGGCGTGCAGGGTGGAGGTGCGCGCGCCGGTGTCGAACTTGGCCTTGATGCGGTTCAGTCCAAGTTCCGGCAGCGCCACCCACTCGCGCCAGCCGGCGATCATGCGTTCCTTTTCCGCCACGTTGCGTCCCGCGGTGTCGAAGTCGCGCAAGCATACCGGATTCCGTTGCAGCAGGAGCATGGCGCGCGGTTTTTCAGCCGGGGCGTTTTGCCGGGATGATGGAGATGGTGCCGTCCCGTTCCTGCACGGCGTACTTCACCTCCTCCAGCCGTTCCAGGCCGTGGTGGATGCGGGCCGCGGCGAGCACGTCGTTCTCGTCCACGTTCGCCTTGGCCATGCGCTCGGGCAGGACCTTGCCGTCAGCGACCAGGATCAGCGGCGCGCCCTCGAGCAGCTTTTCGATCTTCGGGAAGCGGTCCTTGAGCTTGGCCAGGCCCATGTCTAGGCCTACCAGCACGGAAATGATGACCAGCGCGTTGGTCACCGAGTAGTCCTGGCCCAGCAGCGCCTGCTGGGTGGTCTCGCCGACGACGAGCAGCAGCAGCAGGTCGAAGGTGGTGGTCTGCGCGAGGCTGCGGTTGCCGAAGACCCGGAAGATCGTCAGCAGGAACAGATAAATGATGAGTGCGCGAAAGAACGGATCCATCACGGCAGTACCAGCTGGTGGAAGGTGAAGGTCTCGGCGCCGACCCGCAGGCTCACGGGCTGGCGTCCCATGCGCTCCGGCTCGAGATACAGCCGCACGGCCGCTGCGTCGCTGCCGTCGAAGCGCAGGGTGATGCCTTCCGCGGACAGCTGCGCCTGGGCGGGCGGCGGCACGATGTCGCGCAGGCGGAAATGGCGCAGGTAGTCGTTCGGGAGCTGGATGGCGAGCGGTCCGTTGCCGGCGCGGACATCGAGGACGAAATCCTTGCCCAGCCGCACCACCCGCGGGTACTGGAGTGCGGCATCGGCGTGGCGGATTTCGTGGATCGAGAGCTTGCCGTCGCCCGCCCAGCCGAGCACGGCGAGGACCACGATGGCGAGAATCACCAGGCCTGCGGCGACGCGAAACGGCTTCTCCCGCGCCTGCATGTGCAGGCATTCGTCCAGCTCCAGCTCGTGTTCCAGCGCCTCGAAGCGAAACCGCGTGCCCATGAGTGGAATCCCCTCCATGACGGGCAGCCAGTCTAGGCGGGGCGCCTCCTGCATCGAATGCGGGCTTTGCTGCAGTTTCCCCGGAAAATCCGGCCGGTCGCGGGCCTAGGCCTACAGCCCTTGCCCGAGGGCGGCGGGTGCGGGGTGCGGTGTTACCGGCAGGGGTATCGGTTACAATGCCGCGATCCGCGCGGCTTCGGCCGCTTCCCGCCTTCCAGGTCTCCAGGAGCTTTCATGTACAGCCAGGACATGCTCATCAGTGATTTCGACCCCGAGCTTGCCCGCGCGCTCGATGGCGAGCGGCGCCGGCAGGAAGACCACATCGAGCTGATTGCCTCGGAGAACTACGCGAGCCCGCGCGTCCTGGCCGCCCAGGGCTCGGTGCTGACCAACAAGTACGCC
>JAJUFS010000057.1 GCA_029263725.1 Gammaproteobacteria bacterium | reverse complement strand
GGCGCCAGCATCATGGCCGCGATGGCGATCCAGATGAAACGCATCCCTTCTCCCCGTGGCGGATTCATTCACTCTTGAAGTGTTTGCCACTATCGAAATCCACCGGCTCCGGCGGAATGCCGCGTTTCACTTATTTGGCGGCGGGGGATACGGGAAGGCTGGTCGGTCTACTCATATATATAAGGAGTAGCGCTCAACCGGTTCGGACGCGGATGTCGGGAAACCTGAGTCCTGTCAATGAGTTGGAAGAAACGACGCTTTTTTTGGGACCCGGGGTTCCCCCTAAGTAAGGTTTCGGTTAAATTCGTGATCAATTTCCTTCACTTGGGATGGGAGTACCAGCATGGAGACAGCACCGCGCAGCAATACCGAGACCAGCCCGGCACTGCGTTTCCTGGCGAAGATCCTGAGGCCGGTCGTGCGGTTGTGCATGCGGCTCGGCGTATCGGCCAACCAGGCCAACGACCTCATGCGCTGGCTGTTCGTGGACGAGTTCTACGCCACGCGCGACCTCTGGCACCGCCGCCAGCCGTTTGCCTCCCGCGCCGCGCTGCTTTCCGGCATGTCGCGCAAGGAAGTCGCCCGCCTGCGTGACCTCAACGCCGTCGAGGACGCCGTGCTCACCGATCGCCACAACCGCGCCCTGCGCGTGCTTTCCGGCTGGCGCACCGACCCGCGCTTCTGCGACGCCGACGGCAATCCCAAGCCGCTGCCGATCCGTTCCGAGGATTCCATGACTTCCTTCCACGCCCTGGTTGCCGCCTACAGCGGAGACGTGCCGCCGCGCACCGTGCTCGACGAGCTTCGTCGTGCGAATTGCGTCGTGGTGGAAGGAGACACCGTCAGGGCGACGGAGAATGCCTATGGTCCTTACGCGCCGTCGGAGGACTTCATTTCCGCAATCGGCCTGGTGTACGGAGCGCTCGGCGACACCGCGGATTTCAACATCGCGCAGATGGATTCCGATCACCGCCGCCTGATGCGCGCGTGGTACCAGAGCAATATTCCGGTGGAAAAGGTTCCGGAGGCCACGGCCTTGATCCGGGAGAACGCCGTGCGTTTTGGCCGTCATCTCGACGGCGAACTCGCTCGGCTTGCACATCGTGAACGCCGGCCTGGACAGATTTATCGCCGGGTCGGCCTGGGTACTTTCTATTTTGAGCAGTAGTTACCACTAGTCGCGTGGTTATACGCGGAAGTTTCATCAATAATTAGGGAAGCCCAAACCCACGATGGAGGAAAATGGCATGAAACGTATACTTCTCGCGGTTGTATCCGGTCTCTTTATCTTCGCCCCCGCCTTTGCGGATGAAACCGGCGGCGGCACGCCGTCGAATCAGACACAGACCATGTCCGTGAAGTCGGTCGTTGTTGAAGAAGCCGAATGCACCATCCTCGACTGGCTGCTGGGCGAGTGCGAATGACACTCTCCTGAAGACCAGGGAAAACGCCGGGCATAGCCCGGCGTTTTTTTGTTTGATGGAATCACCCGACGCTTCGCGGCGTCCCCGTGCAAAAAGCCGGTGAACGGCCAGTGGCGCTCAAACATCCACTTCCCCTCTCCCTCCGGGAGAGGGGCGCAGGGGAGAGGGTATCCCTGTTAGAGGGGGAAGTCGCGTCGCCCGCTGCAGCGCGTAGCCCGGATCGAGCACAACGAGTTCCGGGGAACAACCGCGGTGAAGATCAAGCCGGCACAGGCTCACTCCGCTCAAATCCGCCTGAGCGAACGCCGCTCCAGCTCCCGGAACCACAACGCGAAGATCAACATCCCGCCGACCAGGTAGGTCGCGCCCATCGGCACCCACATCAGCAGGCCGGCGAGCTGCTGGTCCTGGAGCCCGTCAAGGCCGAGGCCGCGGGCACGTTCGACGTATTCGCCGTACCACGGTGTCGACGCAAACGTCATCAGCGCGCCCAGCAGGCCGCTGTGCATGAGCGTGGTGAACATCAGCAGGACGCCCGCCGCGCCTCGCTCGCGCCGTACCGTGCTCCACGCCGCCCACCAGAACAGCAGCGCACTGAAGAAGAAGCTCGCGTGCTCGAGATCATGCAGCAGGCTGTCGCGCAGCGCCGCCTCGTAAAGCGCGGGCAGGTGCCAGGCCCACAGCGCGATGCCGTGAACGATCCACGCCGCGCCCGGTGAAGTGAGCGCGCGCCAGCCGCTGATCGTTCCCCGGGATCGCGACCGCCAGCGCGCAAAGCCGTGACGCAGGTCTTCCGGCAGGGCCCAGAGATACACCGGCAAAGGCGAGGCGAACACCAGCAAGGGCGCGGCGACCACGATCAACAGCATGTGCTGGATCATGTGCATGGACACGCGCTCCGCAGAAATCGCCGCGAGCGGGGAATGCAGCGCGATCACCATCACGAGCAGCCCGGCGTAATGACTTGCGCCCTGCGAGACGCGGCGCGAGCCATTCAGCCACAGCCGCCGCCAGCCGAAGCCGTACCAGGCCGCCGCAAGCAGGATCAGCAGGAAGACGTAGTTGAAGCTCCAGCCGTGCGCGTGTCCGTCATGCGCGTGCACTGCCGCCGGCATCAAGGCTACTGCGATCGGCAGGGTTCTCATTCCAGCGTGTACAGGTAGGCCGCCATGTCGCGGGCTTCCGGCTCGGTCGCGCCGACGTCGGGCATGGCGGTGTCGGGACGCACGGCCTGCGGATCGAGCAGGAAGCGCACCAGGTTGTCGGCGTTGTTCGGGATGCTGCCGGCGAACAGGCTGCGGCGGCTGAAGAACATCAGCGGCGGGCCGACCACGCCATCGGCGTTGCGTATGCCCGGAATGGTGTGACAGGAACCGCAGGCGTAGTACTCCATCATCAGGCGGCCGGATTCCGGGTCGGCATCGGCAATGGTGCGCGCGGGATCGCGCGGCGGCTCGCTGCAGGCGGCAACGAGCAGCAGGGCCGGCAGCAACAGGCGGCAGATGCTGGCAGTCATTTCAGCCTCCTTCGCAAAGCGGATACATGAACACGCCGAGCGCAAGCCAGGCGACGCCGACGAGCGACAGCACGCCCAGCAACAGGGTGAGGAGCTCGAGCATCTCCCGCTGCCTGCGCAGCGCGAGCTGCTCCGCGCCGACGATGGTGCGGCGGATCCCGCGCCGCCGCTTCGCGGCGTCCCAGCTCAGCTTCGCGATCCACGCACCGCCAATGAGCGCGAGCGCAAGGATGGCGAGGCGGACGCTGTTGATGCGGTCGATGTTCCCGGCCAGGTCGTATCCGCATACCGCGCCCTGGATGACGTACATCGCGACGAACAGCACCAGCCATATCAATGGCGCGGCGAGGATGCGAATGGCGTAAGGCTCGGTCATGACAGCAGGCTCGGCCAGAAGTGGTTGATGCAAAGACTGATCAGCCCGGTGATCAACGTGTACTGCCAGAAGGCGCGCGCGTTGGCGACGATGGTGCGCTCCGGCGCGTATCCTGGCTTGAAACGCTGCCAGGCAAATGCAAACAGGCTGATGATGGCGGCGACGAAGGCCTGCAGCGCATGCGAGCCGAGCAGCGTCAGGCTTGCGGCATCGAGCGCGGTTTCCGTGGGCGAGAAGTCCGCCGCGAAGGCCGCCTGCAGCGTGAAGCCCATGCTTGCAAGCCCCGCAATGCCGGCCGCGAGTTGCGACATTGCGCGCCGTGAATGCGCCAGGCCCGCGGCAAGCGCAAGTGTCGCTGCCGCGAGCAGGAGCGGCAGTGCCGGTGGGGCGCCTTGCTGCGGGAAATCCTCGGCCTGCATGCCGAGATAGAAGTACGCGAACACCAGCGAGGCATACATCGCGCCCAGCCCGCCGATGGCTGTCCACATTCCCCACCATCCCGCTGCCTCCGGCGGGCCGTCGTTGACCTCAAGGCCCGTGCGCTGTCTGAGCTCATGCGCTCTTCCTGGTGCAGGATGCGGCTGCCGCCAGAACCAGTTGAGCATCACCAAGAGGAATGCCGCCAACGCCAGCGCAGTCAGCGACCAATGCTTGAGCAGCGCGGCAACGCAGGCGGCGGCCAGCACCAGCGCGGCGACGAGCGGTGCGAAATCGGATTGCGGCAGGACCAGCAGACGTCGCAGTTGCGCGCTCACGGGCGTGGTCAGCACGCCGAGGCGCAAGCCGAACCAGGGATGCGCCAGCAGGCCGCGGCCGTCGTTGATCGCGGTCGCGAGTTCGCCGTCGCGCCACAGGGGATCGCGGCTTTCGATAACGGGCAGGGAGAGAAAGTTGTACGTGGGAACCGGTTGCGGCGTAGCCCATTCCAGCGTGGCCGCATTCCAGGGATTGAGCCCGGCAGGCCTGCCGTTTCTCATGCCGAGAACGAAGTTGGCGATGAACACGAGTATGGACACCGCCATGAGAAACGCGCCCGTCGTCGCCGCGAAGTTTTCCCACTCCCACATGCCGCGAGGATAGGTGTAGATCCGCCGCGGCATGCCCATCATGCCCGCGACCTTCATGGGCAGGAAGGTGAGGTTGAAGCCGGCGAACATCAGCCAGAAGTTCCAGCGGCCGAGGCGCTCCGACATCAGCTTTCCGGTTGCGGTGGGAAACCAGTAGTAGATGGCGCCGAACAGCGGAAACACCATGCCGCCGAACAGCACGTAATGGAAATGCGACACCAGGAAGTAACTGGAATGGGCCTGCCAGTCGAAGGGAATTACCGCCAGCATCACGCCGGTAAGTCCGCCGATGACGAACAGGAACAGGAAGCCGGCAACGAACAACAGCGGAGTGGTCAGAACCGGCCGGCCCAGCCAGAGCGTCGCGATCCATGCGAACACCTGGATGCCGGCGAAGATCGCCACCGTCATGCTTGCCGCCGAGAAGAAGCTGAGCGACATCAGCGGAATGCCGGTAGTGAACATGTGATGCGCCCACAGCCCGAAGCTCACGAAGCCCGTGCCGACGGCGGCAGCCACCAGCCACGGATAACCGGCGATGGGCCGCCGTGAGAAGGTTGCGATCATGGTCGAGACCATGCCGGCCGCCGGCAGGAAGATGATGTACACCTCCGGATGGCCGAACAGCCAGAACAGGTGCTGCCACAGCAGCGGATCGCCGCCGCGCTCCGGATCGAAGAACGGCCAGTCGAAGGCGCGCTCGATTTCCAGGAGAAGATCGCCAAGGATCAGCGGCGGAAAACCGAACAGGATCATGAACGCGACCACCAGCATGTACCAAGCGAACAGCGGCATGCGGTCCAGCGACATGCCCGGCGCGCGACAACGCAGGATGGTAACGGCGATCTCCGCGGCCGCGGTGATGCTGCCGATTTCCACCAGCGTGATGCCGATCAGCCAGAAATCCACGCCGCTTCCCGGCGAGAAGCGCGAGTTGCTGAGCGGCGTGTACATGGTCCAGCCGGCGTCCGGCATCATGCCGACGAACAGGCTGCAGTAAAGCAGCAGCCCGCCGAGCAGGTAGCACCAGTAACCGAAGGCGCCAAGGCGAGGGAAAGCCATGTCGCGCGCGCCGATCATCGGCGGCAGCAGGTAGATGGCCGCGCCCTCGAGCATGGGTACCGCGAACAGGAACAGCATGGTCGTGCCATGCATGGTGAACATTTCGTTGTAGGCCTGGTGGCCGAGGAAATCGTTCTGCGGAACGGCAAGCTGGATGCGCATCAGCAGCGCCAGCAGGCCGCCTGCCAGGAAGAACACGAACGCCGTGAGCATGTAGCGCCGGCCCATCGGCTTCTGGTTCACCGCGGAGAGCGCGCGCCATCCCGGCCCGGTGGACCAGGCGCGCTCCTGTTCGCGTTCCAGTTGCTCGCGGTTCATTCCAGGCTACCGAGGTAAGTGGCCAGCGCGTGCAGGGTGGGACCATCGAGCGGAAAATCCGGCATGCGGTTCTCGGGCTTGATGTGTTGAGCGGAGGCGATCCACGCCTGCAGGTTGCCGTAGCTGTTGTTGAGCGTGGCGGCGGCGATGGTGCGGCGGCTGCCGAAGTGGGTCAGATCGGGCGCGGTATCGCCGTTTGCGGCCGTGCCGCGGATGCGGTGACAGTCAGCGCAGCCGGCCTGCATGAACGCCTGATGGCCGCGGCGTTCCGGTTCGCTCTCGGGCAGGCGCGCCGGCTGCCGTTGCCGTTCCAGCCAGCGATCGAACTCGGAGGGCGGTTGCGCGATGACCAGCATCGCCATCAGCGCGTGCTGATCGCCGCAGAACTCGTTGCACTGGCCGCGAAACACGCCGGCCCTGCCGGCCTGCATCATGAGGCGGTTGGTCTTGCCGGGGATGAGATCGCGCTTGCCGGCGAGGTTCGGCACCCAGAAGGTGTGGATCACGTCGGCGGATTGCAGGCGCAGTTCCACAGGGCGGCCCACGGGCAGGTGCAGCTCGTTGGCGGTGACGGCGTCGCCATTCGCGTCCAGGTAACGGAACTGCCACCACCACATCAGGCCGGTGACTTCCACCACCAGGCGATCGTCCGGCATGGCTTCGATGCGGTTGCCGATGCGGTGCGACCAGGCGAGCAGGGCAGTGAGCGTGACCACCGGCAGGATGATTCCGCCGGCGATGATGAACAGGCGCTCGCTGACCGGACGCGGCCGCGAGCGCATCAGCGCGCGCAGCAGCAGCGCCGTGACCAGCAATGTCACCAGCGCGGCGCCGCTGAACATTACCCATGAGAGGCGCGCGATCTCGGCCGCCGCCGGGCCGCGCGGGTCAAGCGCGGATTGCAGGCCGGCGCAGCCTGCGAGCGTTGCCGGCAGCAGCAACAGGAGCCTTCTCGTCACCGTTTCCTTCCTCGCAGCTGCACCAAGTCTCGCTGCGACGGCAACACCCCGAAATACGCGAGAGCGCCTATCAAGGGAGAGGAAACGGCTTGAAGGGAAATCACTCAGGGGTTACTTTTAATGCGGCGTGCATGACTCACCCGATACCGGCGGCAGGAATACAACGGAGGCAGAATTACCAGCCTGCAACTGTCGCCGTACGCTCACTCTCGCGAGGGTTTATCACCATGTTCCGGTGGTTATTTTGAGAGGGAGCAGTAATGTCGAGCATCACCTTGGAATCGGCCGTCAGCAACCGCGCCATGGAGTTCGAAGAGGCGTTCGCGGAGTATGACGGCGCCACGCTCGAATGGGCGCTGGCAGTCGCGGGGGGACTTGAGGTCGACGTGACCGAGGAGGAATACCTGGCCGCCTGGCAATGGCTCTACGACTACGGCTATGCCGACGACCAGGAGTGGTTCGCGGAACGCGCCGCCGAAATGCAGGCCAGGCAGCTGCTGCGCTGATTCAGCGCGGCAGCCGCGACGATGGCCCAGGCCGCGGCCGCAACAGCGGCGCGGGCACGTGCTGCAGGACGAGATCACGGCTCAGTTCGCCGCCGTCGCTGAAGCGCAGGGCGAGCAGGTCGATGAGGCTGTGGTACTTGTAGAGCAGCTCGTCCTCGCTGTTCGCGCCCAGCCATGCCTCGCCGACGATGAAACTGTATTCGCCCTGCCGCGCCAGCTCGTGCAGCTGCATGCCCGGCTTCACGTCCAGGTGCACCAGTGCCTCGCCCAGCTGCCGGGAGATTTCCTGCAGGCGGCCAGGCGAGGGCGTGCTCAGCACGGTGGCATCGCCGATCTTGTTGAGCAGCAGCTTTGCTGCCTGCCGGTAGCGACCGCGCCGCTGCCACATCTCCGGCACCCGCCCCAGGGCGACGGCGATGGCGGCCTCGTGATTGCTGCGGCCATCGACCTTGGTGAACAGGTCGCTGTGCGATTGCGAGATGCGCGTGTTGACCTCGATCAGCCACAGCCTGTCATTCTCCGCATCCCACATCAGTTCCACGTTGAAGCAGCCATCGTTGAAATCGGCATATGAAAGCACGCGCCGGCACACCTCCAGCACCCGCTCGCAAAGCTCGTCCGGCAGGTCGGCGGGATAGCGCAAGCCGAGAATGTCCTTGCCGTGCGAGCGGCGCGGCATGTCCAGCCAGCCCAGCGGCACCACCTTGCCGTCCTGCACGTAGCCCTCGACGGCGAACTGCTCGCCTGTCATCAGGCTTTCCACCAGCGCATGATGCCCCGTCACGGCGCGCACGTTTTCCGGGACGCTGGCATGTTGCAGGCAGTGATCGAAGGAATCGCCCATCAGGTGCCCGCGCGCGGCGATGGCCTGCAATGCGGCGCGCAGCTCCATGACGTTGTCCGCGCGAAAACCCAACATGGACGAATAGCTTTTCACAGGCTTGACCCAGACGGGGAAGGGCAGCGTCATCCGGTCCGCCGCCTGCGGATCATGCGGATCCAGCACCTCGAAAGCGGGAACGACCTCCGGCGCCGCGGCCTGCTGCACGAGGCGGGACCAGTACTTGTGTTCACAACGCAGCACTGCTTCCAGTGTCGGGTAACGCAGGCCGTACTCGCGCGCCAGCACCGGGGTGAGGCAGCTGGAGGGGTAATCCCAGTGACAGATGATGGCATCCGGCTTCGCGATGCGATCGATCTCCCTGCGCAAGCGCGCCAGCAGCACGTCGAAGTCCGCGGGCGCGTGCACCAGGTCGTGAAAATCAAGCAGGCCGTGAAAAATGAACTCGTCCGCGTCCTTGACCGTCTCGAGCCTGGACTTCTGCCAGTCCTCCAGCGCGAGTACGAAGATGTTCTTTGTCATTGTCCGTTCCAGGAGCGTGGCGGCTGCCACGTGGTCGGAAATTGGCGCGGGCAGGAGCGATTCAAGTGCGCAAATGGCGACAACGCGCTGCCCGCGAAACACCCAGCTCAATGACAAGCCCTATTCCCCGCGGGCGCGTTGCTGACATCATCGGAGTTCCGCCTCACTCGGGAGACATGCATGAAGAAGCTCTACAGCACCGAAGCCACCGCCGTGTCCGGCCGTGAAGGTCACGCCAGAAGCGCCGACGGCGTGCTTGATCTCGATCTCGCCGTGCCCACAGAGATGGGCGGGAAGGGCGGCAAGGCCACCAACCCCGAGCAGCTGTTCGCGGCGGGCTACGCCGCCTGCTTTGGCAGCGCGGTGCGCGCCGTTGCCGCGAAGAAGCATGCGCCGTTGCGCGAAGTCGAAATCACCGCGAAGGTGGACCTCGGCCAGACCGATGGCGGCGACTTCCAGCTTGCGGTGCAGCTCACCGGCAAGTTCCCGGGCATGAGCGAAAGCGAGGCGATGGAAATCATGCGGGCGGCGCATGAAGTCTGTCCGTACTCGCGCGCCACGCGCGGCAACATCGACGTCGAGCTGCGTACCGCATGAACGAAAGGCAGTCGCCAGGCACATCACTGGCGATCTTCGCGGCTCTCGTCATCGCCGCGGCGCTGACCGGCATGCTGTTCCAGCCCGGCGAGTGGTACGCGTCACTCGACAAGCCCTCGTGGACGCCGCCAGCCGCGGCCTTCGGCATCGCGTGGACGCTGCTCTACATCGCCATCGCGTTCGCCGGCTGGCTGGAATGGCGTGGCGCGGAGGGAAGGGCGGACAGCGCGGTCATCGCCTGGGGCGCGCAACTCATCCTCAACGCCGCATGGTCCTGGCTGTTCTTCGGCCTGCATCGCATCGGCCTTGCCTTCATCGACATCCTGTTGCTGTTGATCGCCATCATCGCGTTCATGATCACCGCGCGATCACGCATCGCGCGCTGGCTGTTTCTTCCCTACGCCCTCTGGGTCACGTTCGCTGGCGCGCTGAATTTCTCCATGCTGAACAACTGATCGCCGGCGCTTCCTCTCTCAACCGTTGCTGTCAGCAGCTCCGCTGTGGGCTTGCGGTTCCCAATCCATTAAGTAAAATCCCCTAGAACTGGGAACTGTGCGCCCCTAACGGGGAGTCAGGGAAGCAAAAACAGCATGACGGGGGCGGCATGCGCAATCTTCTCCGTGCCACTGGCATCTTCGGTTTCTTCTTCGTTTACCACCTTGCGGCGGCCTATGCGGCGACCGCACATCTCCCCGAGAACTACTTCTACCAGCGCGCCGATGTGACCGGCGATGGCCGCGACGAGCTGATCGCGCAGCCTGCGCGCGCCGGAGACGAGGCATATGTCCTGTTCGCCACGGGCGCGGACAGCTGGGAAGGCGTCTGGCAGCGATTGAATGACATCGATCCGCGCCTCGCCTGGGATAGCGAGAGCGCCACCCTCATCGTGGGCGACTTCAACGGCGACGGTCGTGATGACCTGTACGTACAGGCCCGCGCGCCGGGCAGTGCGCACGCGCTGCTGCTCGCCGACGAGAGCGGCCAGTTCACGCAGATCCATCACCTGTTTTCCGATGAGCGCCTTGGTCTGGAATGGCATGGCGAGGCACGCCGGCTGCTCGCGGGAGATTTCAACGGCGACGGCCGCGACGAGCTGCTGCAGCAGGGCCTTGATACCGCGGATGTCCACGTCATCTTCCACGCCAACGAATCCGCGGATTTCAACACCAGTGGCGTGAGCTGGATCGAGGGGCACCTGGGATTGCGCTGGTCTGCTCCGAATGCCGAGTTGTATTCGGGTGACCTGAACGGCGATGGTCGCGACGACCTGCTGTGGCGCCGGAGTGCGGATGCCTCGCCACGCGGGGACGAACCAGCCGTGGCCATGCTGCTCGCGAACATGCAGGGCGAGTTCGACGAGGTCTCGCAGCAGTGGGAAGAAGACTTCCTGGGCGCCGAATGGGATCCGGCCACGCATCGCATCGAGCTGCGGGACATCACCGGCGACGGCATCGCCGACATCATCCTGATGGCGCGTTCCGCGTCCGGAACACATTACCTGGTGCCGGGCCGCCTCGACGGCAAGCTGATCGAAGTCGCCATGCGCTGGACCGGCACGCAGAGCGCCGAGGCTGCATGGGCCAGCCAAAACCCCGGCCGCGCCGACATCGTGGTGAATCCCGTGCAGGCGGAGATGGCGGCGGCAGATCGCTCAACGCTTCAGACGCTGGCACAGCAGTCATCTTCCGGATCACCGCTCCCCGGCAATGAGGTTGGCACCTTGCCGGGCGAGTTCTCCGTGGACCCCACCGGCGCAGCCAACTACCGCATCCCTATCGAAGTGCCTCCTGGCGTGGGCGGCATGCAGCCGGATCTTGCCTTCCTGTACTCCAGCCGCGCCGGCAATGGTCTGCTGGGGCAGGGCTGGTCACTGTCCGGGTTGTCGGCGATCACGCGTTGCCCGCG
>JAJUFS010000186.1 GCA_029263725.1 Gammaproteobacteria bacterium | reverse complement strand
CGTGGAGCCTGCGCTCGCGGGGCTCGGCGATCTCGTCATCGGCGAAGTGCTGTCGGTCGAGAAGCATCCTGACGCCGACAAGCTGCGAGTGTGTGTGGTCAGTTCGGGTGACGAGCAGCACCAGATCGTCTGCGGCGCCCCCAACGTGCGGGCCGGCATGAAGGCGCCGGTGATCCTGCCGGGCGGGCAGCTGCCGGACGGTACGAAGATCAGAAAGGCCAGGCTGCGCGGCGTTGAGTCGAGCGGCATGCTGTGTTCCGCGCGCGAGCTTGGGCTCAGCGAGGATCATTCCGGCCTGATGGACCTGCCTGCCGACGCGCCCACGGGAGCGAATTTTGCCGATTACCTCGGCGGTGATGATGCGATCATCGAGATCGAGATCACGCCGAACCGCGGCGACTGCCTTGGCGTGCTCGGCGTGGCGCGCGATATCAGTGCGCTGTATGACCTCGATCTCGTCGAGCCCGCCATTCGGGAAATTCCCGCCAGCATCGACGATAGGATCGAGGTGACACTGCAGGCGCCGGAGGCCTGCCCGGTGTTTCTCGGTCGCGTGATTCGCAACGTGAATGCGGAGGCCCAGACGCCGCTGTGGATGCGCGAGCGCCTGCGCCGCAGCGGCATCCGTCCCGTGTCCCCGCTGGTCGACGTCACCCAGTACGTGATGCTCGAACTGGGCCAGCCCATGCATGCCTATGACCTGCGCGAGATCAACGGCGGCATCGAGGTGCGCTGGGCGAAGCCGGGCGAAAAACTGCTGTTGCTGGACGGCTCCGAGGCCGCGCTGGAGCCGGACATGCTGGTCATTGCCGACCGGCAGCGAGCCCTGGGCGTTGCCGGCATCATGGGCGGGGAAGGCTCCGCGGTGCGCGAAGATACGCGCGACGTTTACCTGGAGTGCGCCTGGTTCGCGCCGGAAGCCATCAACGGCCGTCCCCGCCGTCTCGGCGTGCACACCGATGCGGGCTATCGCTTCGAGCGCGGCGTGGATCCCGCCATCCAGCGGCGCGCCATCGAACGCGCGACCGCGCTTCTGCTCGACATCATGGGCGGCGAGCCGGGTCCGGTCGTCGAGACGCGCGAACCTTCGCGGCTTCCCGAGCGCCGGGAGATCGTCCTTCGCAAGGCGCGCCTGCGCTCGTTGCTCGGCATCGAGGTGCCGTCGGAACGAGTGACGGCCATCCTGGCCCGCCTCGGCATGTCGCCGCGGGAAACGGCGGAGGGCTGGCAGGTCAGGGCGCCCAGCCACCGCTTTGACATCGAGATCGAGGAAGACCTGGTCGAGGAAGTCGGTCGCATCCACGGCTACGAGCACATCGCGCCGCTGCAGTACCCGGCCACCCAGCCAATGGAGCCGGTTCCCGAGGCCAAGGTGCCTCTCCGCCGCCTGCGCGAGACGATCGCGTCGCGCGGCTACCAGGAAGTGGTGACCTACAGCTTCGTGCCCGCCGGACTCCAGCGGCAGTTCTACGGCGAGACCGGCCTGCCGCTCGCCAACCCGATCACGGCCGAGATGACCCACATGCGTCTCGGGCTGTGGCCGGGCCTGGTCCAGGTCCTGCAGTACAACCTCAACCGTCAGCAGGCGCGCGTCCGTATCTTCGAGTGCGGCCTGAAGTTCTTCCTGCAAGACAATGAATTGAAACAAGAAAATGTGATTGCCGGCCTGGCGGCAGGTGCCGCCTACCCGGAACAATGGGGGCTCCCGGAACGCGAGCTGGACTTCGCCGACGTCAAGGGCGACGTGGAAGCGTTGCTTGCCGCGGGCGAACCTGCCGCCTTCCGCTTCGAGGCGGCGAGCCACCCGGCGCTGCATCCCGGGCAGACTGCACGGATTCTCAGGGATGATACGGTCGTGGGCTGGCTGGGGCGACTGCATCCGCACCTTGCGCGCGACCTCGAATTGCCGGCCAGTACCTATGTGTTTGAGCTCGCTGTCACAGCCCTGCAGGACAAGCCCTTGCCCGTGCTTGCGCCGATTTCGAAGTTCCCCTCAATCAGGCGCGATCTTGCAGTCATCGTCGAGGAAAACGTTCCTTCCCAGATGATTCTCGACCTCGTGCGGGAAGCGGCGGGAGAGGTGCTGCAGGAAGCCGGAATCTTCGATGTCTACCGCGGCACGGCAGTAGACTCAGGACGAAAAAGCGTCGCTTTGAGCTTGATTTTACAGGATTCTTCGCGCACTCTTGTTGACCACGATGTGGATGCAGTCATGCATCGCGTCGCGTCCCGGCTCCAGGAGTCGCTGG
>JAJUFS010000017.1 GCA_029263725.1 Gammaproteobacteria bacterium | reverse complement strand
GGCGGTTGCCGTCGGCGCGCAGCGGACCGGTGTCCTCGTCCACCGGCTGCAGCAAGGTGTTGTTGGCATGCCAGGCATCGGCATCGCGCAGGCTGGCATTGACGCAGATGCCGGCGGAAGCGGCCTCGGCCTCGGCGGGTGCGCTGTCGGGGTGCAGGTAGCGCAGCATGCCGTAGCCCATGCCGCGCTCGCTGCAGTCGCGCCGTGCACGCTTGACGGCACAGATGCTCTTCGCAGGATGCGCGGCGTGGCGGGCTTCCAGCACGAAGGGCCGCAGGCATTCCAGCCAGCCGACGCTGCGCCCGGCAAGTGATGCAACCGATTCGACGAGATCGATGCGCAACGCCTCGCGCTCCGGCCAGGTCGCGGCCGCCGCCTGGCTCATGGCCGCGAGCAGGAGGTCCTCGAACTCCGTGCCGTAGGCGCGATGCGCTTCGCCCATGAGCGCGGTGGTTTCGGCGATGCCGAAGGTGATGCGATGGCTTGCGGCCGCCGCTTCGGTGGCGCGCGTCTCGATGCCAAGGCCGGGCACATCAAGCTGGCGCTGCCAGTACGCCTGTTCGGCGATCACCAGCGGCGAGGCCGCCTTGCGTGCCACCTGCCTTGCCCACTCGGCGGCAGGTCTTGCCGGCGCCAGCCGCACGTCGCGGCCGGCCGCGAGCGCGCGATAGGCTTCCTGGATGTCCTCGAGAATGATCTTCCAGCTCGACGCATCGGCGGCGAGCTGGTGTATGGACAGCAGCAGGCGGTCGCCATCCTCAAGTCCGCCGCTGAAATGCGCGGCGCGAATCAGCAGGCCGGAGGCGAGATTGAGCGAATCCTGTATTTCGCGCGTGATCAGCCGCACCGCCTCGCGGCGCTCCTCGACCGCGAGATGATCGAGCTCGACGCGCGAGAACTCCAGCGCCTCCTCGGGCTCCACGGTTTCGGCACGCCAGCGGCCGTTGCGCTCGCGGAAGTAGCGGGTGCGCAGCGCCGGATGATGCGCGACCACGGCGAGGCAGGCCTGTTCAAGCAGCCCGGCATCGCAGTCGCTCGCGACGCGGTAAAGCTGCGAGCGGTTCCAGTGGTCCGGCTTGTCGAACTCCTGGCTGAAGAACCAGTGCTGTATCGGGGTCAACTCGGCCAGATCTTCACGTATCACGGCATTTCCCTCCCCCTGCATCGTTCCATCTGAGGTGCGCGCGCGGCTGGCGAGCGCGGCGAGTCCGGCATGCTCGAAGATGTCACGCGGCGAAATCTCGATGCCGGCGTCGCTTGCCAGCCGCACCACCCGGAGTGCCGAGATGGAATCGCCGCCCAGCGCGAAGAAGTCGTCGTCGCGCCAGACCTGCGGCCGCTCCAGCACCTGCATCCAGATGCGCGCGAGCGTTTCCTCGATCGCGTTGGCCGGCGGCTCGCCCTGGCGTTCCTGGTCAGGCGGAGCGCTTTCCGGCAGCGACCTGAGATCGAGCTTGTTGTTGTTGTTCATCGGAATGTGCGGCACGCGGATGATGGCCGCGGGCAGCATGTGCGGCGGCAGCTTCTCGGCGAGGCTCGCCCGTACCGCGGGTTCGGTGAGCGTGACCGCATTGCTGACGTAGTAGGCGAACAGGCGCTTCTCGCCGTCCTGGCCTTCGCGCGCGATCACCACGCCTTCATCGATGCCTTCGATGCGGCGCAGGGCGCTGGTGATCTCGCCGAGGTCGATGCGGAAGCCGCGAATCTTCACCTGGTTGTCGCGCCGGCCGATGAAATCCAGCTCGCCGTTCGGCAGCAGCCGCGCGTAATCGCCGGAGCGATACATGCGCGTGCTCTCTTCGGAGTACGGATCGATGATGAAATGCCGTGCGTTGAGCTCGTCGCGGTTGAGATAGCCGAGGGTCACGCCATCGCCGCCGACACAGATCTCGCCGGGCACGCCGGGCGGCACCGGCTTCAGCCGCGAATCCAGCAGGCGCACGTAGAGATCCGGCAACGGCCAGCCCACCGGCGAGCCCTTGCGGCCGCCAGCGTGAGCGCGCGCATCGCCTTCGCGAATTCGCCGCCAGGTGACATGCACGGTGGTCTCGGTGATGCCGTACATGTTGATCAGCGCGGGGCTCTGGTCGCCATGCCGCTCGAACCACGGCAGCAGGCCGCCGACATCCAGCGCCTCGCCGCCGAACACCACGCAACGCAGCCTTTCGAGTGCATCGTCATGTCGCGCATCCTCGATCTGCAGCTGCCGGAACGCGGATGGCGTCTGGCTGAGCACCGTGATCCCGCGTTCCTTCAACAGCACGCGGAAGGCGTCGGGCGCGACGGCCACCTCGCGCGGCACGACTTCCAGCCGGCCGCCGTACAGCAGCGCGCCCCAGATCTCCCACACGGAAAAGTCGAAGGCGAAGGAGTGGAACATCGTCCATGCATCCTGCGGGCCGGCCTGCAGCCAGCTCTCGCAGGCATCGAACAGGCGCAGCACGTTGCGGTGCGTGACCTGCACGCCCTTGGGATTGCCGGTGGAGCCCGAGGTGTAGATGACGTAGGCGAGATCGTCGCCCTCGTTGACGACGTCGAAATCCGCTGCGCCCTCGTCCGGCACAACCACCGGCACGCGGGCAACGGATTCGTCATGGAGCCCCGCCGGCAGGACGCCGCCGGTGACCACGAGCCGCGCGCCGGAATCCTGCAACAGGAAGGCGAGTCTTTCCTCGGGATAACCGGGGTCCAGCGGCAGGTAGGCGGCGCCCGCCTTGAGAATGCCGAGCACGCCGATGATCTGCTCGATGGAACGATCCACGCAGAGACCGATCAGCGCGTTCCTTTTCGCGCCCAGCCTGCGCAACCGCGCCGCGAGTGCGTTCGAGGCTTCATCAAGTTGCGCGTAACTGATGGAACGCTCGCCACAGCTCACCGCGATGCGATCGGCATGCCGCTGCGCCGTTGCCATGAAGCGCGACACCAGCGTGCCCGCGGATTGCCGGCGCTCGAAGCCGCTCGGCCAGGTGACGGGAAGCGCTTCCTCGCGCTCCAGGTAATCGAGATCGCGCACAGGGCGCTCCGGCTCCTTCGCCATCGCCGCGACGAGCCGCATGAAATGGTTCAACAGCTGCCGTGCGGCGCGGCGATCGAAGCGCGACGGATCGCGATGCAGCCGGAGCAGCGGCGACTGTTCGCCGAAGACCTGCAGGTGCAGGCCATGCGCGGTGCTGACGTAATGACGGAAGTTGCGCGGTCCGCGCTGCGGAAACATTTCGCGCAGCGTCTTCAGCGGATTGCGCAGGTCGAACTCGAACACCGTCTCGAACAGCGGCTGGTCTGCATCCAGCGACAGCGCGCGGCGGACGGCTGCAGGCGATGCGCCCTCATGCTCGCGCAACAGTCGGTGCTGTTCCTGCACCTGCTTCAGCAGGCCGCGGGCATCCAGCGCGTCATCGAAACGCACGCGCAGAGGCACGATGTTGGTGAACGGCCCGATCGCGTCCTCGCTGCCCGGCGGCGCGCTGGCGCGACAGCATCTCGCAAGGCCGATGACGACATCATTGCTGTCCGTGTAATTGGCGAGCAGCAATGCCCAGGCGGCGGCCATGAAATTCTGCAGGGAAACGCCCGCATCCGCGGCAAGCCGCCGCGCAGCTTCACCGATGGCGCGCGGCAGCGGTGCATCGGTCACCGCGGCATCGTCCTCGCTCGCATCCTGATCGCAGGGCAGCTCCAGGCGCGGCGTGGCAGCTCGCCCGCCCAGGTACTGCCGCCAGAACGCGGCATCATCCGCCGCGCCGGCGGAAGTTTCCGAGGTGAAAATCCCCGGCACGCACATCGCCGTGACGTGAGCAAGATCGGCGCCGGCGAGGCGGGCTTCGTATTCACGCAGCAGCTCCCGCAGCAGCATGGACATGGAACGCCAGTCGAGCAGGCCGCGGCACATGCTCCAGATGACTTCGCAGCCGTCATCCGGCAGGCGCGCCAGCGTGACGCGCACCAGCGGCGGACTGGCTGGATCGAAACCGCGCTCGCGATCCTGGATGCGCAGCTCGCGGAGCTTCGCGCTGCGTGCGCCGGCATCGTCGAGGCCGCCGAGATCGACCTGGCTGACTTCCAGCGCGGCATCGCTGCGCACGATCTCGTGACCGCCGTTGCCATCGGCGCGAAAGCCGCTTTGCAGGACGCCGTGACGGCCGCCCAGGGCGCGCCATGTACGCGCAAGGACGTCGATGTCGACGGGGCCGGGAAGCGTGAACACCAGCTGCTCGACGTTGTTGCCGGCGGTCGCAAGCACGCCGTGCAACAGCGCGCCTTCCTGGGCCGGATTGATGCGCCGGGCCGATTCGGGGGTGAATGGCATGATCGAGCGGGTCCTCCCTCAGATTCTGTCCGGGCGGCAGGTCCGTGTGCATGCCCGGACAATCCGCCTTGACGCGGCATCGCGGCCCTTTGGCGTTTGTTGTTGGCCGTGCCTTGTCGAATCGCGATGCGTGAATGTGATTTCTAGTTGAAGGCTTCCGCCTGCCCCATCGGGCTTTGACAGCAATTTCTGGAGGACGCCGTACTCGGAAGGCAGTAGAACTGCGCACGGCGTGACGTCATCGCGTCGGCTTCAAGGGCAACGGGAGCCCACCAAAGCCCGCGCAGGCGCGGCGTCCGGCGGGGATAAAACCGGAGGGAGTTTTCTTCTTCCGTGGAAGAGCAAAGAAGGGAGAAGGTAGAAGAAAGACACGACCCGAAGCTGCCGGCCTTCTTCCTTCTTCTCACTGCAAACAAAACGACGCCTCCGGACGGGTCAGCTCCCATCCGAAGACGCCGTTTCGTCCAAGCCATCGCGCGGATCAGCGATCCGGCGCGATCAGGCCCAGCCGCATGGCGCAGCGTACGAGGCCCGCGACGTCGTGGATGTCGAGGCGGTCCATCAGCTGGGCGCGGTGGGTTTCGACGGTCTTGAAGCTGAGGTTCAGCATGGCGGCGATCTGCTTGCTGGTGTTGCCCTCGGCAATCAGCTGCAGGATCTCGCGCTGCCGCGGCGTGAGCAGCTGGCGCGTGCGCGGCTGGACCTTGTTGCGACCGAGACAGGAGTCGATCACGCTGCGCGAGATCGCCGGGCTCAGGAAGGTCTCGCCGCGAGCGACGGCGCGCACCGCGGATTCCAACTCGGTGGTCGCCGCGGTCTTCACCATGTAGCCGGAAGCGCCGGACTTCAGCGTCTGCATGACGTACTGCTCGTTGGCATGCATGGACAGCATGATGACGTTGGTTTCCGGCACGGCCGCCTTCAGCTTCGGCAGCGCGTCCAGGCCGTTGAGCTCGGGCATGGTGATGTCGACGATGGTGACGTCGGGCTTCTTCTCGCGAGCGATCTTGATGAGGTCCAGGCCGTTTTCGGTTTCGGCCACGACCTTCACGTCATGCATCTCTTCCAGCAGGGCGCGCAACCCCGCGCGGAACAGGGCGTGATCATCCGCAAGCATTACGCTTATCTGTTTCATGTTGTTCGACTCCTCCGTTATCCAGCTCAATCCTGTATGCAGATCGCGGTCCGCCCTGACCGCAGGCAAGCTTCAGTGCAGGCGCCGGCGCAACCACTCGCCGGCATCTTCCGCCGGCATTGGCCGGCTGAACAGAAAACCCTGGCCTTCGTCGCACTCGTTGGCGCGCACGAAGACGCCTTGCGCCTCGGTCTCGATGCCTTCGGCGACGACGCGCAGTCCGAGGCGCTTGCCCATGGCGATGATGGCCTCGGTGAGCGCGATGTCGTCGTCATCGCTGGGAACACCGGCAATGAAGCGGCGATCGACCTTCAGGTATTCCAGCGGCAGCTGCTTGAGCAGGTGCAGGGAAGACGAACCGCTGCCGAAATCGTCGATGGCGAGCCGTACGCCCAGCCGGTGCAGCCTGTGCATCGACTCGGTCGCTGCCGGATGGTCTTCCATCACGGCGAGCTCGCTGATCTCGAACTCGATGCGCTCGGGCACGATGCGGTGTTCCGCGAGCAGCGCCTCGACCTGCTCGGGCAGCGTGTCGTTGCGGAACTGGCGTGCGGAAAGATTGATGGCCATTCTCGCCGCCGGCATGCCTTCGGCATCCCAGCGCGACAGCTGGCGGCAGGCATCGTTCAGCACGCGCGAGGTGAACGCTTCCGTCATGCCGGCATCCTCGAGCAGCGGGATGAAGCGCGCCGGCGGCACGTTGCCGTATTGCTCGCTGTGCCAGCGCGCCAGCGCTTCCATGGCGACGACGCGCCCGGTGCGCAGGTCCAGCCGCGGCTGGTAGCAGAGGTTCATCGCATCGCTTCCGATCGCATCGCGAAGCCCGCCGAGCAGGGCAAGCGTCTCGAAGGCACGCCCGGACATTTCCTCGGAATAGAAACGGAAGGCGCGGCGGCCGGTGCGCTTGACGGAGTACATGGCCGCGTCGGCATTGCGCAGCAGCGAGGCGGCATCGCCGGCATCACCCGGATAGCAGCTGATGCCGATGCTTGCGCCGGCCTCGATGCGGCGACCCTGGATGGTGAACGGTGCGGCGAGCTCGATGAGGATCTTCTGCGCGGCCACCGCCGCATCCTGCGGCGCGGTGATGCCGTCCAGCAGCACCACGAACTCGTCGCCGCCCAGCCGGCCGATGACGTCGTTGCCGCGCACGCAGCGGCGAATGCGCCGCGCGATGCAGCGGAGCAGTTCATCGCCGAAGGCGTGGCCGAAGGTGTCGTTGATGCGCTTGAAGCGGTCGATGTCCAGGAACAGGCAGGCGAGCATTTCACCGTGGCGCTCGGCGCGCTGCATGCAGGCGCTGACTTCCTCCATGAACCTGCCGCGATTGGCCGTGCCGGTAAGCACGTCGTGCTGCGCCAGCCAGGCCAGTTCCCTTTCCTGGCGCTTGCGTTCGGTGATGTCGAGGGCGAAGCCTTCGAGGTGCAGCGGACCGCCGGGATCGGGGCGCACCACAGCGCCGCGATGCCAGACCCATTTCTGCGCACCGTTATGGCAACGGATGCGGTGTTCCAGCGCGAACGGACGGCGCGAGCGCGCGGCGCGGCTGACGCTGCGCAGAACCTGCATCCTGTTGTCCGGGTGAATCAGCAATGCCAGTTTCTCGCTGCCTTGATCCATGAAATGTTCGGGGCCGACACCGCAGAGGTCAGCGATCTGCCGGCTGACGTACTCCACCTTCCCCTTCCGGCCCATCACGAAGCGATAGACCACGCCCGGCAGGCCCGCGATGAGACTTTCCATTCGGCGCATCGCGGCGAGGGCGTCGGTCATTGAAATTCCGTAACGGCTCCGGTCGAGAGACTGCGGTCTTTCCCGTCCCGGCGAACGCTCTACCGCGTCCGCCTGCCGGGTTTTCCAACAGTCTCCGGTGCACGCAGTGCACCGAGCCATCGGTTATTTCATCCATTTGGCGCCCCCCTCGAACGCCTTGATGGACTTACCCCTGTGCCGGCAGGGTAATCACCACCCGCACGCCGCGGCCGCGCGACGATTCGATCTCGAGTCCGCCGCCGAGCACCGCGACCCTTTCCTTGATGCCCAGGAAACCGAGCTGGCTGCCCTTCTCGTGCACCAGCGCGGCACTGGCGTCGAAGCCGACGCCGTCGTCGCGCACCTCGCAATGGATGAGGTGCCGGCGCTCCTCGAGCAGGATCCAGACGTTGCTCGCATGCGCATGCTTGACGGCGTTGTTGAGCAGTTCCTGGATGCAGCGGTACAGCGCCGTCTCGATGGTGGACGGCAGCCGCCGCTGGATGCGGTCTTCCACGTGGATGGCAAGCCCGGTGCGCTTGATGACGCTGTCCGCCAGGAACTCCACCGCCCCCGACAGGCCGGAGTTCTCCAGCACGCGCGGGCGCAACTCGTGGGAGATGCGCCGAAGATCGCGCTCGAGCTCGTCGAGCAGCTCGTGCGCCTTGCGCAGTTCCTTCTTGCCCTCGTCATCGACGTGCTTGGCGATCGCGTAGAGGGAAATGTGCACGCAGGCGAGATACTGGCCGGCGCCGTCATGGATGGCGTGCGCAATGCGGCGGATCTCGTCCTCGAGCATTTCGTTGAGATGCCGCATGGCGGTGCTGGCTTCGCGGTAGCCGCGGCTGGTCATCTCGTAGGCCGAGAGGAGCTCGGAAAGCACCACGCCGGCCATGCGGTAGTGGTTGTCGCTGAACTGGATATCGCGATTGCCGGAGAATATCTCGCCCATCGCCTCGTGATGCATCTCGGCGATGCTGAGCAGGCCGAGCTCGTCGACGACGGCCTCGCGGCCGAGCTCGTAGATCTCCAGCAGGACTTCCTCGAGATTCTCGAACAGATAGCGGCGCAGCAGCTGCGCGTAGCGGCGGCGGATGGAATGCAGGCGGCGGCCGCGCTGCACGCCATCGGGCGGGATCTGCACCTTGTTCCGTCGCTCCACGAGCCGGATCGGCGTCATCGACCCCTGCGGCATTTCCTCGGAACGACGCGGCATGTCGCTATACCTCCCCGCCGTTGAACCTGAGCGCGAGCACCAGGGCATCATCGTTGCCCAGGCAATGGCGCGCGACCAGCGTCTCCGCAAGATCGCGCGGCGTGATGCTGCCACGATACGCCTGGCGCCAGTCGTAGCCTATGCCGTCGGTTGCCATCACCAGCAGGTCGCCGGCGTGCACCTTCATCGACGAGACCCGCAGCTCGGGCAGGCGGTCGCCGACGACACCGGCGCGCATGATCAGCGACTTGAACTGCGCGATGCCGCTGTGGCTGGTGCGCATGTGCACCACCTGTATGTTGCCGACGCTGAGCGCCTCGAGCATGCCGTTGCGCGGCTCCAGCCGCGCAAGACAGACGGCCGCGCCGCGGGTGCCGCGCAGGCACTGGTGACAGCCGCGCATGATGGCGACAAGCGACTGGCTCCAGTCGCTCTGCTGCAGGAACTGCGCGGCGATGTCGGCAACCTTGTGCGCCTCGTCGCCGTGCCCCAGCGCATCCAGGGTGTAGGCGAAAACGCATTCTCCCTGCCTGCCCGCGCAACCCCGGTCGCCCGAGGGCATGTCCGCCGGGAAAGTCGCCGACGCCGAATGCCAGTCCAGCAGGAGTCCTTGCTTCAGAGCTTCCACTTCGTCACCGTCACGCAGGTACCGCTACCTGGCGCAGACTGCAGATCGAAGTTGTCCATGATGTGGCGAACGCCGGCGAGGCCGAGACCCAGGCCGCCGGACGTCGAGTAGCCGCCGCGCACCGCCATCTCGATGTTGCTGATGCCGGGGCCGGTGTCACTGGCGGTGATGCGCACGCCGTTGACGCTGCCGTTGTTGACGATCTCCAGCGTCACTTCGCCAAACTTCGCGTACTCGATGATGTTGCGCGCGAGCTCCGAGATTGCGGTCGCAATCAACGTCAGCTCGCTCGAGGAAAAGCCCACCTGTTCGGCGAGACTTCGCCCCGCATGGCGAGCGGAAACGATGTCGATATCCGAATGGATCGGAATCCGAACCTGTTCCAGCCCTGAGTCGCGAGATATCAGTTTGGTCACGTCAGCTCACGCTCTCGCCTGCTCGGAATCGACACTGTCGAGGAATGCCAGGCCCTCCTCGAGGTCCAGCGCGGTGGACACGTCCGCCAGCGTGATTCCAAGTTGCACCATCGCAAACGCCACGTCGGGCTGAATGCCGACAATGACGGTATGCGCGCCTCGCAAACGGATCATGTAGGCGAGATCACGCAGCGTGCGCGAGGCGAACGAGTCCAGCACATCGAGTGCCGTCACATCGACGATGACGCCCCGCGAGCGGAACCGGCCCACCTTCTCGACCAGGGCATCGCGCAGCTGCACGAAATCCTGGTCGGTCAACGCTGCCTGGATCGTCGCGATCAGGTAATTGGATTGCTTGAGAATAGGGACCGCCACTCGGCCTCCCCTCCTTGCGCTTGTTACGCCGCTGTCGCGATCAGGACTTCTTGCCGCCCGAATCACTGTCGTGCATCACCACCTTGTAACCGAGCAGCCGCTCGGCTTCCTCGATGCCCCCTTGCAGGTCGCCGACGGTGTTCATCTTCGTAAGATCCACACCGATGTTGACCAGCGTCTGCGCAATGTCCGGGGACAGTCCCGTCACGATGACCGTGGCACCCAGCAGCCTTGACGCTTCCACCGTCTGCACGAGGTGGTTCGCGACATGCGAATCCATCTCCGCGACACCGGTGATGTCGATGACCACCACGCGCGCACGATTGGCGCGAATGGCCTGCAACAGCTGCTCGGTGAGCTGCCGTGCGCGCAACGGGTCGATCACGCCGATGATCGGCAGGATCAGCAGCCGCTCGCGCACCTGCAGCACCGGCGTGGACAGCTCGCGGATGGCTTCCTGCTGTTCGCGGATGATTCGCTCGCGCTCCTGCACGAAGCCCACCGCCACGGTATTGGCGATGCGATTCGCCGCCGGCTCGTAGGCATCCAGGATGCGGTTCAGCAGATCGAAATCGGAGCGGTACTTGCCGAACAGCGAGCGCGCGAGCACGTCACGAAGCAGCAGCACGATGCCCACCACTTCGTCGGTTTCCACGCCTCGGGGAATGATTCGTTCGGAGAGGTTGCGGGCATAGGCCTGCAACGCCTCGAAGGTGCCGGTCTCCAGCGCCTCCACGTAGTTGTCGTACACGGAGGTCGCCTCGGCGAAGATTTCTTCCTTGGTCATCGCGGTCAGAAGCCGCGCCTCGGTGATTCGCCGCGCCCATTCCTCGCGCAGCTCGGTGCGATTGTCGCGCAGATGCGCGACCAGCTCCCGCAGCAGGGCGACGGTGGATTCCGTCATCGCCGGATTCACGCTCTTTTTGCCTTTGACAGTTCCCATGCGATTTCCTCGTTGCTTGTCGAGGGCTGGGCGCGACCGGCCGGGCCACGCGACGTCCGTCATGGCGTTCGGCGAAATGGATGTCCCCCACTGCCGGCTCCCGGAACCTGGTTCCGGGCGTGGCGAGCGAATGAAGGCGGCATCCCGAACCGGCAACGACCCTACCCTTTCTTATGGGACCTATCAACCCTTTTCGGTGCGCACGGTCCCATTTTTACGCGGTTACTCCGTAGTTTCCCATCCGAATATCCGCGCGAGAGGGAAGCCTATTACGGACAACCACGTAGCTATATACAGGGGTCACCGTATATTCAGGACTAGAGCCAACCCCTCCCCCAGTAGTAAAGGTAGCCCAGAATCTCGTGCAGCGCCGAACTAAACATCGGCATCGCGCCGGCATCTGGCAGGAACGCGCGCAGACCAAGGCCTTTTCTGCCGCGAAAGTCGCAGGCGAGCGGCGTCATCTCCAGGCCGCGTTTCCCGGCCACCGCGAGTGCGCGGCGCATGTGCATGGCGCTGGTCACCAGCACCAGCGGCCTGCCGGTCGCGGGAACATCCTGGAGGTTCTGGAAGGTGTTGAGGGACCCGGGCACTGCCGCGAGGCTCGCCGGAGGAACGCCCATGGCGGCAGCGAGATCCGCCATGCGCTCGGAAACCGCCCGGCCCTTCTCGCCGCGGATGGAGCCGAGGAAAAGCAGCTGCCCGCCGCGCTCCCGCCACAGCTCGACGGCGCACACCGTGCGGCGCTGGCTGGCGAGATTGAGCTGCAGGGCGTCGCGGTTGCCGGGAAACCAGGGATCGCCGGCGGCGAGCACGACAATGAGCGGCGCCTCCACGGCCACGGGCTGCCCGGTCACGCCGTCCTCCAGCCAGTTCACCAGCGCGTGCGCGAACCATGGCGTGCCGCTCACCCAGGTCCAGGCGAGCAGCAGGAGCAGGAGTCCGCGCCAGCGGCGCAGGCGCCCCCGGGAACGGAAGGCCAGCACCACCAGCCCGGCCGCCAGCACCAGGAGATGCACCGGTCCGGCGACGAGCAGTTCAACGAGTTGGTAGCTTCCAGGCATCGTCGTTCCGAGAAAAAAAGAGCCCCGCGGGCGCGGGGCTAATCTCCTGGGGGGCCTTGGAGCGACTTCGGTGCTGGGGACCGCTCGCGCGTTCCCCGGAATCCTGTTGAAGGCGTTGCCGGCGAGCCTGCGCCTTCTGGTTCGCGCTTTCCCCTTCCGCTTACCGGCAGGCTCGCCGCGCCTCCCGTCCCTCCCCTTGTGACGGTAGGCCCAAGAATGACGGCAATCGGCGACACTTTGAATAGGGGGAAACGTGTAAGTCCTGGGCGGAATGTCGAAATGCAAATTTTTGTTATGCACCAATGACTTAAGAGCAAGTATTCATGCAAAACGAGAGCCTGGGGAAGGCGCCTTTCCCGGATGCACATATAAAAGGAAGGGAAACGAAAGCTTCTTTCGCCGGAAACGAAAACACCGTGCAGTTGCCTGCACGGTGTTCCGGCCGATGGTCGTCATTCCGCGATCAGCCAGGCCAGCAGCAACGACCAGAAACCGTCGTCAGCGTCCTTGACCTGCCCGCTCTTGGTCACGATGGTGTTGCCTGTGCCGAGTTCGTCGGCAGCGGCGGGTGCGGCTGCGAACGAGAGGGCAAGCAGCAGCGCGAGGAGGATGCTCTTCACATTCATGAGGACTCTCCGCTCAGGGTTTGTCCCTAGCATAGCCGCATTTATGTGAGCGTCTATCCCACTTTTCCCCTAGGCGCTGCCGAGGGTGTCAGGGATTTCCCTTACTCCTCGAAGTAGTACATGCCCACGCCGACCTCGCGGTACTCCTGGCCGGGCTTGGGCTTGGCGTGCGCCATCTGCGCCAGCTGCTGGTCGATGTTGCGTCCTGCTTCCACCGCCATGTCGTTGATCAGCTGCTTGGCGTCGCCCGCCCGTTCCAGCGGGATCAGGCGCTGCCGCCAGACGCGCTGCAGGCGGCGCTCGGAAGAATTGAGGTTGGCGATGTTGAAGTCGGCGGTTTCGCTGAGACGCTGCAGGCTGAAGCCCGCGATGCGCAGCAGGTCATCCGGCGGCATGGTCGGACCGTAGGAGGACGTCAGCAGCACTGCCCGGCCCTCCTCATCCATCTTCACGCAACCGGCGCGGATGAGCTCGTCCAGCACCGTGCGGGTGGTCAGATCGCCGCTGTACAGCTGCACCAGGCGCTCGAAGCTGGCGATGGTGTTCTTCGCTTCCAGCGGCAGGGGCGCCGGCTCGCCGTCCGGACCGCGGAAGCGCTTGTCATTCACCCAGCCGGCCAGCACCCGCGCGGCACGATTCTGCTGATCGGTGAGAATGGCGTCATCGGGGGAATCGATCTTGCTCAGGCGATTGACTTCCTTGCGCGACAGGCCGGAAAGCAGCGCTGCGCGCGCGCCGAACGGCTTGCGCCGGTGCCAGAACTCCTGCCGGTTGTAGAACTCGTCCACGTACAGCCAGCGAACCAGGTCGCTCACTTCGTTCGCGGAGATGCCGAGACGCAGCAGGGTGCGAATGACCGGCCGGAGCACGGCGGCGGCAAAGCGGATGGCCACGGGAAACTGGGCCGTGCGCGGCGCGGGTTGCGTGTTGTCGCTCATCGAATGTCTCGCCTTCCTGAACCTGAACTGGAATATTTGGTACTGAGCCCCCGAAATAAGGGCGCAATTTTTGCGCCATCCAGCGCACAGGTCCAGCTTTTTTACCGCGGGCCGGCGCACTCTACTTCTGAACCACATTCGAACTTCGTGGCGCAAGCCATTGCTGGACAATGGATTTCTTCATTCTTCTTGTGGCGACAGCGTGCTGCCCCAAGCTCCTGTGTATATGACCGCCCCGGAGGAATTCGTTCATGCACGCACGACTTGCCAGCTTCTTTCTCGTCCTGGTGATGACCGCCTGCGCGACCACCACCGATCCCTACACCGGCGAGGAACGCCGCACCCGTACCAGCAGCGGCGCCACGATCGGCGCGATCGCCGGCGCCATCGCCGGCATCGCCTCCGGCGACGACGCCAAGGAAAGGCGCAAGCGCGCGCTGATCGGCGCGGCCGGCGGTGCGCTGGCGGGCGGCTCGGTGGGCTACTACATGGATCGCCAGGAACGCGAGCTGCGGGACCAGCTGCAGGGTACCGGCGTAAGCGTCAGCCGCGAGGGCGAGAACATCGTGCTCAACATGCCCGGCAACATCACCTTCGAGACCGGCAGCGCGGCGCTCAATGCCTCGTTCTTCGACGTGCTGGACGCAGTCGGCACGGTGCTGCAGAAGTACGACAAGACCCTCGTGGAGATCACCGGCCACACCGACAGCACCGGCGCGGATGACTTCAACCAGAAGCTCTCGGAACAACGTGCGGCGGCGGTAGGCAGCTATCTCGAACGCCGCGGCGTATCGGTGGAGCGAATGGTGATCATCGGCTACGGCGAGACCCGGCCGATCGCCTCCAACGGCACGCCCGCGGGCCGCGCGGAGAACCGCCGGGTGGAGATCACGCTGGAGCCGCTGACCCGCGACTAGCGAGAAGCTACTTGAAAAGAAAAACCTAAATTTCTGATAGCATTGAAAACATGAAATCGGAGATCCATTACGAGGGCACCCTGGCGCTGGTGGGCGGCTACCGCGTGATCGCGCTGCGCGTGGACAACGCGAACCGCTGCTTCGCCATCGGGCCGCACGGCCATCCGCTGTTCCGGACGGGCTTCGCCTCCATCGACGAGGCCCGCCGGCACGCGGCCGAGGTGCAGGCCTCGGGGGAACTCAATGATCCCGAGCGCCTGCCGCCCTCCGCCCCGCCGCCGCAGCCGCGGCTGCGGCTCGAGCCGGTGATGGACACCATTCTCCGCGTGGAGATCGCCGGCCTTTACATCGCGCTGCTGGGCATCCTGCTCGGCGGTGAGGCGGTGCTGTGGATCCTGGAACTGCCAGCCCGCCAGGGCCAGCGCAGCACCCGCGTGTTTCGCGACGAGGAGAAGGCGATCGAGGCCTACGAGAGCCTTTGCGCCGAACTGTCCCGCAAGTTCATCGACACCCGCCTCGCCCAGGACGGCTGATTTCTCGACGCCCTCTCTGCCTTATGTCAGGATTGCGACCGCCGCATTGGCGGAATGAGCCCATGGAGAAGGCATGGCGCAGGAACGCAGAGCTTTTCCTCGCGTGGACACCGAGCATTCCCTGCAGCTGCTCGACGCCGACGGCGCGGCATTCCCCGCGCTGATGCTGGACCTGTCGCTGGCGGGCATGCAGCTGCTGTGCGACGGTCCGACGGCCCTGCGGCTGGCAGGGCGCGAGGGCGAGGAACCGCGCGAGTTCGATGTCCGCCTGCAGGTCACGCTGCCGCGGCATGGCGCCCGGCAGCTCAGGATGCGCTGCCGGCTCATGACGATCCGCGAGGTCCAGCAGGACGAATTCCGCATCGGCGTGCGCTTCACGCAGTTCGAGGCAGACAGCTACCCGCTGCTGGAAGCCTGGATCGACGAAACCCTTCCCGACTGACTCCCGGAATGAACATGCACCGACTACTGCTGCTTGCTCTCGCCTTCCTCGTCACCCCGGCGCTGGCCGCCATTCCCGCCGCACCCAAGCGGGACGCCGGCGAGGGGCCCTTCCCGCGCCTGATCCTGCGGGGAGCGACGCTGATCGATGGCACCGGCGCGCCGCCGCGCGGCCCGGTGGACATCGTCATCGAGCAAAACCGCATCCGCGACATCGTCAGCGTCGGCTACCCCAATGTGCCGATAAATCCTTCCGTTCGCCCGTCGCTGCGCGAGGGCGATCGCGAGCTGGATGTCACGGGCATGTACGTGCTGCCAGGCCTGATCGACATGCACGGCCACATCGGCGGCGAGGAGCAAGGCACGCCGGCCGAGTACGTGTTCAAGCTGTGGCTGGGCCACGGCATCACCACGGTGCGCGAGCCGGGCAGCGGCAATGGCCTCGCCTGGACGCTGGATCACAAGCGCCGCAGCGAGCGCAATGAAATCGTCGCGCCGCGCATCGAGGCTTACACCTTCTTCGGCCAGGGCGCGCGAGAACGCATCCGCACGCCCGAGCAGGCGCGCGAATGGGTGCAGCAGCAGGCGCGCGCCGGCGCCGAGGGCATCAAGCTGTTCGGCGCGCCGCCGGAGGTGCTGCGCGCCGCCCTGGAGGAAACCCGCAAGCTCGGCCTGCGCTCGGCCATGCATCACGCCCAGCTCGACGTCGCCCGCGCGAACGTGCTGGATACCGCGCGCTGGGGACTGACGACGATGGAACACTGGTACGGCCTGCCGGAAGCGATGTTCACCGACAGGCGCGTGCAGGACTATCCAGCCGACTACAACTACATGGACGAATACCATCGCTTCAGCGCCGCCGGCCGGCTGTGGCTGCAGGCGGCGGAACCCGGCAGCGCGCGCTGGAACGAGGTGCGCGATACGCTGATCGCGCTGGATTTCACGCTCAACCCGACCTTCAACATCTACGCCGCCAGCCGCAATCTCATGGCCGCGCGCCGCGCCGAGTGGCATGACGAATACACCCTGCCCTCGCTGTGGGCCTTCTTCCAGCCCAGCCGCAAGGCACACGGTTCGTACTGGTTCGACTGGAGCACCGCCGACGAGATCGCCTGGCGCGAGAACTATCGCCGCTGGATGGCCTTCGTGAACGATTACAAGAACCACGGCGGCCGCGTCACCGCCGGCTCGGATTCCGGTTACATCTTCAAGACCTACGGCTTCGGCTACATCGAGGAACTGGAACTGCTGCAGGAAGCCGGCTTCCATCCGCTGGAAGTGGTGCGCGCCGCGACCCTGAGCGGCGCGGAAGCGCTGGGCATGGCGAACGACATCGGCTCGGTGGAACCCGGCAAGCTGGCGGATCTGATCGTCGTGCCGGCGAATCCGCTCGCCAACTTCAAGGTGCTGTATGGCACCGGCGCGATCCGCGTCACCGAGGACAACCAGGTCGTCCGCGTCGGCGGCGTGCGCTGGACCATCAAGGACGGCATCGTCTACGACGCCCCCGCCCTGCTGGAGGACGTGCGCGAGATCGTGGCCGCCGCAAAGAAGGCGGAAGGCATCAGCGAGTTGCGCCAGCCGGGCCGCTGAGCGTGATCCCTGCCCTACACGTACTGGGAAATTTCGCCTTATACTCGGGCATTCACCTGTTACATCAATAACCTGGGGCACACTGGTGGCTAGTCCGAAAACCTCCGCGGAGCGCCGGCTGTACAAGCGCTTCGATACCGACATTCCCGTCGAGATCATCACGGAGACCGAGGCGATCCATTCCGCGCGCGGCGTGAACATCTCGCTGGCCGGCATGCAGCTGCGCTGTGACCGCGAGGCGCTGCGCGACGTGGCGCCGCGTGGCGAGAAGACCACCCCCGACCAGTCCCCCGCCGCGCGCCTGCGCTTCAACCTCCCGAGCCCCGGCGAGCAGCCGCTGATCGAGGTGGACTGCCGCATCGTGCTGGTACGCCGCGTTTCCGAGCGCGAGTATCACCTGCACATTCAATATGAATTCTTCCAGGGCAACGGTTATAACCAGCTCGAAGATTACGTGGACGCCATGCTGGAGAAGTCTCCGCTCTGAGCGTTCCGCAAAAGCCAAGGAGCCACAAGAATGAAGAAACTCACCGCAATGTTCCTGGCGGCCACGGCCGGCTTCGGCCTCGCGGCCTGTGACCGCGGCGCCGAGGAACCCGTCACGGCCCGCACCGAAGGCAGCAACGAGTACGTCATGCAGCGCATCGGCATCTACGCGCCGGTGGAACTCACCGCCGACCTCAGCGCGCTCTCCGACAACCAGCGCGCCCTGATCGCCAAGCTCATCGAAGCCTCCGAGATCATGGACGACCTGTTCTGGAAGCAGGCCTACGGCGACAAGGACGCGCTGCTCAACTCCCTGCAGGACGAGAACACCCGCCGCTTCGCCGAGATCAACTACGGTCCGTGGGACCGCCTCGCCGGCGACCGCCCGTTCGTCGACGGCATCGGCGACAAGCCGCTGGGCGCGAACTTCTACCCGGCCGACATGACCCGCGAGGAATTCGAAGCCTGGGACAACCCCGACAAGCGCGGCCTGTACTCGCTGGTGCGCCGGGACACCGACGGCAACCTCGTGCTGGTGCCCTACCACGAGGCCTATCGCGCCGAGCTGGAGCGCGCCGCGAACCTGCTGCGCGAAGCCGCCGGTCTCGCCGAGATCGAATCCTTCGCCAGGTACCTGCGCATGCGCGCCGACGCGCTGCTGAACGACGACTTCCAGCCCAGCGACATGGCCTGGATGGACATGAAGGACAACATCATCGAGGTGGTGATCGGTCCGATCGAGTCCTACGAGGACCAGCTGTTCGGCTACCGCACCGCCTACGAGTCCTACGTGCTGCTCAAGGACCTCGAATGGAGCGAGCGCCTCGGCCGCTTCGCGCAGTACCTGCCGGAACTGCAGCGCGGCCTGCCGGTGCCGGAGGAATACAAGCGCGAGATGCCGGGCTCGGACGCGGATCTCAACGCCTATGACGTGCTCTATTACGCCGGCCACAGCAACGCCGGTTCCAAGACCATCGCCATCAACCTGCCCAACGACGAACAGGTGCAGCTGGAGAAAGGCACCCGCCGCCTGCAGCTGAAGAACGCCATGCAGGCCAAGTTCGACCACATCCTGGTGCCGATCGCCGACATCCTCATCGCCGAGGACCAGCGCAAGCACATCACCTTCGATGCGTTCTTCTCCAACACCATGTTCCATGAAGTCGCCCATGGGCTCGGCATCAAGAACACGCTGGACGGCCGCCAGACCGTGCGCGAGGCGCTGCTCGATCACGCCAGCAGCCTTGAGGAAGGCAAGGCCGACATCCTCGGCCTGTACATGGTCGGCGAGCTGCAGAAGCGCGGCGAACTCGAAGGCGAGCTGATGGATTACTACACCACCTTCCTCGCCGGCATCTTCCGCTCGGTGCGCTTCGGCGCCTCCAGCGCGCACGGCAAGGCCAACATGGTGCGCTTCAACTTCTTCCGCGAGGCCGGCGCCTTCTCGCGCGACGAAGAGACCGGTACCTACCGCGTCAACTTCGAGAAGATGCAGCAGGCCGTCGAAGACCTCTCGCGCCTCATCCTCACCCTGCAGGGCGACGGCGACTACAAGGGCGTGGATCGCCTGGTGCGCGAGAAAGGCATCATCGACGCCGGCCTGCAGCGCGACCTCGACCGCCTCGCCGAAGCCGACATTCCCGTCGACATCGTCTTCGAACAGGGCGTGGACGTGCTCGGCATTCGCTGATCGATATATGCAGCTTGCAACGAAAAGGGCGGCCATTGGCCGCCCTTTTTGTTTGCTCTCCATCGACCCGCCTGGCCGAACCAGGTGGACTCGGCGCGCAAACCTCAGCCTGTCACGATCTGCCAGCCCCATTCTCGAACAACTATCCTTGATTACGCGGTATATCCAAAACCCGTGTAACGAGCCTGCGGATCTCCGCCATCGTAGCTAACGTACGTTTATCGGTCGTATTCGATGCCGCTGATTCGCCCTTCCAGAAGGATTCGTCCCTTCTTGGAATCAGTCAGTGCGAAGTGTTCGTCCGGATGACGATCGGAGAGCGAGAAGTTGGTGAAGGCGGGCAGCATGACAGGCGCGCGGAACTGCGCGTCGACGCGCTTGCCGATGAGGTCGACGCCGCGTGCTTCGAGCACGGCGAGGCAGCGGGCGAGCGTGTACATGCCGTGGGCGATGGGCCGCTTGAAGCCGAAGCGCTTCGAAGTGAATTCCCAGAGGTGGATCGGGTTCCAGTCGCCGGAGACGCGCGCGTAGCGGCGGCCGGCGTCTTCAGGAAACTGCATGTGCAGCAGCGGCACGAAATGACTGGCGTCGCCTTCCCTGCCCCGTCGCGCAGGCCGTACCCGCTTCGTGGGATCGGGCTTGAGGAAGGCGATGGTCTCGCGCCAGGCAAGTTCACCATCGCGGCGGATGTCGGTATCCAGCCGGTAGAGTGCGCCGCGTTCGTGTTCCTCGGCGGGATGCATGGTGCATTCGATGTCGAGGCTGTCGTCGACGCCGACCGGCTGGTGCCACTCGATGCTCTGGCCGAGATGCACAAGGCCAGGCAGGCTGTGCGGGAAGTCGTCGGAATCGAGCAGGTTGAGCTGCAGGGGCGTTGCCAGCACGTGCGGATAGATCGGCGGCATGCGGCCAGGCGGGCATTCGCCGCACAGCTGACGGTAGGCGACGACGTCGGCAGGACGCGCGCGCACGTCGCGCTGGCGATAGATGATCACGCCATGCTCGGCGTCCGTCGAAGGTGCATGCCGGCGAAACAGCATGCCCGCGTAGATGCGCCACAGCGGCCGGGGCTGATCGAGCTCGACGATGCGTGACTGCAACGGCAACAGCGGTGAATTCATTACCTGGCCTTCCCGGTTCCTTCCCTGTCTTCAATGATCGCCGCGCGCGTTTCCCTGGGCATGATGTCCAGCACGATGTCGGCGAAACTCGAGAGTTTTTCCAGCGCATGGCGGCGCTGCGCTTCGGTGGCATTGCCGTCCAGCGCGATCAGCATTTCGCGATAGCGGTTCGCGTTGTCCTGGAGCTTCGCGTAAAGCTCCTCAGGCATGTTCGCGCGTCCCAGCCAGTAGCCCGCGAGCATCTTCTCGATCTCGACGGGCTTCGGCCGCCTGCGCATGAATTCGATGAAGCGTTCGCTGTTGTCGATGCGCCATTCCAGGAACATCGGGCGCGTCTCGTGCATCTCTTCCAGCGCGGCGATGATCATCGCCCGTTGCGGCTCTTCGAGCTTGCCGGTCCACTCCTCGATTTCCTCGAGGGTCTTCTCCATGCGGCGCGCACGATGGTCCTCGTCCAGCCGCTTGCGGTCCTTCTCGGCGTCGGCGCGCAGGCGCTTTTCCAGCAGGTCCAGCTGGGCGTCGTCCAGGCCCGCGAGGATCTCGGCGACTGCCGGCAGCGTGCGCTCGATGGCGAGCTTGTAGAGGAACTCGACCTCGTCAAGCACGGCATCGATTTCCTCGCGGGTGATGCCGTCGCTGGCGGCGCGCTCCGCCTTGCGCAGCAAGGCGTAGTAGCGCGGCAGTTCGTCGCGGGCATGGAGAGCGTGGCGTTCGCGGAACAGTTCCAGCGCCCTTGCCTCCTGCCGCTTGCTGAGCTGGAGGTAGCTGTCGGCCTGTCTTACCGCGAGCCGTGGCAGCAGGTCATATGCAAATCCTGCCAGGCTGCATCCGGAAAGCAGCAGCAACGGCAGCAACAGCAACCACGACGATTTGCGCATTCCCGCAGGTTCCCCTTCCACTCCACGGCCAGCGTTTCATTCTCCGCGCCGCCTGTCCAGCACCACGCGCACGGTTTTGCCGTCCGCGGGGGACCATTCGGCATGGCCCTCGATGTCGCCGGCGGCGCCGCTCGCATCCCCCGATGCGGTCAGGCGGGCGATCACGCGCATGCGTCCTTCCGGCAGATCGCCGCGCAGCAGGTCGCCGTGCATCAACGGCACGGTCTCCGGCAGGCTGAAGAATTCAAGCCGCCTGGCGGCGAGCGGCGGTCCGGGCTGCGTCTCATCGGCCGGACGCAGTGCGACAAACAGCACCGTTCCCGGCGGCAGTGCATTCGCCAGCTCGGGCGCGATGCCGACCTCGACCAGCACGATGGCATCCAGGGCGCCGGGATCAATCCCCGCAATCCGGGATTCCAGCACGCGGCGGAACTCGGCGGGGATTTCCTGCGCGAGCAGCGCCTGCCAGCGCTGTACCGCCGTGGGGTTGTCGCCGCGCACCTGTGCCGCCAGGCCGCCGTACCACAGCGCGCGCTGGTTGCCGGGATCGAGCACCAGTACGCGCTCGAACAGCGCGCCGGTCTCGCCGGGCAGCGATTCGGGCGATTGCATGACGCGCGCTTCCGCGTAGCTCGCCATCAGGTCGGGATCTTCGCCGGGAATGCGCGACATGGCTTCGCCGAAGGCGCGCACCGCCTCGTCGTAGCGGCCCATCAGCACGTAGGCGCGGCCGAGCATGGTCCAGCCGGTCGGATCGTCGGGCGCGGCTTCCAGGCGCGCGGCAAGGCGATCGACCATGGCGATGATGTCTTCGGCTGTCTGCGCCTCCGCCACGCGCGGCGGCGAGATGCCGAGATCGGGCCGGCCGATGATGAGATACACGCCCACGGTCGTTCCCACGACCATGATCGCGGCAAGCATGCCTGGCAGCCGCAAGCCGCGGCGCCATAGCGGTGCGGCGGCAACGATGGCGGCAAGCACGGCGAGCAGCACGAGGCCGCTGATGAAGATCATGGCTGGTCCTCCTCGTCCAGGTCCGCAAGACGCGCGCGCTTGCGCACCGTGAAGGCGAGGACCAGGAGGCCGACGCCGAGCAGCAGGAACGGACCCGCCCACAACAACCAGGTGTTCGCCTGCATGGGCGGACGGTAAAGCACGAAATCGCCGTAACGCTCGGTAAGGAACGCGATGATCTCCTCGTCGCTGCGTCCGGCGGCAATCTGTTCGGCGACCTTCCCGCGCAGGTCGCGGGCGAGATCGGCATTGGAATCGGCGATGGTCTGGTTCTGGCAGACCAGGCAGCGCAGCTCGTTGATCAGCGCCTCATAACGCGCCTGCTCGGCGGCATCATCGAACTGCTGGTCGGCGGCGTGCGCGGCGAACGGCAGCATGACCAGCAGCAACAGCAGCATTCTCATTGCAGCCCCTCCTCGGCGCGCAGCGCCTCGATGGCAGGGATCAGCTTCTCGATCACCACCTGCTCGGTGATCACGCCGATGTGCTTGAGCCGGATGCGGCCGCTGGAATCGATGAGAAAGGTCTCGGGCGCGCCATACACGCCCCAGTCGATGGCGACGTCGCCCTCGGCGTCGAAGCCGATGCGCTCGTACGGATTGCCGTCGCGCCGCAGCCAGGCGATGGCGGCATCACGATCATCCTTCCAGTTGAGTCCGTAGATGGGCACGCCGTACGGCGGCTGCGCGGCCCAGGCCATCAGCACGCCATGTTCCTCGTGGCAGCCCGGGCACCAGGTGCCGAACACGTTCAGCAGGCTGATCCGCCCGCGCAGCGCCTCGTGCGTGAAGGTCCTTTCCGGATCATGCAGCTCGGGCAGCGCGAACTCCGGCACGGAGCGACCGATGTGCGGCGACGGCACCTCGCCGGGATTGCGGAACAGTCCCGCCCACAGGGCGGAAAACAGG
>JAJUFS010000052.1 GCA_029263725.1 Gammaproteobacteria bacterium | reverse complement strand
GAGATCGTCGCGCTGCGCGCGGCGGCGGAGCGCATCGGCAATTACCGTCTCGTCGATACCACGCTTTACGTCACGGTGGAGCCCTGCGCGATGTGCGCGGGCGCGCTGGTGCATGCGCGGGTGAAGCGGCTGGTGTATGGCGCGCGCGAGCCGCGCACGGGCGGGGCGGGCAGCGTGTTCGACATCGTCCGCGACGAGCGGCTGAATCATCGCCTGGAAGTGGTGCCGGGAGTCATGGAAGCCGAGTGCGCCGGGCTGATGACGGAGTTCTTCCGCCGCCGGCGCTGATCAGAGGTCGGACGGCGCGGTCTTCTCTTCGCGCGTCAGCCACATGAGCGTGTCCAGGTAGCGGCGGATGTTCTCGACGTAGATCACCGGCTCGCGCCCGCGCGCGTAGCCGTGTTTCGTCTGCTTGTACCACTTCTTCTGGCTCAGCAACGGCAGGTATTCGCGCACATCCATCCAGCGGTCGGGGTCGCCGCCGTGCCGCTGCGTGAGGATGCGCGCGTCTTCGAGGTGGCCGAAGCCGACGTTGTAGGCTGCCAGCGCGAACCAAGTGCGGTCCGGTTCCTGGATGCGCTCAGGCACCTGGCGCTTGACCATCTGGAAATAGCGCGCCCCGCCGAGGATGCTCTTGTGCGGGTCCAGCCGGTTGTCGATGCCCACGTGCCGCGCGGTGTTCTGCGTCAGCATCATGATGCCGCGCACGCCGGTGGGCGAGACCGCGTTCGGGTCCCAGTGCGATTCCTGGTAACCCAGCGCGGCGAGCAGCCGCCAGTCCGTGCCGGTGAGTTCCGCGGCTTCCTCGAACACTTCCCGGTAGGCCGGCAGGCGGGTTTCCACGTGCCGCATGAAGATGCGGGTGGCGACGTAATCGAAGCGGTCGGTGTGGCCGTAATGGCGTTCCACGATCTGCGCCAGCGCGCCCTGGCGGCGCAGCTTCTCGATGAAGGTGACGGCGGCGGTGTACAGGCTGTCGTCGTCCGAGCGGCGGAAGGCCCAGGCCAGCGGTTCGGCGGCGCCGACGTCGAAGGCGGCGCGCAGCTCGGGATAGTAGCGCTGGTTGAGGGCGACATCCGTGGAATCGGCCACCGCGTAGGGGACGGCCTCGGCGGAGACGAGCTGCAGCAGCTCGTCGGTTTCCGCCTCGGTCTGCGCCTCGAAGCGCAGGTCAGGAACCTGCTGGGCGAGGCGGGCGAGCTTTTCCTCGTGGCTGGAGCCTGCCACCACCTTGATGACCTGCCCGGCCAGGTCTTGCGGGCCGCGGGGACGGGGCTGGCCCAGCCGGTAGACAAGCTGCGGCCGGATCTCGTGATAGGGCGGCCCGAAGACGAATTCTTCCTTGCGGGTGCCGGTGATGGACAGGCCGGCGGCGGCGAAATCCGCCTGGCCGGACTTGAGGATGGGCAGGATCTGCTCGAAGTTGTCGGCGGCGAACATGTTGAGGTTCACGCCGAGCTCGGCGGCGAACATGGCCGCGAGGTCGTATTCGAAGCCCGCCGGGCCTTCGGGGCCGAGGTAGAAGGTGCTCGCGGCGTTCCTGGTGACCACGCGCAGTTCACCGCGCTGCTTGACCTGCTCCAGCAGCGACGGCGCGTTCCCGCAGGTGGAGAGCAGGAACGTCAGGCTGAGGACGAGGATCGTGCGCAAACTGTGACTCCGGTCACGCCAGTGGGGTAATTCTACCCCATGCAATTCCGCCCAGGCTTCGGGCATTTGCCCGGGTCGCCCGGCCGGCGGATTTTCGTGGTGCTGTCCGCCCTGATCGTGTAGAATCCGCCGCCTTTACGGGAGAGGTGCCGGAGTGGTCGAACGGGCCTGACTCGAAATCAGGTGTACGCGCGAGCGTACCGTGGGTTCGAATCCCACCCTCTCCGCCAAGATGAGTAAAAGCAAAGGGGGCACCAACGGTGCCCCCTTTGCTTTTACTGCGTGGATTGAGATGAGGTGGGGTTCGAACCCACGGAATGGATGATCGGGTTCGAGCCGGAGCCGCCGTAGTCGGCGGAGACCAGCCCCCTCTCCCCCGGCCCCTCCCCCCGAGGGGGAGGGGAGTTGATTTGCCGTAGGCGTTCGCTGCGCTCACCCCAGCCCACGCGCCGAACCGCGAGCGTAGCGCGCTTCCTTCACCCCCTTTCGTAAAGGGGGTCGCCGCGAAGCGGCGGGGGGATTCGGCGCACAACGTTGTTCATGGACCTGAAGCCGGGAACGCCGCTCTCTTATTAAAAAGAAGAAACGCTGATCACACTTCCTGCCCTGCGCATAAGGCCAAGCCCTGTCGAACCATCATTCGTTTGGGGTAATCCCTGTAACTTTCTGAAAATATTTTTGTTTGCCAGTGGATTTTGCTGGCTAATTCCACAATGCGCGTGGATAATCGGCCGCAAGCAGATTCCGACCCGCTTGCTTTGCATCCGGGCAGGCTGCGGTAGAAGGTGGGTTTCCGAAAACGCCGCCGGTTGTTCAAAAGCAAGTAAGGTTAGCAAGTACTATGTCAGAACTCGTTACTGGAACCGTCAAGTGGTTCAACGATGAAAAGGGTTACGGCTTTATCGCTCGCGAAGGCGCTGCGGACGTGTTCGTGCACTTCCGTGCCATCAACGGCACCGGTCGTCGCTCGCTGCACGAAGGCCAGAAGGTCACCTTCCAGGTGACGCAGGGTCAGAAGGGCCCCCAGGCCGAGAACGTCACTCCGCTGTAAGCGCGCAGTCACTGTTTCTCAGGGAAAAGGCTCCGCAAGGAGCCTTTTTCTTTTGCGCCGCAAATCAGGCCGCATCCGGCCTTATGGTATGCTCGGCCGCCGTTTTTGATGATCCCCGCTGTTCCATGAGCCAGAAACGTCTTTATCGCGTCCAGTTCGTCAACCAGGGGCGGATCTACGAGATCTACGCCCGTGAGGTCAGCCAGGGCTCGCTGTTCGGCTTCCTGGAAATTTCCGGCATGGTGTTCGGGAACCGCAGCGAAGTGGTCGTCGATCCGTCCGAGGAAAAGCTGAAAAGCGAGTTCGAGGACGTCAAGCGCAGCTTCATCCCCATGCACGCGGTCATCCGCGTGGACGAAGTCGCCAGGCAGGGTACGGCGCGCATCTCCAAGGCGGAAGGCAACGTCACGCCTTTCCCGGTTTCCTACTACCCCTCCGGCGACAGGAAGTAATGGAATTCGCGGTACTCGGTAGCGGCAGCGGCGGCAATTGCAGCCTGGTCCGCCATGGCCGGACCTGCCTGATGGTGGACAACGGCTTTTCGGTCGCGGAAACGGAAAAGCGCCTGGTCCGCCTGCGCACCGAGCCGGAGTCCGTTTCCGCCATCCTCGTCACCCATGAGCATGGCGATCACATTAGCGGCGTGGCGCGCTTTGCCGCCAGGTACGACATTCCCGTGTGGATGACGCCCGGCTGCTACGCCTTCGCCCAGCACAAGGGCCTGCCGAAGGCCGGGCTGCTGATGCTTTCCGAACCGCTGGTCATCGGCGATCTCGAGGTGCTGCCGGTGGCGGTGCCGCACGATTCGCGCGAGCCGGCGCAGTACGTCTTCAGTGATGGCGCGCGCCGCTTCGGCCTGCTCACCGACCTCGGCCGCATCACTCCGCACGTCATCGAGTGCTACTCGGGCCTGGACGCGCTGATGCTGGAGGCGAACCACGACAGCGAGATGCTCGCCAACGGCCCTTATCCGCATCGTCTCAAGCGCCGGGTCGCGGGCAATTACGGTCATCTTTCCAACGGCCAGGCGGCGGACCTGCTCGCCGCCGCGGACGTCTCCCGCCTGCAGCACATCGTCGCGGCGCATCTGTCCGAGCACAACAACCGCCCCGAGCTTGCGCGCCGGGCACTGGCCGCCGCGCTCGGCTGCGAGGAAGACTGGATCGGCATCGCCCACCAGGACGACGGCCTGGACTGGCGCCAGGTCGCCTGAACCGCCAACGTCGTCCGCCCCGGCGATTTCCGGTAGAATTCGCGCTCCCTTCCACGCCACTTCCGGGGAAATTTCCGCATGCTGATACTCCGCGGCAGCCGCGCCCTTTCCGATTTCCGCATCGACAAGCTTCTTGAACGTGTTCGCGCCGTGGCACCTGGCGTGCAGGCGATCGACACGCGCTTCGAACATTTCGTGGAAGTGGAGGGCGAACTCGGCGCCGACGAACGTGCGCTGCTGGAACGGCTGCTGACCTACGGCGACGAGCGCGCCGAGCGCAGCGAGCCGGAAGGCACGCTGCTGCTGGTGCTGCCGCGCTTCGGCACGATCTCTCCCTGGTCGTCCAAGGCCACCGACATCGCGCGCATCTGCGGTCTCTCGAAAGTACTGCGGATCGAGCGCGGCGTCGGTTACTGGCTCCAGGGCGCAAGGCCCGAAGAGCTCGCCGCCATCGGCGCCGTGCTCCACGACCGCATGACGGAAACCGTGGTCGAGTCGCTCGAGGATGCGCGCGGCCTGTTCCGCCACGAGAAGCCGCGGCCGCTGTCCAGCGTGGACATCCTCGCGGGCGGGCGCGAGGCGCTGGTGGCCGCCAACGACGAACTCGGCCTTGCGCTTTCCGATGACGAGATCGATTACCTCGTCGAGAACTTCCGCCGGCTCGAGCGCAATCCCACCGACGTGGAACTGATGATGTTCGCGCAGGCGAACTCCGAGCATTGCCGCCACAAGATCTTCAAGGGCGACTGGATCATCGACGGCAAGCCGCAGGACACCTCGCTGTTCCGCATGATCCAGGCCACCTACGCCGCCAACCCCGAGGGCGTGCTGTCGGCATACAAGGACAACGCCTCGGTCATCGAGGGCGCGCACGCCGAGCGTTTCTTCCCGGACCCGGACAGCAACGAGTACCGCTACACCGAGGAAGACATCCACATCCTCATGAAGGTGGAGACGCACAACCACCCGACGGCGATCTCGCCGTTCCCGGGCGCGGCCACCGGTTCCGGCGGCGAGATCCGCGACGAGGGCGCGACCGGCCGCGGCGCCAGGCCGAAGGCGGGCCTGTGCGGCTTCTCCGTCTCCAACCTGCGCATCCCCGGCTTCGAGCAGCCCTGGGAAGAGGACAACGGCAAGCCCGAGCGCATCGTCTCGGCGCTGGACATCATGATCGAGGGACCGATCGGCGCGGCGGCGTTCAACAACGAGTTCGGCCGCCCGAACATCTACGGCTACTTCCGCAGCTTCGAGCAGCGCGATCCGGACGGCGAGATCCGCGGCTACCACAAGCCGATCATGATCGCCGGCGGCATGGGCAACATCCGCCCGCAGCACATCGAGAAGAACGGTGTGGAGCCGGGCGCGAAGGTGATCGTGCTCGGCGGCCCGGCGATGCTCATCGGTCTCGGCGGCGGTGCGGCGTCTTCGGTGGCTTCCGGCCAGAGCGCGGCCGATCTCGACTTCGCCTCCGTGCAGCGCGGCAACCCGGAAATCCAGCGCCGCGCGCAGGAAGTCATCGACCGCTGCTGGGCGCTGGGCGAGCGCAATCCCATCCAGTCCATCCATGACGTCGGCGCGGGCGGACTGTCCAACGCCATCCCGGAGATTCTTGCCGACGGCGGCCGCGGCGGTCTCATTGACCTGCGCAAGGTGCCGAGCGACGAGCCCGGCATGTCGCCCATGGAAATCTGGAGCAACGAGGCGCAGGAGCGCTACGTGCTGGTGGTGCGCGCCGAGGACCTGCCGCGCTTCGAGGAAATCTGCGCCCGCGAGCGCGCGCCGTTCGCGGTGGTGGGCGAAGCCACCGAGGAGATGCAGCTGCGCGTCGAGGACCCGGTGTTCCGCAACTACGCGGTCGACATGCCGATGAACGTACTGCTCGGCAAGCCGCCGAAGATGCTGCGCGACGTGAAGCGCGTGCAGAAGCAGGGCCGGCCGCTGCCCGCGGACATCGATCCGATGGACGCCGCCATGCGCCTGCTGAAGCTGCCGACCATCGCCGACAAGGGTTTCCTCATCAGCATCGGCGACCGCTCCGTGGGCGGCATGATCACGCGCGACCAGTACGTCGGTCCCTGGCAGGTGCCGGTGAGCGACGTGGCGGTGACCGCCGCGGGCTTCACCACCTACGCCGGCGAGGCCATGGCCATGGGCGAGCGCACGCCGGTCGCCGTGCTCAATGCGCCGGCCTCGGGCCGGCTGGCGGTGGCGGAAGCCATCACCAACATCCTCGCCGCGGACATCGACGACATCCGCAAGGTGCGCCTGTCCGCGAACTGGATGGCGGCCTGCGGCCATCCCGGCGAGGACGCCAACCTGTTCGACACCGTCAAGGCGGTCGGCGAGGAACTCTGCATTGCCCTCGGCGTGACCATCCCGGTCGGCAAGGACTCGTTGTCCATGAAGACGGCCTGGACGGAGAACGGCGAGCAGCGCGAGGTCATCGCGCCGCTGTCGCTGATCGTCTCCTCCTTCGCGCCGGTGCGCGACGTGCGCAACACGCTCACGCCGCAGCTGGTCGCGGGCGACGGCACGCGCCTCATGCTCATCGATCTCGGTCGCGGCCAGGATCGCCTCGGCGGCTCCTGCCTCGCGCAGGTCTACAAGGAAACCGGCGATATCACGCCGGACCTCGACTCGCCGGAACTGCTGAAGGAAACCTTCGCGGCACTGACCGCGTTGAAGCGCGAGGGCCACGTGCTCGCCTACCACGACCGCTCCGACGGCGGCGTGTTCGTGACGCTGGCGGAGATGGCGTTCGCCGGCAACATGGGCGTGGATGTGACGCTGCCGGGCGAGGGCATTGCCGCGCTGTTCAGCGAAGAGCTCGGCATGGTCATCCAGGTGCGCAGCGGGGACGTGCAGCGCGTGATGGATGAATTCGCCTCACGCGGCATCGCGCATTGCGTGCACGAGATCGGCACGGTCACCAGGGAAAAGCGCCTCGTCATCCGTGCAGGTGAAGCGAAGATCGAAGGCGATCTGCGCGACTTCCGCGCCGCCTGGTCGGAAACCAGCTACCGCATGCAGAAGCTGCGCGACAACCCGGAAGTGGCGGAGGAGGAATACCGCGCCAAGCTCGATCTCGACGATCCGGGCCTTAACGCCAGGCTCACCTTCGATCCCGCCGACAACCTCGGCGCGCCGGCGATCGCCGGGCGGCGGCCGCGGGTCGCCATCCTGCGCGAGCAGGGCGTGAACAGCCAGACGGAAATGGCCGCGGCCTTCGATCGCGCGGGTTTCGCCAGCATCGACGTGCACATGACCGACATCCTCGCCGGGCGCGTCTCGCTCGACGATTTCCAGGGCATGGTGATCTGCGGCGGCTTCTCCTACGGCGACGTGCTCGGCGCGGGCGAGGGCTGGGCCAAGTCGGTGCTGTTCAATTCGCGGGCGCGCGACGAGTTCGAAGCCTTCTTCCGGCGCGGCGATTCCTTCACGCTCGGCATCTGCAACGGCTGCCAGATGCTGTCGTCCATGCGCGAGCTCATTCCGGGCACGGAGAACTGGCCGCGCTTCCTGCGCAACCGCTCCGAGCAGTTCGAGGCCCGCACCAGCCTGGTGCGCATCGAGAAGTCGCCGTCGCTGTTCTTCGGCGGCATGGAAGGCTCGGTGCTGCCGATCGCGGTGGCGCACGGCGAAGGCCGCGCGACCTTCGCGAGTGATGAGGACCGCAAGGCGCTGGAAGCTTCAGGGCGCGTGGCCATGCGCTTCGTGGACAACCGTCACCAGCCGGCGAACCTTTATCCCGCCAACCCCGGCGGCTCGTCCGATGGCGTCACCGGCATCACCACCACCGATGGCCGCGTGACCATCGCCATGCCGCACCCCGAGCGCGTCTTCCGCAGCGTGCTGCTGTCCTGGCATGACAAGTCCTGGCCGGAAGACTCGCCGTGGATGCGCATGTTCTACAACGCAAGAAAGGCGGTCTCCTGACCGCCTTTCCTTTTTGCCAGTGACATTCAACGGCAGATGCGTGTGCCCGTCGCCTGCAGGCAGGGGTCGCGCTCGCCGTCGGGATCGTCGCTGAGCGTGAAGCGGATTTCCTGAACGACTCGCCGTTCCGTGGCCACGCCATCCTGCAGGAACGGTTCGTAGCGCCACTTGTCGATGGCGGCGAGCGCCGACCGCTCGAACATGCCCCGCGGTGACGCCTCTTCCACAACCGCGTCGCGCACCCGTCCTTCCGTGTCGATGGTGAAGGACAGCAGGACGCGTCCCTCGATGCGGTTGCGCAGGGCGCGGCGCGGGTACTGCGGTTCTTCCATGTGCAGCAGCCGCCCGCCCGAGATCACCGGCTCACGCGGCTCCTTGGCCGTGGAAGGACGTGTTTCCAGAGACTGAGCCGGCTCGTCCTTCACCTGCATGGCCACGGGCTCCGCAGTGCGGCGTTCCGCCGGTGCAGCCTGCATGTTCACGCCGCTTTCCTGCGGACGGGTGACCTGCGGCGTGCTCGCGCGTTCAGCCTCGCGCGCCGGCCGCTCCCGGGTTTCGATCGACGCTTGCCTGTCCACGCCGGCGAGCGTTTCAGTCTCCGCCGCCGGGGTGCGAATGGGGCGGATGGTCGTCGGCGCGGGCGCCGGCGGCAGCGACAGCCGCAGCGTGGCGATGCCATTCGCCTCCGGCCCGGGCAGCGGCCAGTCAGGCCCGTGGTTGACGGCAAGTCCCGCGGCGATGATCAGGAACACGGGCCACCATTCGCGGCCATCCCTGCCCGGTTCCCGGACCAGCCGCTCGACGCGGGCGTAGAGCTGGTAGTTCACCATTCCCATGCCCATTGCCGGCGCAATGCTCGTCTGGCGGATTTCCTCCAGGTCGGCCAGCGTGCGTGCATAGGCGAAGCGGTCGCCGGCGAGGGCGACGGCGATGTCGTCGCAGCACTTCTCGCGTTCCATGCGCAGCGAGCGGGAAATCGAATGCACCGCGGGGTGGTAGAAAAGCAGCGTCTCGACAATGACCTGCACCAGGTTCACCAGCGCATCGTGGCGGCGCACATGGGAAAGTTCATGGGCCAGCACCATGACCAGCTGGTCGTGGCTGAGGCGGGTGACGGCGGTCATCGGCAACAGCAGGAGCGGGCGCCACCAGCCCAGCACCATGGGGCTGACCGGCAAGGCGGTGACGGCAAGCCGCACGGGCACGCGCACGCCGAGGCGTTCGCGCAGGCTTTCCAGTTCGCGGAGCACGTGCTCGGGGACAAGATCGAAGCGGGCGCCGCGAGTCAGCCGGCGAACATGCAATAGCCCGCCCATGAAGCGCAGCGCCAGCAGGAGTACGCCGATCAGCCAGATGCCGACGACAAGCGGCGGCAGGAGTTCAAGGTGATCGCCGGGAGCGACCGACACCGGCGGGTTTTCGGTGACCGGCAGGGCCTCCAGCATCACGGGCGCCACGCCGCTCGCCACCACCGGCGCCGCCGGGGATTCGTGCAGGTGCAGGAAGGTCGCGACCGGCGTCAGCAGCACGCAGCCCAGCGCGATCAATGACACCACGTAACGCGCCGTCGCCGAGCGAAGGTTTCGCAATGCCAGCCAGTGAGCGAGGCCCAGCAGGCTGCCTTGCCACAGGAAATGCAGCAGCGTCCAGGCCAATGCTTCAATGACGGCCTGGGCCCAGGTCAAGGTCATTGTTTTTTCTCCAGTTCGTCCAGAAGTGCCCGAATCCGCGCCAGTTCCTCGGCGCTGGTCCGGCCGCTGCCCAATGCCTGCATCACGAGCTGTTCGCGCGAGCCGTCGAAGACGCGGCGCACAAGATCACCCAGCATTTCGCGTTGCGTATCGGATTTCCTGATCGCGGCCGTATAGACATGCGCACGCTGTGACTCGTCCCGCTCGACGAGGCCCTTCTCATGCATGATCTGCAGCAGCTTCAGGGTGTTGGTGTAGCCGTCCCGCCCGCCGCTGACACGCTCATGCACGTCCCGGACGGTGGAAGGTCCCTGGGTCCACAGGACATTGAGAATGTCGAGTTCGGCGGGGGTCGGCCGCGGGTTCCGGCTTTTCGATTTCATGCTTGCGATTCTCCCGGCCGTGTCTTATAACTACGAACATCTTCGTACGAAGCTGTCTCTAGTAATTACAGCAGCGAATCTCAAAAGTGCAAGCCTCGGGAGGAACAAACATGAAGGGGAAACTTGTTTTGCTGGCGCTTTTGCCGGTTTTTGCGGCGTGTACGACCACGCCGGAGAACCGCAGCGAGGTCAAGGAAACGCTTGCCCAGATCGACAAGGCGACCGAGAAGAACAAGGAAGTGGTGGTGAAGGTCGATGACCAGGAAGTCATCTGCCGGCGGGAGCACGTGGTCGGGACCCGCTTCCAGCAACGCATCTGCAAGACCCGCGCGCAGATCGAGCAGGAACGCGACCGTTCGCAGCAGACCCTGCAGCGGCATAATGACGCCATCAACATGCAGATGGCGCGCGAACGGAGCGGCGGCGGCTGAGCGGTTAACGCGCCTCGCGAAGCGGGCTAGAATGCCCGCTTCGTTTTTCTGGCGGGGAAAATCATGACGCGTTTCCGGGACATCGAACTTCACGCGCCGACGGGCAGCACCCTGAGCTGCAAGGGCTGGGTGCAGGAAGCCGCACTGCGCATGCTGCACAACAATCTCGACCCGGTCGTCGCCGAGAACCCGAAGGAGCTCGTGGTCTACGGCGGCATCGGCCGCGCCGCGCGCGACTGGGAGTCCTTCGACGCCATCGTCGCCACGCTGAAGCGCCTGGAAAACGACGAAACCCTGCTGGTGCAATCCGGCAAGCCGGTCGGCGTGTTCCGCACCCACGAGTTCGCGCCGCGCGTGCTCATCGCCAACTCCAACCTCGTCGGCGAATGGGCCAACTGGGATCACTTCTTCGAGCTCGACCGGAAGGGCCTGATGATGTACGGCCAGATGACCGCGGGCTCGTGGATCTACATCGGCTCGCAGGGCATCGTGCAGGGCACGTACGAGACCTTCGCCGAAGCCGTGCGCCAGCACTACGATGGCGACGCCAGGGGCAAGTGGCTGCTCACGGGTGGCCTTGGCGGCATGGGCGGCGCGCAGCCGCTGGCCGCGGTGTTCGCTGGGCTGTGCTGCCTCGCCGTCGAAGTCGACGAGGCGCGCATCGACAAGCGCCTGGAAACGAAATACCTCGATTACAAGGCGCGCTCGCTGGATGAAGCCATGGCGATGCTCAAGGACGCGATGGCGAAGGGCGAGGCGATCTCCGTCGGCCTGCTCGGCAACGCCGCCGAAGTCTTCGAGCAGATTCTCGCCGGCGGCGAGCTGCCGGACCTCGTCACCGACCAGACTTCCGCGCATGATCCCCTGAACGGTTACATCCCGGTGGGATACACGCTGGAAAGCGCCGCGGAGCTGCGCAAGAGCGATCCGAAGAAATACGTGGAACTCGCCAAGCAATCCATGGCGAAGCAGGTGCGCGCCATGCTCGGCTTCCACGAGAAGGGCATTCCCACCTTCGATTACGGCAACAACATCCGCGCCATGGCGCGCGATGCAGGCGTGGCCAATGCCTTCGACTTCAAGGGCTTCGTGCCGTTGTATATCCGCCCGCTGTTCTGCGAGGGCGTGGGCCCGTTCCGCTGGGCGGCGCTGTCCGGTGATCCCGAGGACATCGCGAAGACCGACGCCAAGGCGCGCGAACTGTTCCCGGACAACAAGAAGCTGCATACCTGGCTGGACAAGGCGCAGGAGCGCATCGCCTTCCAGGGCCTGCCGGCGCGCATCTGCTGGCTGGGCTACAAGGAACGGCACCTGCTCGGTCTTGCCTTCAACGAAATGGTGAAAAACGGCGAGCTCAAGGCGCCCATTGTCATCGGCCGCGATCATCTCGATTCCGGTTCGGTGGCCTCGCCGAATCGCGAGACCGAAGGCATGAAGGACGGTTCCGACGCCGTCGCCGACTGGCCGATTCTCAACGCGCTGCTGAACACGGCTTCCGGCGCGTCCTGGGTCAGTTTCCACCACGGCGGAGGGGTAGGCATGGGCTACTCCCTGCACGCCGGCGTGGTTATTGTGGCCGATGGCAGCGAGCGCGCGCAGAAGCAGCTTGAGCTTGTTCTGGTC